>JAIFKN010000207.1 GCA_020049615.1 bacterium | reverse complement strand
GGCAGCGGAACTCGCCGGTCTGGAAACGGGATGGCTGGGTCGTTGGCTCGAAGCCCCCGACCAGCCGCCAGTCGCTGCCTCGACGCAGCCGGTCGAAGCCGAGCAGATCCACCTCGATGGCGCCGGCGTCCTTCGGTCCGAAGGTTCCATCAGGAAGGGTCAGGCATACCTGGTCCTTGGCGGTGGTGGTTGTCCATCCCCGCAGGTCGAACGAACCGCCGGTGACGGCCAGGGCCAGGCCCGCGGCTGGGGTGGCATCGCGAAGATCGTCTGCGGCCAGCAACGGCAGTTCGGCTGATCCCAGGTAGATCGCGGCAAACAGTAGCAGCACACATCGCCCTGCTGGCCACGTCCTGTTGTCGAAGCAAGGTGTGAAGCACGGAACTGGTGGCATGTGCACTCCTCGGGTCGTTTACCAGACCAGTCTGGGCGCTCAGCGTGGCGTCAGGGCGATGCGACCGATCCGCACACTCGACGCATAGGGTAGGCCGGGTTCGAACTTGGACGCGGGCAGAGCGTCGGTCAGGGCCTCGATGCGTACCCGTCGGGCACCCGCCGGCAGATCGACGCTCTCATCACGCCAGTGCTTGTTGCGTCTGGCTCCCTGGATGCGCCGGACCTCCAGCCCATCGACCAGCAGGCGCAACGACAAGCGTATCTCGGTATCCTCGCGCCAGTACACGGTGAGCCTGGCCGGTTGGGCCGGTACGGCGAACTCGACGCCGGAACCGGCGGCGGGCAACGCCAGACAGCGACCGTCGGGCGCGGCGGGATCGGCGACCTCCACGGGTTGGACTCCCACGGCAGTCAGCGTCCCAGCCGACCACAGGTTGTACGCCTGACCGTCGAACAGGGCTGATTCATCGAGACGCACCGAGGTCACATCGGCGATGCAGGCCTGGCCCGGCCTCAGCAACAGGCTTCCCGCCGTCGTCCGGTGCACGATGCGGACCGAACCGGAGATGAGCGACACGCTGTCGATGGCGGCGACTTCAGCGACGAAGCGGGTACCGAGCACGACGACCTCGGCATGCGTCAGCCCCAGTCGCAGCGGACGATCCGCCGTTTGCGGAAGGATGTCGGCGGTTATCCGCCCGGCCTCGACGGTGATGCCCGACGCCAGCGGATGGCCGATCTGCAGCCGGGTTCCAGCGTCGAGGTCGAGAAGGCCGATCCCCTGCACCTCGATCCGTACTGCCTCCGGCGCGACGAGCTTCCCGAGACAGGATGACCCGGGCGGCAGGGAGACGCCGTCTGCCGAAATAGGCGTCCCGGACCGTACGATCACCCTCGGCACATCGATCTTTGCGGGACTCAGCAGCAGTACCCCGGCAATGACGAACGCGAGGGCGGCAGCCAGGGCGATGGCTAGGCCGAAAGGACGACGGGGGTTGGATGGCCGCGATCGGCGGCGGAGCTTACTGACCACCTTGTGATCGAAACGGATGCGCTGGCTGCTACGACCAGAACGCAGCAGGTGCATGACGGCATCCGCTGTCCGCGACGGATCGGCTGCGCAGGCGGCGTGCAGGAGCAGTGCTTCGCGGACCCCGTGACGTACATGTTCCTTGGCCGCCGGATCAGCCGCCACGGCTTCGGCCAAGCGTTGCTGCGCTACGGCATCGAGTTCATCGTAAACCAGCGCCTCGGCCGCGAGGTCGAGCTCCTCGGGGGTCATGGCTGTGCCTCGATGCATTGGCGGAGCGCTTGCCGCAGACGCAGCAGCCGGGTCGCCAGGACCTCGGTGGCGGTCGAAAACCGCTGCGCCAGTTGGGCGAGGGGCAGGCCATCCGCATAGCGCTGCTGCAGCAGGCGGCGACTGCGCTCGGGCAACTGCCCGATGCAACGGCGCATGCGGACGATGGCATCCTCGTCGGCCGAGCTGGCCTCATGCGTCTCCGGCGCGGCGAAGCTGTCGATGGCTTCGATACCGGTGGAACGGTCGCGCAGCCAGGAGCGTTGATGGTGGCGGAGGTGGTTCTTGGCGATGCCGATCAACCACGCCTGGAACACGCCTTCACCCGTCCACTGGTCGATCGACTGGTAGGCGGTGACGAAGGTCGCCTGAACCAGTTCCTCGACCTCGGATATGCGCCGGCATCGTGCGGCGAGGAATCTCCGCACCCCATCCTGGCACTGCTCGACGATTTCACGATAGCGATCGGTGTCGCCATTGCGCACGGCGGCCAAAGCGGCCTCAAGCTGTGCGTCGGGCATCATACGCGATCCTTCGCCGCACCTGCAGCGACGCAATCGCGAGCAGGAATGGTCCTGTGTGGCCGCAGGTGGAGCTTGTGGCTCTCGCCATGGAGACCGGCCGCCAGCGGGCGATCGGGTTGCCGGACTCGGGGAAGACAGAGATGGCCGAGACGGATGGTGGGCGTCATGGCTTGCTCCTACCGGTATGTGCCCGGACATCGGACGAGATGACAGAATGCAGAGCAGAATGTCTGTAAGCTCAACACGCTCAACGCTTTGCATTTGCGTATGTAATCTCATTGCGGCGCCGGGCACAGACGGGGTAAAGGAACACTATGCGCACTCTCACGCTCGCGATGCTTGCCACCCTGCCTCTCGCAGCGGCCGAATTGCCCCCGACGCCGGTCTATGGCGTCATCGACATCCCGTTTACCGGTCCGACTTTCGGTCCCACCGGCACGCCGACGCGTTCGGTGTCCTTCTACGCCGACATCCGCCACGAGAGCGGAACGCCGACCTATCGCCTACACGGCTACTGGGACGGCGACGGCGCTGGCGGATCCTCCGGCAACCGCTTCGTCATCCGCTTCTGCCCGACCAAGTCCGGACGCTGGAACCTCGTCGATGTGGTTTCAAACACCGCCGAGCTCGATAACGAGCACGAGGGTGATTACATCAATGCGACCGCCTCGACGAACCGTGGATTCTGGGAGGTCGATGCCGAAAGCGCCGGTGGACGCTGGTTCCGTCGCAGCAATGGCAGCCGGCAGTTCATCGTCGGCAGCACCTATTACGACTTCCTGCACAAGCCCAACGGCGTAACCGCCACCACCGCGACCATCACCGAGGATGTCAAGGACATCGCCCGGGCGGGGCTGAACAAGGTGCGCTTCGGTCTGGAAGGACCGAGCACCTCCAACATCGATCCGCTGGTGAAGCCATTCTTCACCGCGACCGGAGCTGTGTCCGAAAGCCAGACCGAACGGGTCAATCCGACCTTCTTCTCGCAGCGGGTGGATGTGGCTGTGCGCACCGCCATGGGCGAGGATGTCATCGCCGACCTCATCATGGGCTTTGGCACGCAGAGGGTCACTGACGAGTATTACCTCAAATACATCATGGCGCGCTACGGCGCATTCCCCAACGTCTGGATCTGCCAGGCCAACGAGTGGAACGAGGTCACGAACGAAGCCGATCAGGTGGCCAAGGGCAACCTGATGCGTTCCTGGCTCGCCTATCCGGTGCCCATCTCGACGCACGCGACCCGCGGCTGGAGCGCCGCTCTGAACGGCACCTGGCACACCCACACCATCCGCCAGGGCAAGCTGCCTCTGCATCTCGCCAATCTCGGCGCCTGCGCCGACGCAATTGGGACGGACTACAATGCCGGCGGGAAGAAGCCGGGCATCAATGACGAGAACGGCTACGACCCCAACGAGTCGAGCGAAGCCGATGTCCTGGAAGGCATCCTCGGCAGCTTCGCCGGCGGCGGCTACGGCTCCACGGGCCACAAGACGGGATCGCGCGCAGGCGGCTACTTCAAGGGCTTCCGCGCCTTGGGATTGACCATCGCCGTCCACCCCTCGGCCGACAACCTGGGTTGGATGCGTGCCCGCATCGAACAGCATCTGGCGTTCTGGAACCTGTCGCCGCGCGGCGCTCCGTCCGCGAGCATCTTCAGCAACGCGCCGTCGGGATTCCGCGTCCTCGCGGCAGACGGTGCGCAATATGTCCTCAGTTCGAATGCTGCCGCCAGCAACCTGACCGCCAATCTGCCGACCGGCACCTGGGAAGTCAGGCGCTGTGATGTCATGGCCAAGACCGACACCGTGCTGTCCGCCTCGGCCAGCGGCGCCTATGTCTTCTCGACCCCGGCAAGCCGCTCGTGCATGACCATCTTCAAGCGCATGGATACGGTGACGCCGCCGGCCACCCCCAGCGCCCTGCTGGTCACGCCGACCGTCACCACGGCGGCATTGCAGTGGACCGATAACGCCACCAACGAGACCGGCTACGAGGTGCAGCGGCAGGTTGCAGGCGTCTGGTCGCAGGCGGCGAACCTGGCAGCCGGAGCCACGACTTGGACCGATAACGGGCTCACCCCGGCAACCAACTACGCCTACCGCGTGCGGGCCTTGCGCTCAGGCGTGACCTCGGCGTGGATCGAAGCCTCGACAACCACACTTACCTCGACCGGACCGCTGATCACCAGTCCGGCCAGCGGCACTGCGGTGCGTCCGCTGCAGAGCGTGATCTTCGTCGGTACGGGCAGCAGCCTGACCTGGAGCGCCCAGCTCAGTGGCGTCGGGGTCATCGCCAGCGGCAGCGGTGGCAGCTTCACCGTGGCCATCCCGATCGCGGCGACCAACGGCCAGACCCTGACCGTGACCCTCACCGGCAGTGGCACTCCGACCACCTCGATCCATCCTGTCAGCGACAGCACGCCGGTGGTCACCACCCAATCGAGTGAACTCACCACGGCGCAGGTCGGAGCGGTCTACAGCGACGACATCGAGGCGGCCGGTGGCGAGGCACCCTATTCCTGGACCATGCTGCAGAACGGGTCCAACCCGCTGCCGCCAGGTCTAGCCATCGCCAGCGGAGGCAACCTCAGCGGCACGCCGACGGCCGCGGGAACCTACAGCTTCCTCGCCCGGGTGGCCGATGCTGACGGAGATGTTGCCACGGTGCCACTGTCGGTGACGGTAATGGCGGCTGACCTCGGTGGCCGTTTCCAGGAATCTGGCGGCCTGCTGGTCATGGAGGCCGAGAACACCTCAAGCCTGTCGGCCAATGGAGACAGCGTCACCTGGACGCAGGCGACCAGTACACCGGGATACGCCGGTACCGGCTTCCTGACCACCAACGATACCGGAATCCCCAACGCCACCTGGAGCACCGGTTGCGAGGCGCGCTATGATGTCTCCATCGCCACCGCTGGAGCCTACACCGCCTGGGTGCGGGTGAGCGCCCCCAATGGTGCCGGGGACTCGGTCTTCGCCGGAGTCGATGGAGCCCAGATTGGTACAGGCTACTTCAGCACCGGATCATCGACCGGCTTCGGATGGGTGAAACTGTCCACGACCACCACACTCAGCGCCGGCAACCATGCCTTCAGCCTGCGTCGGCGCGAAGACGGCTATCGCATCGACCGCATCCTGCTGAGCGCGAGTGCCGCCTATGTCCCGAGCGGGGTTGGTCCCGCCGAGAGTCCGCGCAGCGGCACCGCAGACACGACCGCCCCGGCGTGGGTCGCAACCTGGCCGACGGTCAACTCCGTCACCAGCACGGGATTCAGCGTGCGCGCCAAGACCGATGAGGCGGGTACCGCCTACTATATCGTGGTCGCCGCTGCAGCTGCAGCCCCGACCGCGGCCCAGGTCAAGGCGGGAGTGAGCTACGGCGGTGTGACGGTTGCCGCCTCCGGCAGCCTCGTCCTCAGCGCCAATACCGAGGCGACCAAGGTGGTCAGCAGTCTGGCGGCCAACACGGCTTATGCCGTCTACCTGGTCGCCCAGGACGGGGTGCCGAACCTGCAGGCCGCGGCGGTCAAGGTGACGGCGACGACCAGTCCGGTGGTCGCACCGACTTCGTGGAAGATCAA
>JAIFKN010000229.1 GCA_020049615.1 bacterium | reverse complement strand
TGGCCTTGGGTGGCGTCGCATTTGTCGAAGCTGGCCGCGAGGTCCTGCGTTGGCCGCAGCAATAGCCGCTGTCCATTGCATTGTGCTTCGGCCCTCCGCAGCGACCAAAAAGGGGTCGGCTCACGAAACGGAAAATATAGCACGCTAAGACGCAACATATTGTCCATCAATGACTAACGATGTGAAATTCTCAGAAATTCGCCCGACGATGCCCTTAATACCCGATTCCTACAGAATGGCGCCAGGACCCTGGGCGTGCGAGTCGACCTCGGCGGTGTAGGTGTCCAGCATCTGGTCGCTCTTGTGCCGGGAGACGCGCCGGATCTGCACGTTGGAAGCCCCGGCCAGACGGGCCTCGGTGATGAAGCCGCGACGCAGGCTGTGGGGACTGATGTCGTCGCCGAGGTGGAGCTTGCGCAGGATCGGCGCGACCGACGCGGGATGGAGCGGCCGGTCGCCGACGCAGCCATGGCGATCGATGCGCCGGAAGAGGGGGCCTTTCGCGATCCCGGCGGCCGATCGCCAGGCGGCGATGGCCTGCATGGCGTCGAACCGCGCATCACCGGCGGCGTAGAGGGGCACCAGCTGACCGGCCTGGCGCTGATCGGTCTTGCTGCGGCGGATGTGGAGCACCCAGCCGCCGGCGGCGGAGCGGCGCAGGTCATCGACCGTCACCGCGACGAGTTCGCTCCGGCGCAACGCCGCCGAGAAGCCCAGCAGGATCATGGCGCGATCGCGCAGGGCGGCCAGTCGCCGGGCGGGATCCTCGGCCAGGGCGGCCCGCTCCAGCGTCCGCAGGGCCTGCTGCAAATGCGTGCGCAGGACCGGTCCCTTGCGGGCCGGCGGCGCCGCCAGCGGCACGAGCAGCTCGCCATCGAACCAGGTGCTGAATGCGTGGTTGGACAGCGGCGCCGGCAGATCGAGCAGGCCGCGCAGGGCGGTCACGGCAGCCAGCGCGACGCGGACAGAAGACACCGACCAGGCGTGGGCGCCGCGGGTCATGGCCAGGAGCCAGCCCCGCAGGAGCGCATCGTCGCCCAGATCCGCCGCCCGGCGTTCGCAGAGCGACCACCAAGCCGTGATGAAGGGTCGATAGGTCCGGGCCGTCCCGGCGGCCACACGGCTGGACAGGCGTTCGAGCACGGCCGCCAGATGCTCATGGTCCTCGATGGCGACTAGCGGACGCCCGTCGCGATCGCGGACCTCGCCGGTCGCCAGCTTGGTGATCGGCAGACCGAGGATTTTGCTGGTCCGGGCGAGCTTCCGCTTGATGGCCATGGCGCGATCCTGCCGCCGGCCCCTCGATTATCAATGCTCGTTAAGTACATTTAGCGAATGTAGCTCACGGACCCCACGTCTTAAGCTCAGCTGCGCGTGGAGGCCATGCCCGGCGCCAGCATCAGGCGCAACCCGGCGAGCAGGGCGGTCAGCCTCGCCGCCACCGGCACGGCGCTGTCCAGGTTGTCCGCCGCGGTGCTGCGCATCGCGGCGAGCCAGGCGGCGCCCGGTCCGTCCGCCGGCAGCGCCGCGGCGAAGCGCGGCAGCGCGCGGTGCACTAGGCGCAGGACCTCGGCGCTGCGCGCCTCGCCGTCGGCCAGGGCCGCAACCAGGACGCGGACCTCGGCGTCCTCGGCCAGTACCGGCAACCGTCCGACGCCGGCGGCGATGCTCTCCTGCAGCAGCGGCGCCAGCGCCGCCAGCGCCGGGTCGCCGGTCAGCAACTCGCCGCTGTGGCCGAGGATGCGGTCCATCGCCACCGCGAGGCGGGCGGCGCGCTGCGGCTGCAGTTCGACGAACCAGATCTCCTCGACCGCGCTGCCGGACAGCAGGAACGCCGCCAGCCGAGGCAGCAGCAGCCCGATCACGCGGTCGGCATCGAGGCCCTGCGCGCCGCTGCCGATCACCGGCATGGCGAGCGAGGCGACCGGCAGGCCGCGGCGCTGCGCCACCAGGATCGTGGTCAGCAGGTCGTCGAGCCGCGACGCGAGCTCGGCCTCGGGCAGGTCCCCCTCGAAATCGCGGTCGCTGATCTCGCACACCAGGAGGTGGCCGGCGGCCATGCCGGCAGGGGCCGGGGCCAGCCAGCTGCCCAGGCCGGGCCGCAGGTCGAGGAGCGGCTCGCAGGCGAGGTCCTCGAGGCTGCAGTCGTGGCGCTCGAGCAGGGCTCCGGGGATAGTGCCGCGGCTGGGATGGTAGGAACCGCGGAACGAGGACACCACCACCAGGTCGAAGGGCCGGCCGGGGGCGGTGATGTCGCCCTGGACCAGATGGATGGAGCGCTGCCCGTGGACGGTCTCGAAGCGGGCCTCGCTGAGATGCCGGCCGCCGGCCGCGCGGTGGATGCGGGTGGCGAGGCGGCTCGCCTCCTGGCGCTGGCCCCCGCAGCGCCAGGCCGCCTCGACCAGGGCCTCGGCGTGGGCGTGGCGCCCAGCGGCGCTGGCGGCGGCGGCGCGTTCGAGCAGGGCGTTGCGGGCGCCCTCGCCGCCGCCGCCGCCCTCGCCGAGTTCGGCGACCAGGCGCGGCAGGGCGCGCAGGGCGTCGCGCGGCAGCTCGACCACCTCGAGCGGGCAGTCGTCGGGGATCTCCTGGCCCTCGACCACGAGCAGGCGGCGGTAGCCCCAGCGCTGCGCCGCGCGCAGCTTGCGCTCCAGGCCATCGACCGGCAGCAGGCCCTCGGCGCCGATCGCGCCGGTCGCGCAGAGGCCGTCGGGCACCGCCGCATCCAGCCACCAGGCGAGGGCGGCGACGAGCAGCGGCAGCCCCAGGCTGGGGCCGATCTCCGCGCCGGTGGCGACCGGCGTGGCGGGGAAGCGGCGGAAGCCGAAGCGCTCGGCGCACAGCTGCAGGACGGCGGCGATCTCGCGGGCGTGCGGGTCGCGCGGGTCGCAGGCCGGCGCCTCGAGGTCGCCCTCGCAGGCCGCCCAGCCGAGGGCGCCGTCGCAGCCGGCATCGAGCAGCACCGGCAGCACATGCGGCCCGCCGACTCCGCCGAAGGCGGCGCGGTAGGGTCCGGCCGGCTCCGCGCCGGGCTCGCACCAGGCCGGCGGCGGGCCGGCGGCGGGGCGCAGCGCCAACCCGCCACGGTCATCGATCCAGGCCAGCGCGGACAGCACCCAGGCCGGTGCCAAGGTGCGGTTGACCACCAGATCGGTGCTGGCGGCCGCCGCGGCCAGCTCCCGCAGCCCGGCTTCGGGCAGCGCGCCGAGGACGGCCCAGTCGGCCCAGCTGGGCCGCACGCTGCGGAACGCCGGGAGCGCCATCAGGGCTCCAGCACGACGGTGCCGTCGGCGCAGGCCAGGCGGGTGCGCGAGGTCGCCAGCATCTGCGGCGCGGCATCGCCAAGCAGCGCGGCATCGAGGGTGAAGAGGCCGGGACCGGCGCGGCCGAAGCCGGCCAGCGGCAGCTCGCCGGCCGCCGGGATGAGGTCCACGCCCAGCACCGTGCCGGGCGGCTCGCAACGGATCGCCAGGATCCAGCGGCCGCGGGCATCGCGGCCGAAGGCGCGGGCGACGCTGAGCCCGGGCCGGGCCGCGATCGCGGACAGCGGCACCCACAGCAGCTCCTCGAGCGCCACCAGCGGATCGGCCGCGCTGGCGGCGGCGAGGCGCGGGACGCGGTAGGCTTCGCCGACCACGATGCGCCACGGCACCGACCAGGATGGGCTGGCGCGGCGCAGCACCGGCAGCACCCGCGCCGCGATGCTGCAGCCCAGCGGCGCGGCGACCGCGGGCAGGAGGTGCCGCTCGGGCAGCCAGGTCCGACCGGTCCACGCCAGCACCGCCTCGGCCGCCTCGGCGTCGAGCAGCACGGCCTCGGCCTGGCAGCGCAGCGCGGCGAGGGCGGCGGCGCCGGGCGGCGCGGGCAGCGCCACGGCCAGGAGCAGCAGGCCCTGGGCGTCGAGCAGCGCCGCCGCCAGCGCGGCCCCCTCCTGCGCTTCCAGCCGGTCGGCGACCTGCGACGCGCAGCGGATCACGCCGGCCGCGGCGGCGCCGGGCAGCGCGTCCAGCGCCGCGAGCAGTCCGGCCAGGGGCGCGCCGTCCCCGGCGACGGCGAGCAGCCCGGCGTCGGGGAGGAGCCGCAGCGCGCTCTCGGCCGGCCACGGGCCGGCTCCGAGCCGCCGCCGCAGCGCGGCAGGGCTTCCATCGGGGATCATGGGGGATCCCTCCTGGACCACCTACGGCCTCCGCCCGGGCTGCTGACGGCGCTCACGCCGCCTCCTCGGCGAGCACAGCCTGCCAGCGGCGCAGGGCCTCGGCGACCTCGGCGAAGAGCTGGGGCAGCTGACGGCGGTAGCGGCTGAGCATCTGCTCGCCGTTGTTCGGGCTGGTCCCGGCCAGCCGCGCCAGGGTCGGGCCGTCGAGCGGATGGAAGTGCAGCCGCATCTCGGCCTCCGCCAGCCGGGCCTCGAGCGCCCCGCCCGCGCCGCCCCGCTCGCGCAGCTCCGCGAGCTCGCGGGCGGCGGCTTCGCGGCCGCTGCGCCACGCCTCCGCGCAGGCCGCCCAGCCCGCGCCGGCGCACCACGCGGCGAGCTCGCGCCGCAGCGGCTGCAGCGCCGGATCCTCCCAGTCGAGGCGTCCCCAGACCTCGGCGCCGGCGCTGCGCTGGGCCACGGTCGGCGGATCGGGATTGAGCAGATGCAGCGGCCCGTCGGTGACCGCATCCAGGATGGCGGCGGCGGCCGGTTGGCGGCCGTCGGACCCGGCCGGCGCCACCGCCTGCGCATCCAGGGGCAGCTGCCGGCCGGTCTGCTGGCGCAGGGCGTCGAGCGCGCGGGCGTAGACCCAGCGTCCGCAGAGGAAGCGCGCCGGATCGCCCTTGCCGGGCTCCCACAGCGCCAGCAGCGTGCCGGCCACCGCCCGCTCGTGGTAGCCGGCGAGGATGTCGCTGGCCACGGCCTCGGCCAGCGCCTCGGCATCCTGCCAGTGCCCCAGGCTGCAGAACTGGCGGCGCAGCATGCTGCGCAGCACCTCGCCGACGCGCCCGGCCAGGCCGGCCCAGGCCGCCTCCCAGCCGGAGGCACGATCGCGGATGCGTTCGCCGTCGAGCATGCGGGTGATCATGGGGCGGAACGACGGGCGTCCATCCCGTGCCGGGGGAGGCATTGAGGAGCGCACACACAGTCCTGAACACATTGAGGCTCGGGGCGTTGTCTGCCGTCAGAGCGAAGAAGCTCTGGATGCATGCCCGGACGGGAGCCAGCCGTGGCAATTGAACAAGCCGCGGCATCGTAGACGAACAACGGACCGGCCATCCCTCCTTGAGCGGGGATGGCCCGTCTCAAGATGGTGCTGCCACACGCTGTACGCTGTGGCGCCCAGCGGAGTGAGTACGGTGTTTCTTCGTCAGCCCCTTCGCCCACCCCGTAGGACAATGGAACAGGGCTCCCCATGCCGGACATCCTTGCCCCTCGACTAACACCCCGGCGCCCATGCTTTGGTCGGATGGCTTCCGAACTCGCCCTCTGCGCCACAATGTGCGGATCCCGGCCGAGTCGGCCACCTCCGTGCGCGGCGCTGCGCGAGTGGGTCGCGATCATTGCCCTCACGCCTGATCGGCAGGGAGCAGAGCATGGCACATAAGTTGTACCTCATCCGCGAAACGCCCTCTGGCGCCCAGGGTGTCTGCTTGTTTGAGAAGCACAGTGCGGTTGAGCTGGCAGGGAGCCTCCGCGAGGTCTTCGTGACACGGGAGCGCCTGGGCAGCACGGCCATCGGTCACGGAGGCCGACCTGCCGGACTGGGACGGGCGCGTCCGGATGCTCGTCGGCTGGTCGCGCACGCCGATGGGGTTCTGGGATGCCCTCGATGGGGAACCCGTCTGGCTGGTTATCGCCTCGCTCGTGCCACTGCCGCGCAGCAGCGAGGTATTCGATGCGCTGTGCAACCTCCATCGCCAGGTGTCCCGCAGCATCGCCCCCGCTGTCCCGCCGCCGCTGGGCGAGACCCTGGCCCGGCGTGGCGGCGAGGACCTGCTACGTTTCCTCGTCGACCACCTCGACCGGCCCACGGTCCGCTGAACGCAACCCCGCGACGGAGATCAGGCTCATGGCCGTACCCTTCGAGATGTTCTCCCTGATCGTGCGCCGCAATGCGATCGCTGCGCGCTATCCCGGCCGTTGGCGCGCCTTTGTCCGTAACGCACCCAACAACACGCTGCGCGCCGATCCCTGGCTGGCGCGGCTGGGCTTCATGGGTGTCCTCCACATCGAGGAGGTCACCCAGGAACTGATCAGCATCGGCCTGCGCTTCGGCGAGGACATGATGGGAGGCGACGAGATGGACGGTCCGGTGCGGCCCTGCCCCTGGCTCGGCTGGGGCACGGTGACGGCGTGTGGCCATGAACGCTCCGTGGCGTGGATGATCGACGATGGCGTACCACGCTGGCCGCGCCGGCTAGGCGGTCGGGTATGAACCGTCTGGGCCTCTGGTTCAGGTGATCCATGGGCTTCTTCGCCTACCCTGGCTGCTGCTATCACCTGCCCAGCGCCGGAAGTTCCGCCTGGGTGCCCCCGACGTTTGAACTGGAAACGCCGTCCAACGACCTCGACATCCCGCCTGGGCCGCCGCCCGAGCGCTTCCGCCTGGGCGGGGCGAACGGTTGGGACGAGATCAGCCGTGCGATGCGAGCCGTCCTCATGCGCGACCCAGTGCCAGTCAACCTCGATGAGCGCGATTGGTCCAATCCCTGCCGCGATGTCGACCGCGAACCGGGCGTCTACGCCCCCTGGGCCTGTCGCCGACTGGCGCTGGGGCTCGACGCACAGATGGGCGTCCACCGCCGCGATGCCCTGGACGCAGAGATCGAAGCCGTCGTCAGCGAGGAGGACGGCAGGTACATCCTGCGTTGGGCCTCCTTCCTGTGGCGCTGCCACGGCTTTTGCTTGATCGATTGACACGATCGCCGGATCATCGGCCGCCCCTCGTCTGCCCGAGGATGATGGGTGGGGGCGTATGCCGGTTGCCGGGGCGGTGGCGGCTCCATCCTGCCGCCGTGCTGACCCCCTCCCGCGCTTGGCGGCAGAGCGCTGTCGTTCCCGGTCTGATCTCCGAACTCGAACACGGTTTGGGCGTTTCCCGGCTCATCGCCACTCTCCTCGCCTTGCGCGGGGTCAGGGAAGCGGCGCAGGCCGAGGCGTTCCTTGCCAAGAAGCTCGCCGGCCTGCACAAGCCCGGCCTGATGGCCGGCATGGAGACCGCCGCCGTCCGCCTCGCAGCCGCGATCAACGCCAAGCAGCGCATCCTCATCCACGGCGACTACGACGTCGACGGCTCGACCTCGGCGTCCCTGCTGGCGCTGCTCTGCCGGACCTGCTCGCACGAGGCGATCGTGTGGATCCCCCATCGGAACCTCGACGGTTACGGCCTGTCGGAGAGCAGCCTGGAGGCGGTGGTGGCGCATGGCGCTCAATTGATGGTGACCGTCGATTGTGGGATCGCTGACGGCGGCTGGGCTAGGCGCATCGAGCAGACGACCGGTTGCCACGTCATCATCACCGACCACCACCTGCCGCAGGGCTACCTCCCGGAATGCACGGCGGTGGTCAATCCCAATCGGCCAGACTGCACCTACCCGGACAAGCACCTCGCCGGCGTCGGTGTGGCGTGGAAGCTGGCCTGGGCCACCGCCATGGAGTTGTGCGGCGCTGAAAAGGTGACCGATCGACTGCGCACCTTCCTGACCGACGCACTGGCTCTGGTCGCCGTCGGCACGGTCGCCGACTGCGCTCAGCTCTCTGGCGAGAACCGCATCCTCGTCCACCACGGCCTTAAGGAACTGGCCCGTACCGGAAACCATGGACTGCGCGCCCTGCTCGCGGTGACCAACCTAGCCGACAGCAAGCCTACCGCGAACGACGTTGCCTGGAAGCTCTCACCCCTGCTGAACGCCAGCGGCCGAATGGACAGCGCGATGGCCAACATCGCACTGCTCACCGCCCGTGAAGCCGCCCAGGTCGGCCAGGTCATCGAACGTATCGTCGCCGACAACGGCGAACGCCGTCGCATCACCCAGTCGTTGACCGCCGACCTCATCGCCCAGGCCGACGCCGATCCCAACCTGTCATCGCGCTCCACCCTAGTCTATGCTGGCGAGGGCTGGCACCAGGGCATCGTCGGCATCGTCGCCAACCATTTGGTCGACCGCTTCGGCAAGCCGTCGGCAGTGATCGCGATCAACGACGGCCAAGCCAAGGGCAGCCTGCGCTCGATTCCTTCGGTTCACCTAGGCGAGGCGATTGAGGCCTGCCGTCACGTCCTGACCAAGGGCGGTGGCCACGCCGTCGCTGCCGGCATCACCCTTGAGGCCAGCCAGATCGAGGCTTTCAAGGATGCCTTCGAACGCCACGTCGCCAGCCGAGTCGCGCCCGGTTCGCTGATGCCGTACACCGAATACGACGCCGAAGTCGCACTGAGCGACCTCGACAGTGAGTTCCTCAAGTATTTCGAGGCCATAGGCCCGTTTGGCATGGGCAACCGCGAACCGGTCCTGCGCCTAGCTAATGCCGCCTTCGCCGTCCGACCGAAGCTGATTGGCAAAAATGGAGAGCACCTCAAAGGGCCGCTTACCGATACCGGTGGCGGGATGAAAGAGCTGTTCGTCTGGCGCGGCAAAGCCATCTTCGGTGATGTCGCAGCCCCCGGCCGAAGACTGGATCTGCTGGTACGCCCCGAGATCCATCATTGGCAGGGCGCCAGCGAGATGCGCTTGGTCTTCGTCGACGGGAGGCCAGCCTAGTCTAGTCTCGTGGCCGGGGCGCGCTGACGTCGGGTGCGCCGCTGGGGGTGGCGGTCAGGCCAGCGACCCGCTCGCTGCGAAGTGCACATGCGTGGCGTCGCCGACCGACGACACGACTGCCGCGCAGGAAGTTCAAGAATGGCTTGGCACGGCGGCCAATTCGCGGCGGTAGCGCCCGGCCTGCTCGGCGCTGTAGCAGCAGAACTGCACCTCCTCCAAGGCATCATAGGCCAGGGTGAAGCGCCGGACCGTGGCTACGGCAATCTGGCAAGCCGTATCGTGCGGATAGCCGAAGACGCCGGTGCTGACGCAGGGAAAGGCGACGCTGCGGCAGCCGTCGGCGCGGGCGGCGAGGCAGCTCTGCCAGTAACAGGACTCCAGTTCAGCCGCCTCGCCGTAACCCCCGCCCATCCAGATCGGGCCGACGGTATGGATGATGCGCCGCGCCGGCAGGCGGTGACCGCCGGTGGACTTCGCCTGGCCGGGCCGGCAGCCGCCGAGCTGCCGGCATTCCGCGAGCAGCCCCCGTCCGGCGGCGCGGTGGATCGCTCCATCGACGCCACCGCCGCCGAGCAGGCTTTCATGGGCCGCGTTGACGATGGCCTCGACCGCCAGGGTGGTGATGTCGGCTTCGACCACCTGCAGGCGGGTCGGTGGCGGCGCCTGCCAGCCCGCGGCCTCGCGGGCGACCAGCAGATCGCGCAGCCGGGCCAACAGGCGATGCGTCAGCTCATGACCAGGGCTGGCATCGCCATCGCTGGCGAGCCAGGCGCGCAGCTGGTCGATGTCGGCAACACCCTCGGGACCGGCCGCACGCGCTGCCTCCAGCACCTCCGGCGTGCGTCGCCCGAACTGCTCGTAGGCATCGCAGGAGGCGATGAGGGCGGCACGGCTGAGGGCGCCACCACTCCGCGATCCGGGCAGAAGACCGCTGTGCAGACGCGACGTGGCCATGAGGTCCGGCCTGCTCACGCCGGCGCCTTGCCCAGCAGGTCCGGCACACCGGCATCAGCAGGCATCGGCAGGGTGATGACGCGATTCATATCGGTCAGGGACGGCTGCGGATTCACCTCGATGATCAGAGCGCCCCGGGCGTGGGCCAGTTTGGGCAGGTATCCCGCCGGATGCACATCCAGCCGCGTGCCGATGATCATGCAGACCTGGGCCGTCCCGGCCGCACGCTGCGCAGCTTCCAGGACCGCCTCCGGCAGCGCTTCCCCGAACCACACGATGTCGGGCCGCAGCCGACCTCCGCATGCGGCGCAGGACGGCAGCTGGCGCAGGGCCGAACAGTCGATGCGTGGCGGCAAGGCGTCCGACTTGCCGCAGTCGAGGCAGCGGCTGCGGTGCAGGGATCCATGCAACCGGAGGATGCGGTCGGCATCGCCGGCGGCCCCGAGGTCCTTGGCGGCGCGCTCATGCAGGCCATCGACATTCTGGGTGGCGATCCAGGCCTCGGGATGCGTGGACATCCACTGGGCGATGGCCGCGTGGGCCGGCGTCAACGCCACCGAGAGGGCATGCTGACGACGCTCCTCCATCGTCACGATCCGATCCCACGGACTACGGCATCGGATGCCTGCTCCCGAGCGGTTCATCGCCAAGATGAATGCGCAAGCCATGGCCAT
>JAIFKN010000045.1 GCA_020049615.1 bacterium | reverse complement strand
GCCGTGGGCGTGCGGGCGCGCCACCTCGACGGTGAAGCCGGCCAGGCGCAGCCGGGCGGTGAAGCCCGCGTCGTCGACCGCCGACCACACGCCGAGGACGCCACCGCGCCGCAGGGCGGTGCGGATGCGGCGCAGGCCGGCAGCGTCGTAGAGCCAGCCGTTCGCCGCCTGGGTCAGGCTGCGCGGGCCGTTGTCGACATCGAGCAGGATCAGGTCGAAGGCATCGCTCGACTTGCGCAGCAAAACGGCCACATCGCCGAGGCGCACGCCGACCCGGGGATCGGCGAGGACGTCGCCGGCCACCGCGGCGAGCGGGCCGCGATTCCACTCGACGACCGCCGGCACCAGCTCGGCGACGGTCAGCCGGCCATCGGGACCGAGGTCGCGCAGGGCGGCCGCCGCGGTGAAGCCCATGCCCAGTCCGCCGACCAGGACCCGGCGGCGCGTCCGCGCCCCGAGGCGCGCGCTGGCGAGGGCGGCGAGCGCGTCCTCCGAGCCGTGCGCGTGGCTGTTCATCAGCTCGTCGCGTCCGACGCGGATCGAGTAGTCGTCCCCGTGACGGTAGAGGTGCATCGTCCCGCCGCCGGGAATGGCGGCGCTGTCGAGCAGCTCCCAGGGCTTCACGAACGGCTGTCGTCGGGGTGGTACTTGACCACGATCTCCTCGGTCGGCTCGCAGCGGTCATCGGCCCCGAGGTGGCTGGCGTCGCCGAGCAGGCCGGTCACCCGCCACTGCCGGTCGACCGGCTTGGCCCGCACCAGGGTCGCGATCGCGCAGGGATGCCAGTCGAGCGTCACGGCGCGGCCCGTCATCGCCGCGACCAGCGCCTTGAGGATGGTGTCGTGCGAGACGATGACGAGCCGCCCGGCGAAGGGCTTGCGCGCCTTCAGTTCGTTGACCGTCTTGGCCACACGGTCCTGCACCGTGCGGTCGGACTCGGGATGCGACGGCTTGCCCGCGCCGGCGCGCCGCTCGGCCCAGTCGGGGTCCATGCCCATGGTCGGGCTGTACGGGATGCCCAGCACGCTCGAGACGAGGATCTCGCCCAGCTTCCAGTCGGCGGTGACGTTCGCCCCGGTCGTCGCGGTGATGGCGTCGGCGGTCTCGAGGCAGCCGCGGAAGGGCGAGCAGAGCACCGCATCGGCGCTGGCGATGCGCGCCGCCCCGAGCGCGGCCTGCCGTCTGCCCAGCTCCGCCAGGGCCGGATCGATGCGCAGATGCGGCGGGGTGCCGCGACCCTTCGGCCGGTCGTCCCAGCTCTGCAGGTAGCCGTGGCGGATGAGGATGATGCTCTGCATGGCGGGCGGCATGGTGGAGCGGTGGGGGACGGGGGAAGGTGCAGTCGCGGCCGCCGCCAGCAGTCCTCTGGACACAGGCCGGGGTTGCCCCTTGCATCCCGCCCCGGTCCGGGAATAGGCATGGTCCCTGGAGGCAGTCATGGCCATCGAAACCGATCTGACCCTGCTCAAGCACCGCCGCACCCGCATCGTCGCCACCATCGGCCCGGCCTCGCGGGATCCGGCGGTGCTGCGCAGGCTGATCCGCGCCGGGGTCGACGTGGTGCGGTTGAACATGTCGCACGGCAGCCACGACGACCACCGGCAGTCCTACCGCATGGTGCGCGAGGCCGCGGCGGAGCTCGGCCAGCCGGTCGCCGTGCTCGCCGACCTGTGCGGACCGAAGATCCGCGTCGGCACCTTCCCCGGCGGCTCGATCACCCTGGCCGAGGGCGCCGATGTCACCGTCACCACCCGCCAGGTGGTCGGCTCGGCCGAGCTGATCTGCTCGCAGTATGAGGCGCTTGCCGGCGATGTGGTGCCGGGCGACCGCGTGCTGCTCGATGATGGCGCGATCGAACTCCGGGTGCTGGCCGTCGCCGGCAGCGAGATCCGCGTGCGCGTGGTGGTCGGCGGGGTGCTCAAGGACAAGAAGGGGATGAACCTGCCCGGGGTCAAGGTCTCGGCCCCGGCCCTCACCGCCAAGGACCGCGTCGATGCCGCCTTCGCGTTGGAGCTGGGCGTCGACTGGATCGCGCTGTCCTTCGTGCGCCGGGCCGATGACGTGCTCGAGCTGCGCCAGCTGATCGACGCGGCGCGCAGTCCGGCCCACATCATCTCCAAGATCGAGAAGCCCGAGGCGCTCGCCGACATCAACGCCATCCTCGCCGCCAGCGACGGCATCATGGTGGCGCGCGGCGACCTGGGCGTCGAACTGCCCCTGCAGCATGTGCCGCTGGCCCAGGACCAGCTCATCACCCTGGCGCGCGCGAACCGCAAACCGGTCATCGTCGCGACGCAGATGCTCGAGTCGATGATCACCGCGCCGCGTCCGACCCGCGCCGAGGTCTCCGACGTGGCCGGGGCGGTGCGCGCCGGCGCCGACGCGGTGATGCTCTCGGCCGAGACCGCCGCCGGACGCTACCCGGTCGAAGCGGTGCAGACCATGGACGTGGTCTGCCGCCAGCGCGAAGCCTGGGAGTGGCGCCAGGGCGCGTTCAAGGCCTTCGCCGGCGGCGACCTGCCGGATGGCGAATGCACGGTCGAGGACGCCATCGCCGCCGCCACCGCGCAGCTCTCGCGCGACCTGCTGGTGCGCGCGATCGTGGTGGTGTCGCGCCAGGACCATGCGGTGGCGGTGATGAGCGCCTCGCGCCCGGCCGCCCCCCTGGTCGCGGTGTCGACCGACGCATCCACCAGCCAGCGCGACAACCTGCTGTGGGGCGTGGTGCCGGCGACGGTCGCGAGCGCCGACCTCGAGGACACCCGCGCCCTCGCCCGCAGCCTGGCGATCCGGCACCAGCTGGCGGTGCCCGGCCAGCGCCTGCTGCTGGTGCGCGGCTTCAGCCGCGATCCGGCGCGCAACGCGCCCTCGGTGACCGTCGTCACGGTCTAGAGTCCTTGAGGACGTAGACTTTGACTCGCCGAGTCAAAGTCGAGTGCGAAAGGACTCGGGGTGCGGGGGCGCAGCCCCTGCAGCAACAGCTAGCTAGCGGGGCGACGCCTAGAATCAGCCCCGGGCTGGGGCGAAGCCCCGCTAGCGGGGCTCCGCCGGTTCAGGCCTCGACGTTCGCGTGCCGCGCCAGCGCGTCCGCCTTGTCGCCACCCTGCTCGACGAAGCGGCGGTGGATGAGGCACTCGAGCAGCACGAAGCAGGCCTGCTCGAACAGCGAGCCGGCGGTCTGGCGGCTGTTGCCGGCCCCGGCGACGCCGCGCTTGTGCGGCGCGGGCAGCTCGACCACGGCGGCGGCGAGCTGGCCGAGCGGACTGACCCGGCTGCCGACCACCGCCAGGACCTCGGCGCCGTGGCGGGCCGCCTCCATCGCCGCGCCCAGCGTGGTCGAGGTGCTGCCGCTGCCGGAGACGACCAGGAACAGGTCGCGCGGGCCGACCGGCGGGCAGCTGGCGTCACCGACGAAGAAGGCCGGCTGGCCGAGATGGTTGAGGCGCATGATGAAGGTGCGCAGGACGAAGCCGGAGCGTCCGGTGGCGAAGGCGAAGACGCGCGGCGCGCGCAGCAGCAGCTGGTGGGCGTGCTCCACCTCGGCCGGCCGCGCCTGCGCCAGCAGGTCGCCGATCTCGCCCAGGATGCTGCGCCAGTGCTGGTCCATCGGCGCGGCATGGTGGGGCGAGGGGCCGGTGTGGAAGAGGCGCCCAGGACCGCGGGCTTCAGCCCGCGCTCGAACGCGGGCTGAAGCCCGCGGTCCTGCCGCAGCCAGCCGGCAACAGCCGCCGCCGCCAAGCGTATCACTCACGGGCGAGGCACACACGCCGCCGTCCTGGCCGTCACGCCGACGGCCCGGGCGCCGACGCGAACCATCATCGCCCCGCCTGGAGGCCAGCATGCTCCGCCATCTCATCGCCCTCGTCCTGTGCGCCGGCGCCGTCGCCGCGCTCGAGACGCCGCTCACCCTGATCGCCGGCTCCCGCGTCGTGGTGATCGACCCGACCTTCGGCTCGATCTCCTTGTACGACGTCAGCCAGAGCAAGACCGACCGCATGAGCGGCCTGCGCCAGCCGCAGGCCAACTTCATCTCCGAGATCGAGACGCGGCTGAAGAGCTACGCCGACGAGCAGAACGGCCTGCCCATCCACACCCTGCGCCTCGGCCAGGCGACCAAGCCGCTGTACGGCGAGACCTTCAACCTGCTGCCGGACAAGCCGACGGTGAAGGAGGCCAAGGAGGGCAGGAAGGCCCTGCGCTGGCGCGTGCGCGACGCCGAGGACGCCTTCTGGAAGGGTGAGCTGGCCTACGACGGCGTGGTCCGCGCCGCGCTCAGCAGCACCGGCCAGTACCTGCTGCTCGGCATCCCGTCGCTGCACATGCTGCTGCTCTACCAGGTTGACGGCGAGGCGATCCGGCTGGTCGGCCTGCGCAACTACGGCCCCGAGCTGTTCATGACCGGGCTCAACACCTCGCCCGGACCCAAGCAGCTGCTGCAGGATGTGCTGCGGGTCATCCCGAAGGAGCGCGAGGAGGAGGCGCGCGCGCTGTTCGGCGCCGAGGACGAGAGCAAGGACGCGCCCCCGGCCATCGCCGGCCCCGCCCTCGCCGCCGAGGAGCCGCCGACACCCAAGAGCGAGCTGTGGATCGGCCCCGGCTTCGGCGACACCTTCCTGGTCATCGATACGCTCAACACCCGCGCCATGCTCTACCAGGCGCAGGGCCTCAGCCTGGTCGCGCAGCGCGACCTGCAGATCGACCTGAAGGTGCCCGGCCTGGTCGGCGGCTCGCTGCGCAGCGCGCCCGCCAGCGAGGCCCTGATCAAGGACTTCATCGCCCAGCGCAAGGACTACCTCGCCAAATACAGCCTGCCGACCGAACGCGAGGAGATCCTGCTGCTCATCGGCCAGCGCAAGCCCAAGGGCACGCCCAGCACCTTCGAGGCGCTCAGCGACCCGAAGGCCGGACTGGCCATGGCGAACTTCGTCGACCGCCACGTCTTCCTCACCCTCGACCACAAGGGCGGTTCGCAGCTCAACCTCGCCGCCGCCCGCGACTACACCCTCGACATCGCCATCACCCTGCTCGACCAGGAGATCCAGGACCGCGAACGGGCCAAGATCCTCCTCGCCGACGTCGGCAGGCTCGCCGGCGCGGCCAAGCGCAAGGCCGCCATGCTGACCCTGCGCCAGGCCCTCAGCCTCGACCCGACCCTGCACAAGGAGGCCGAGACCAAGCTGAAGAACGCGTTCAAGTCCGACGCCGACCTGCAGGCCCAGTACCAGGCCCTGCTCGACGAGGCGGCGCAGAAAGCCGACGCCCTGGCCAAGCAGGCCGAGGAGCGGAAGAAGGCGCTGGAAGAGAAGAAGAAGGCGAAGTAGCCGGGCGTCCGCGACCGTGCCGTTCGCCCCTGGAGTCCGCGATTCCCGCTGATAGGACACGCCATATGCGTCTCTATGCCCTTTCCGTCCTGCTCTGCTGCGCCGCCATGGTGCAAGCGGCCGTGTACATCGGTGACAGCCATGTCTGGCAGCAGCCTGACGGAACGCCCGTCCCGGTGCGTATCTGGGGTGACGAGTTCAGCATCGATGTCGAGACCCAGGACGGCTGGGCGGTGCGGCAGGATGCCGGACACTGGTGGCGCTACGGCACGCTCGAACCGGATGGCAGCCTCGTCCCCTCGCACCTCGCAGTCGGGGCTGGCGATCCAGCCACCCTCGGCGTGGCTAAGCACCTGCGCCAGAGTCGGGCCCAGCGGGTGGCCGAGGTCGCCCGCCAGCGCCGCGACGCCAAGGGCCGGGTCGCCACGCCGGAGGCGAACGCCATGCGCGCCGCCGGCCGCCTCGCCGCCGGCCCGGCTGCCGGTCCATCCTCGGCGCCCGGCTCGCCGACCATCGGCACGCGCCGCGGCATCACCCTGCTGATCCAGTTCCCCGACCGCCTCGCAGACGTCGTCCATACCCAGGCCACGGTCGACAACTTCTGCAACCAGGTCGGCTACTCCGGCTTCGGCAACAACGGCTCGGTGCGCGACTATTTCTACGACAACAGCCTGGGACGCCTGACCTACACAAATTTCGTCACCGCCTACATCACGGCGCCGCAACCCCGCACCTACTACGCCGACTCCTCCGTGGCCTTCGGCACCCGCGCCCGCGAACTGGTGGTGTCCGCGCTCGACGCGGTGAACGCGAGTGTCGACTTCGCCAACTTCGATGACAACAACGATGGCTATATCGACGCCATCAACGTGTTCTACGCCGGCACCTGCCCCAATAGCTGGAGCCAGGGCATCTGGCCGCACCAGTGGTCGGTGAGCTGGAATTCGGGCGACAGCGGCAAGCAGGCCGGCGTGTACCAGATGACCGACATGGGCAGCAGCCTGACCCTGGGCACCTTCTGCCACGAGAACGGCCACATGATCTGCGAGTTCCCTGACATCTACGATTACGACTACGACTCCACCGGTGGCGCCGGCGTCTTCTGTCTCATGAACTCCGGTGGGCACGGCACCAATCCGGTACGGGTCTGCGGCTATCTGGCCCTGTCCGCGGCCTGGCGTGACGCAGTCGATCTGGTGCCCACCATCACCCCGCAGACGGCCACCGCGGTGGCGGCCGCCGTTCCCCTGGTCGGGGCGCCGAATCCCCCCGA
>JAIFKN010000163.1 GCA_020049615.1 bacterium | reverse complement strand
TGATCCTGACCAACCGCGACTCCGGCGTGCAGGACGCCCAGATCAAGGCGGCGGCCGACCGCTTCGCCGCCGAGGTCCGCCTGCTGCGCGCCCGCGCCCTGGCCGACAACACCCCGTACGGCCTGGCCATCAACCTCCAGAACGCCCCCGGCAGCAGCGGCCGGGTGCTGAACAACCGCACCGGCGGGCACTGGTACCGACCCTTCGGCCCGCCGCGGATGAATTTGACGAAGAAAGGCAGGCAACTGCTCATCGCCTGGCCGAACAGCGAGGATGTCGACGGCGGCCGACTCATGACCTTCCCGCACTGGATCGAGGCGATCAAGGAGACCTGGATCGGCCCGGCCGTGGCGCTTCCGGCCGGCAAGGTCCGCTTCCTCGCCCTGGCCGACACCGATGAGGGGCCGCGGGTCAATGCGAATGATCAGGCCGGCGACTATTACCAGGCACGGGCCTACGGCTATCCCAGCACCTACCCGCGGCCATATTTCGGCTACTTTGATCCGGTCCGCAAGCGCCTGTTCCCCTGGGGCGGCTACGACGGAGCCTTGTCTGCTGCGGAACCGCAGGCCCGCCTGTTCGGCACTGCCGCCACCACGGTGGACAATTACACCGGCTTCTTCTACCAGGGCGCGGACGGAATCATCACCGACAGTCGCCATCCCGCCGATCGCCTCTTCAATGTCGATTGGAACAATGACAAAGACTTCTCCGATTCGGATCCGGTTCGCGGCTCGGAAACGGGCTATGCCGTCATGCGCGCCAGCGACCCGCGGCCACTGATCTCGGCAGATTGGCAGGACTTCATCATCGCCTTCGCACCGGATGGGAGCATCAGCGTCCCCCCCCTCAAGACCAACCGCAAGCGCTTCTCGAATGTGCAGTACAACGTCGCGCCCAGCAACGACAGCGAGCGCTACGCCAACGGGGTGATCGATACGACCAAGCCCTGGTTCGGAGGTGGTGGCATCGACCCGACCAAGACCTACTGGAACAGCTACGATTTCGGCACCAACAACACGAACAACACCATGGCCTGCGAAGTCGCCCACTTCGACCGCCACACCGGGGCCTACCGCATCACCTTCGCCCCCGACAGCCGTGACGACCGCGACAGCTTCGCCGACGCCCGCGAGGCCCTCGCCAGCTTGTGGCCGATGTGGCGGGTCGAGATCAGCCGCCAGGGCGACGTACGGGTGTATCAGGTGAAGCGCGCCGGGGACGACTATCTGGCCTCCGGCACGACCTGGCCGGCGACGCCCGGCGTGTGGCAGCAGACCACCACCGCCGACAAGCAGGAGGTCAGCCGACGCTGCAAGTACGGCTGGCTGCACCAGCTGAAGACCGCCAACGGCAGCACCTGGGACTACTGGTATCGCGAACCCGACGCCGTCCCTGCCGGCACCCCGATCACCGACACCGTCACCCCGAAGATGATGACCGACAAGCTGTGGTGGTTCCAGTGAGACGCGGCTTCACCTTCGTCGAGGTGCTGGCCATCCTGCTCGTGCTGGCCCTCGGCTTCACCGCCGCCATCCTCCTGGCCAAGCGCGGCCAGCAGCTGACCCAGGAGTCGATCGCCGCCAGCCTGGCCGCCGCCACCGCCCGCTCGGTGCTGGCCGACGCCCGCCAGGATGGCCCGGCGGTCCTGGACTGGACGACCAGCGGCTCGGTCAGCCAGGGCTACGTCAACGGCCTGTTCGTGCGCCGCACCATCTCCGACGAGGTGGCGACCGGAGCCATCACCACCGCCCAGGTCACCGTCGAGGTGTTCTGGAGCGGCGAAGGCGACGGGGCCCTGACCCTGTCCGAACGGCTGGTGATGCATGCTCCGTAACCGCCGCTCCGCCGGTCCGGCCTTCACCCTGATCGAACTCCTGGTCTCGGTCACCCTGGCGGTGATCCTGGCCGGGCTGGCCTGGACCGGCCTGATCCAGCTCAAGCGTTCCTCGGAACGGGCCCAGGCCGGCGCCGAGCTGGCCCTGGAGGGCGGCACGCTGTTCCGGCGCTTGGACGCCGACCTCTCCCGCTCCCAGCAGCAGGCGCAGATGCGCCTGGAGACACCGACCCTGGACAGCACGGTGTACGGATCCAACGCCCGCGCCGTGCGCCTGATCGCCCTGGCTGAACCGGATGACAAGCGGCCAGGCGCCGCGACGCAGGGCTGGCTGTGGGACGACGCCTACGCGAATCCGGTGCTGTGGTATGCCTGGGAGTGGCGGCCACCGACAGCGGCAGAGCGCGCCGCCGATGCGAACGCAGCCGGCAGCCTGTGGTACGGGCGATCGACGGCAGCGCTGCGCAGCCGGACGTTCACCCTCGATGTCTATGACACCAGCGCAGCGACCTACAAGCCGTTGGGGGTCGAATTCACGCAGACCGTCCAGGGCCTGCGCTCGCGCACGGCCGACCCGGCGATGAACGATCTCAGCCTGCTGCCCGGCGCGGCACTGGCGCCGACGGTGCGGCTGCTCAGCGACCGCGCCGACCTGCTCGGCGAGGACCTCGACCGGGACGGCGTCCTCGACGCGGGCGAGGATGCTGACGGCAACACCGTGCTGGCCCCCGGACGCCTGCAACTGGTCAGCCATCGCGTCACCGCCTGCTCCATCGCCTGGGTCGATCGCGGCGGCTGGACCACCGTGGCGGACAGCAGCGGCGTGCAGGTACGCAATGGGGCGGGTGCAGCGCAGACCGCCACCGGCACGGCCTGGTGGTCGGGCGAGGTCCGGGCCATCGACGGCCTCTACCGCGATGCCCGCACCGAGACCGGCGATGGCACCCGCGACATCCGCCTGTGGCGACCCTCCGTGATCCGCATCGAACTCACGCTCTACGACCCGCGCACCCGGCTGACGCGCCCGCTGCGCTTCGCCTTCGCCCTCGACCTCGGCGTCCCCGACGCCGTCGGCCGCTAGGAGAGGAACCGACATGCCACCCCATCCCCGTCAGGGCTCGATGCTGCTGCTGGTCCTCGCCCTGGTCGCCGCCGCCAGCATGATCGCCTTCGGCTTCGTCGCCGCGGCCCGCGCCAACCGGGTCGCCGGCGAACACCTGCTGAGCGCCGAACTCGCCCGCTCGGCGGCGCGCATGGGCGCCCGCCACGCCGTCGAGGTCGCCCTGGGCGAACTATCCAAGTCCTACAGCACCGGCGAATGGTCGCTGATGCACCTGGGCCATCTCGACCGCGATCTAGTGGCCAACAACAACCCGTACCCCACCACCCTGGACGAGGCGGGTGATCTCGCCACCTACAACGACAGCGACGACAATGTCCGCGCCGAGTCGGCCCTGTACCGGTTGCAGCACTCCTGGTTCGGCGACCAGGGGGCCGGCCAAGCATACCGTCCAGACGGCGGCAGCTGGCCCTGGGGCGATCTGCCCGACCGCAACTGCTCGCTGCTGAATCCGTGCATGCCGCGCTGGATCGAGCCCGGCTACTACAACCGGGACGGGTTCGCCAAACCGGTGCGCTTCACCACCGTGCCGACCTCGACACCCGAACGCAACAGCCCGATGTACTTCGACCAGCGCTGGCGCCCGGTCGCCAGCCGCACCCTGGCCCGCTACCGCCTGCGCTATGCTGTGGCCGCCGTCGATCTCGGAGGCCACCTGCTGTGGGGCCGGCAACTGCCCTTCGACGCCGGCAACGCCTACAGCGATGCCAGCGCCACCCCGCACGAATGGGACGAGCAGCTCAACCGCAAGTACCTGACCTCGTTTGTCGCGATGATCTGCCGGAGAGGGGTTGAGGAGTATTCCAGCTCGAGCCGTGACCTGCCCAGACCAGGGGTCGAAACCATGTTCCTCGGCCGGGGCAGCACCGTGGGGATCGGCAACAATCCCAAGCATCAGCTGACGGGCTTCGGCGCCGGACCGCAGGTGCTGCCCTACAGCACCCTGGGGACCTGGATCGACCCGGCGTATATCAACATCCAGACCGACAAACGCCTGATCGCCGACGCCCGGGGCGGACCGATGTCCTGGTGGCAGGCGGCCGAGACCACCCGGGCCGATGCCGCCATGGGCTGGCTGGGCGAGTGGGCGCTGAGCCCGTTCGGGCGGGCCAACGCCTACGATCCTTCACCCGCGCAATACTGGGAATCCAAGGTCGAGACCCCCTGGCGCGTCAACCTGCTGACCGCTCCGGCGAGCACCATCAAGAGCATGCTGTACGGCTACATGCCCCAGGCGCTCTTCCGGCAGCCGGTGACCAAGAAGCAGATCTTTGAGTGGAAGGACTGGAAGAAGGGCACGAACTGGTGGGAGGAGGACGAGCCCGAATGGGAAGGCACCGCCGCCTCGACCGACACCTACAGCCCCCCGATCGCCTCCAGCCTCAACTTCCCCGGCCCCGACATCCAGGATGATGCCTTCACGGTACCAGGACCGGCCAAGCCCTTCGCCGGCTTCACCGCCGTCAACTACAGCAGCCTGCCGAAGATCACCGATCCGAACTACCCCCTCGTCTACGCCCTCGCCTACCCCGGCCCCGCCGAGGACTGGGAGGACTACGCCGCCACCGAAATGGACGCCAGCAAGACCGCCCATACGGGGGCCGACAAGACGGCCGAGATCCACAAGCTGATGCTCGGGACCCAAGTGAACGTCTGGCACCTGCCGGACAGCAGCAAGGACTGGGTTCCGCCGCCAGCCGCTGCGGACCTCGATCGCAGGAGCATCCTCTGTCCGAACATCACCTGGTGGGGCAACCCCGACGGCACCGGCAACAAGCACTACTCCGCCATGCCCGGCGAACCCATGCGCGGCAGCATGGCGATGATCGCCCATAGCCTCGACTGGGGTGACGACCAGTCTATCATCAAAAGCTTCCGCACCAAATTAGAGATCGACACTGATCGCGGCTTCTTCCATCGCGACTCCTACTGGCTCGATGTCCTGAACGCCACCGCCGAAGCCATCGCCTTGACCAAGGCGCTGCATCAGGATGCCACCTGCGTCGGCCCCGCCTCCATCCCCACCTATGTCAGCACCCTGTCGCCCGCTGGCACCGCCCCGGCCAAGCCGACCCACATCCGCGAGGTCGATCGCCTGATGCTCGCAGTGCTCGGCGAATGGTTCCCTGGCGACGCCACGAAACCCGGCAGTTCCACGACCACCAAGCCGGGCCATATCCTGGCCGTCCTCGGCAACGGCGCCGAGTCCAAGGCGAAGAGCCCGCGCTTCATCTTCGACTGGCGCAGCAGCGCGAACATCCGCGGGGTCAAGGAGTTCCTCAGCACAGCCGCACCGAATGGCCCAGCGCTGACTGCTGACAAGGCTGCCCGCAAGGCGGCCAACATGGAGCGGGTGCTCAACGACTGGCGCATGAGTTTCTTCGGCGCCAACCCGACCTATAGCGATTTCAAAGCCCTCGATTTCGACTATGATAGTTATGCCTGCTGCAGTTGCTATTCTGGCACCTCGGCCCATCCGACCCTGACGCTGTCCAATGGACAGACCATTCCGGCTGGGGCAGCCACCAATGGCGTTGCCAACAGCAACCCGCCCAAGCATTTCTCCCTGACCGGCTACTTCGTCTTCGACCGCGTCCGCTATGTCCGCGCCCTGGTCCGCGGCCAGGTCTGGGACGAGTTGCGCCGCCAGGCGGTCGAGGAGGCCAACCTGGAGACGGTGTTCGCCATCGATCCGGACGGCAATTACAACTCCACCACCAAGACCGGCCTGGACGACTCCGTCACCCTCTACCAGCGCTGGCTGACCAACCACTACGCCGGCGAGACGGTTCGCACCAGCGAATAGGACCGCGGCAGGACGTTTACGACGCCAGCCCGGCCACCGCCGCGGGCTCGACCTTGCCATGCGTGCAGCGCGCCAGCAGCGGCATTGGCCGCCGCGATCGCGGCCCAGGCCTC
>JAIFKN010000029.1 GCA_020049615.1 bacterium | reverse complement strand
GTTCGTCGATGCCGCCGAAGGCGAGCAGGTGCAGGCGCCAAGTCGGGTCGAACCACGGGCTTTCGACGAAGCGGCTGACGCGGTTCTCACGATGGGTGAAGAACAGCAGGTAGAGCTGGCCACGCAGCAGTTCGACCGCGGTGTTGATCAGCCGCTTGGGCAGGTCCATGTCGACGCCGAGCTGGCGCACCTCGGCGGTGACGCGGGCGGCGACGCGGTTGAACTGGTCGCGGCCCGGATCGACGGTGTCGAGCAGCGGCACGAACAGTCCGGCGGCGATCAGCTCGATCGAGTACCAGCGCTCCTGCTCGGCGTCCTCATCGACGCGGTCGAGGAATTCGAGGACCTGGTCGAGCCCACCCAGGCCGATCGCCCGCACCCAGTCGGGATAGAGGTCGGCGAGCAGGTTGAACTTGGCCAGCAGGCGGATGCCCTCGGCGCGGTTCGCCTGGGTGAGGATGCGGAAGAATTCCTCGGTGACGCGGTGGCGGTTGGCCTTGAGCACGTCGCCGTGCAGTTCGGCGATCGCCGCGGCGGTCTTCTCCTCGATGGTGTAGCCGAAGCGGGCGGCGAACTTGATCGCCCGCAGCATGCGCACCGGGTCCTCCTGGAAGCGCACCCGCGGATCGCCGATCGCGCGCACCAGCCCCGCGTGGATGTCGGCGACGCCGCCGCAGTAGTCGATCACCGCGAAATCGCGGATGTCATAATACAGGGCGTTGATGGTGAAGTCGCGCCGGAAGGCGTCGCTTTCGAGGTTGCCCCACTCGTTGTCGTTGTCGACGTAGAGGTCGCCATCGGCCGATGGTGCTTCGGCCTCGCTGCGCAGCGTGGCGACCTCGATATTCTTCGGACCGAAGAAGACGTGGACCAGGCGGAAGCGCTTGCCGACCTCGCGGCTGTTCTTGAACAGGCGGCGCAGCTCGCGTGGACGGGCGTCGGTGGCGACGTCGAAGTCCTTGGGGCGACGGCCCATGAGCAGGTCGCGCACCGCGCCGCCCACCAGGTAGGCCTCGTAGCCGGCGTCCTTCAGGCGGTAGAGCACGCGCAGGGTGTCCTTGTCTACGTCCTGGCGGGAGATGCTGTGGTCGGGACGGGCGATGATGGTCGGGCCGTGCTGGACATCGGGGGCGCTGTCTGCGCTCATGGAGGAACCTAGAAATCGCGTGCGACGACGAAGTCGGCCAGCTCGGCCAGCTGCGCGCGCGCGGTGGAGTCGGGAAGACGGAGGAGATGCGCCTTGGCGGCGGCGGCGAGTTCGCGGGCGGTGCTCAGGGCGCTGGCCACGCCGCCGCGCTCGGTGATCAGCTGGCGTGCGGCCTCGACCTGCTCGCGCCCCTCGGCGCGCAGCAGGCGCTGCTCGAGCCCCGGCCGTTCGTCGGGCAGGGCGGCGGCGAGGACGCGGATCAGCGGCAAGGTGACGCGGCCGCGCTCGAGGTCGGTCGCCAGGGTCTTGCCGACCTTCTGCGCATCGCCCGACAGGTCGAGGCAGTCGTCGACGATCTGGAAGGCCATGCCGAGGTCACGGCCAAAGGCGGCCGCGGCTCGGCGTTGCTGTTCATCTCCCGCCATGGCGCCGAAGAAGCCGGCCAGCTCGGTCAGGGCGGCGGTCTTGCCGTAGATGATGCGGCGGTACTCATCCTCGGACAGGTCGGCGTCCCGGGCCGACATCTGCTGGTGCAGTTCGCCTTCGCACACCGTGTTGGTGGCGGCGCACAGACGCGTGACCAGCTCCAGTTCGCCGAGTTCGGCGACCAGCGAGAAGGCACGCGTATACATGAAGTCGCCCAGCAGCACGGCGGTGGTGTTGCCATGCGTGACATGGGCGGTTTCGCGACCGCGTCGGGTGTTGGCGTCGTCGATCAGGTCGTCATGTACCAGCGTGGCGGTGTGGATCAGCTCCAGCGCGGCGCCCAAGGCGTGATGCCGGGCGTCCGCACCGCCGAGGCCTTCGGCGACCAGCAGGCACAGCGACGGGCGCAGCAGCTTGCCGTGGAATGGGCCGAGCCGGCCGATCAGGGTTGATACGCGCGGCTCGCTGCTGGCCAGGGCGGAGGCCATGGCTGCCTCCACGGCGGCGAGATGGTCGGCGAGGGCGGGCAGCGCTGCGATCATCGGGCCTCGGCGGCGGGACTGCCGCCGCTGGGCACCTGCTGGGAGAGCTGGGTGAGCACCTTGCCCAGGTCCTCGACCCGGATCGGCTTGCGCATGCAGGCCACGATCTGGGGATTGAGGCGGGCCAGCTCCTCGATGCGGGCGAAGGGTTCGTAGGCGCTGACCACCACCACCCGGCTGTGCGCCAGTTCGGGACGATGCAGCAGTTCCTGGAGGACGGCGAAGCCGTCCATGCCCGGCATCATGATGTCGAGAATGAGGACCTGCGGACGCAGCGTGCCGACGGCGATGCACGTGTCGACGCCATTGACGGCCTCGTGGATCGCCGCCTCGGGCACGTAGCGCTCGACCACGCGTTTGAACAGCAGCAGCGCATCGGGATGGTCGTCAGCGACGAGGATGTTGACCCGGTTCGGCACCGCCCGGCGTCCACCAGAGCCATCAGAGGTGTTCTGGGTGATCCCGAATGAAGCGCAAAACTCCTCGAGATCGACAGGGATGACCCGGAAGTGACCGCTGGGCAGGCTGTAGGCCTTCAGCTGCCCCGAGATGATCCAGCGGTACACCGTGGTGCGACTGACGTTGCAGCGTTTCGCGACACTGCCGAGGCTGAGATGGTCCGGATCCGACATGTCGTTCCCCTGGACCGTACCCCCGGCCGAGGCGCCCGCAAGCAGGCGGGAGCAGGCTCCGCTCTGGCGCGGCACGCAGCCGGCCCAGGATCTGCAGACGGTGCGCATCCTGCTCGTCCGCCTCGGCGCCTTCGGCGACATCGTCCACACCCTGCCGCTCGCTGCCGAGCTGGCCGCCGCCGGGCACCACCTCGCCTGGTTGTGCGAGGACCGCTGGTCCTGCCTGCTGGAGGGGTCGACGGCTGTCGCTTCGGTCCACCGGCTTCCGCGTAAAGTGCTGCGCACGGCGCCATTACCGCAACGTCTGGCGACACTGCAGCGGCTGGTCAGGGAGCTGCGCAGCCAGCGCTACGATCTCGTCGTCGACGCTCAGGGCTTGGCCAAGAGCGGCCTGCTGGCTGCGCTGGCCGGCGCCGGACGGCGGCTGGCCCACGCTCCGCCCCGCGCCCGTGAGCTGTCCTGGCTCGGGGCGGAGACCGTCCGGGCGACCGCCGAGCACGTCATCGACCAGCAACTCGGACTGCTTTCGGGTATCGGACTGGTGCCGCCGGCCACCTGGCGCTTCCCCCTGCCCGCCTGGGAGGCTGAGCGGAGCTGGGCCAGGCGGTGGCTGGACGAGCACGGCCTCGATCGGGCCTGGATGATCAATGTCGGTGCTGGCTGGCCGACCAAGGTGTGGCCGGAGGAGCGCCTGCTGTCCTGCGCCGCGGCCTGCCGCGAGCGGCCGGCCCTGTTGCTGTGGGGAAGCCCTGGCGAACGCACGGTCGCATCGCGCATCGCTGCGGCGACCGGTGTGGCCATGGCTCCTGACACCACGATCCCGCAACTCGCCGGCTTGCTCGAGCGTGCCGCAGTGCTGGTCAGCGGTGACACCGGCCCGTTGCATCTGGCCCGCGCGCTCGGCACGCCTGCGGTAGGTCTCTTCGGTCCGGTGCCGATGGCGCGCAACGGCCCGCGTGGTCCGCACTGGCGCAATCTGCAGGCGCCAGGCGCGGCGTGGGAGCGACGCGATGTCAGCAAGGTCGACATGGGGGCGATCACAGTCGATCTCGTCCTGGCCGAAGCCGCGGCGGTGGCGCGATGAGCCTCCCGTTGCAGCCCAGCGGCCAGCCCTGGCCACCCGGTCTGCGTCGCGCAGCCCTGGTCCTGCTGTTAGCCGCCACCGTGCTGCTGCTCGGAGTGCTGGCTCCCGCCCGGGGACGGCCACCCCAGCTGATCCTCGGCGGCCCTGATCGTGAACTGGACTACGTCCGTGAAGCCCGCCGCCTGATCGACGGGGCGCAGCACCGCCTATGGATGTCGATGTATGTGCTGCGGCCGGACGACGGCGTGATCGGCAGCCTGCTCGACGGCCTCGCCGCCGCCGCCATCCGCGGGGTCGATGTGCGCGTCGTCCTCGACCGAGGTGCGAACTGGGACGGCCAGCCGGACGCCAAGCACGAAGCTCCGGCCGCCTGGCTGGCCGCGCACGGCGTGCGCACGGTGCTCGACGAGCAGGAGGTCACATCGCATGCCAAGGTGCTGGTCGCCGACAGCCGGCTGGTGCTGGCCGGCAGCCACAATTGGACGCGCAGCGCGGTGAGCCGGAACCGCGAGCTGTCGTGGCTGGTCGACGATGCCGACTCGGCCGCCGCGATCGAGCGCTGGCTTGCGGACATACCAGGCTGGTGACCGGCCAGAGGGTTGCGTGTCCGTCTGCTGATGCTCATACTGCTGCTGTGAGCGCACTTACGCCTCGACCCTGGGTCGCAGCCTGCCTCATCGGGACGGCGCTGGTGGTTGCGAGGGCGGCCCTGCAGCCATTCGCTGGCGAACCATGGCACACGATCGCCTGCGATGTGGTGAGCCTTCTGCGCTGCCTCTTCGCCTGTGCCGCCCTGCTGTGGGCGGCTCGCGTGATGCGGCCTGGCGGAGGTCCCTGGCTGCTGCTGGCGGCCGGCGCCGCCTCCTGGTCGATAGCTGACGTCATCTGGCTGATCCTCGCGGTGCTCGGGACGCAGCCGTGGGGATCCATGGCCGATGCGTTCTTCCTGCTGACCTACCCGCTCGTGCTGATCGGCATCCTCACCCTCCCGCGCCAGCGGGCGCCGGTCGGTGGAACCTGGGCCGTGGTCCTCGATGTCGGCGTCATCGTCAACGCCGCCGGGGCCGCCATGTGGATCCTCCTGGTCGCTCCGACACAGGCGGCGGGAAAGGGCACTGACGGCTTCACCCAGGTCCTCGCCATCGCCTATCCGGTGGGCGATCTGCTGCTGCTGTGGGCGTCCCTCGATCTGCTGTTCCGTGGTCGCATACGCTCGGCAGCCGGAGTCGGTCCGCTGCTCGTCACCGGCGCCGCCACGCTGATCCTGGCGGATCTGATCTACGCCGTGCAGATCCTCCACGGCACCTACGTCAGCGGCAACCCGCTGGGCATCCTGTGGGGGCTGGGCCTGGTGCTGATCGGATTGGCAGGCGCCCGCCAGGCGACCGCATCCGGCGGTCAACCCGATGAGCCACGGGATCCCCGCATGACCACCGCCGTGCTGGCGGCCGTGGCTCTCCTGGTGACCTGGGGCCTGCTGATCCTGGCTCCCGGGGATGCGGTCACGCGCACCGCAGCCGGAATCAGCGTCCTGCTCATGATGCTGCGCCAACTGCATGCGCAGGCCAGCAACCGCCGCCTGGAAACCGACCTGCACGCCATCAACACGCAGCTCGAACGACGGGTCGACGAACGGACCGAGCAGTTGGCCCAGGCGCAGCAGCGACTGGCCGAGGCTGCGCGACTGGAAGCGGTCGGCCGGGTCGCCGGAGCGGTCGCGCACGACTTCAACAACGTCCTCACGGCGGTCACCGGCCATGCCGAGCTGGCGAGCCTCCGATGCGAGGATCCCGCGGTCCGCGAGCATCTCGAGCAGATCCTGAACGCCTCCGAGCGCGCAGCGGAACTGGGGCGCCGCCTCATCGCCACCTCCCGGCCTCCTGAGGCGCAGCGCCAGCGGATCGATCTCGGCTCCATCGCCGAGGAGGTCGCGGCGCAGATCCGGGCGGGCCTTCCCGCCCGGATCGACCTCGTCCTCGACCTACCGCCTGGCAAGGTGGAGCTGATGGCCGATCCCAACCGCCTGCATCAGGTGATCATGAACCTGTGCGCCAATGCCCGGGACGCCATGCCTGCAGGCGGGCGCCTGGGCATCCACGTCGGGGCGCAGGCGGATTGGGTCGAACTGTCGGTGTCCGACAGCGGCTGCGGCATGGGCGAAGCGGTGCGGTCCCGATTGTTCGAGCCGTATTTCACCACCAAGGGTGAAGGGAAGGGCAACGGGCTTGGGCTGGCCACGGTGCACTCCATCGTCCGCCAGCATGGAGGCAGCATCGAGGTGGATACCGTTCCTGGCCAGGGTTCGACCTTCCGGGTCCGCCTGCCGTCTGGCCTTGCGCAAGGCGCCTGACGCCCAAGCCTCACCGCAACATGGATCTCTCCACGCTCATCCGCGACGTCCCCGACTTCCCCAAGCCGGGGATCGTATTCAAGGACATCACACCGGCCCTGCGCGACCCGTCCGCGCTGGCCCAGGCCATCGCCGAACTGGCGGCGCCGTGGAGCGGGCGCGGCATCACCGCCGTGGTCGGCATCGAGGCCCGCGGCTTCATCTTTGCGCCGGCGGTCGCGCTGGAACTCGGCGCCGGCTTCGTCCCGGCCAGGAAGCCAGGCAAGCTGCCATGGACCGCGGTACGCCAGGCGTATGGCCTGGAGTACGGCACGGACGCGATCGAGATGCATATCGATGCCGTCCGGCCAGGCGACCGCATCCTGGTGATCGACGACGTGCTGGCCACCGGTGGCACCGCCAACGCGGCCGTCACCCTGATCCGCCGCCAGGGCGCCAGCGTGGTCGGCTGCGGCTTCCTCGTCGAATTGGGCTTCCTCGGCGGCCGTCAGAAGCTGGATGTGCCGGTGCAGGCCGTGCTGCGGTACTGAGCCGCTCCTGGCGGATCCCGCGCACGGGCACGACTCGCCCGACATCGCCGGGGCAGCCACTCCCGTTTCCCTGGCCGGGTAACGCCTGCCGTGGATCGTCGCAGCATGGACGACCGCACCGCCTGGTTCCGCGACGCCGGTTACGGCATGATGGCCCACTGGGGGGTCTACAGCGCCATCGGACGCGGCGAGTGGGTGCTCAATCGCGAGCGCATGCCGCTCGGCGAGTACCGCGCCGCGGCGGCAGGCTTCACCGCCACCGGTTTCGATGCCGATGCCTGGGCCGCGTTGTGCGTCGAGGCCGGGATGCGATACGCCGTCATCACCGCCAAGCATCACGACGGCTTCTGCCTGTGGGACAGCGCTACCACCGGATGGTGCTCGACCCGCTGCGGGCCGCACCGCGACTTGGTCGGCGAGCTGACGGCGGCATTCCGGCGGCGCGGACTGCGGCTCGGCTGGTTCTTCTCCCTGGCCGACTGGATGCATCCGGCCTACCCGACCCCGTATGCCGTGGATTGGCCGCAGGCCTGGCGCAGCGAGGCGGACCGGCGCGAACTGGTCGCCTACGCCCAGGCCCAGGTGCGCGAACTGATGGCCTATGCGCCCGACATCATGTGGTTCGACGGCGCTGCGCCGGCGATGGGTCCTGATGACTGGGATGCTGCCGGATTCCATCGCATTGTGCGCGAGGCGGCGCCAGGCTGCCTGATCAACCAGCGCCTCTCCCTGCCCGGCGACTTTGACGCCCTTGAGCTGCATCTGCGGGCGCCCGAGCAGGACGACCGGCCCTACGAAAGCGACTGGACACTCAACGACAGCTGGGCGTGGAACGCCGGAGACACGCGCTTCCGCCGACCGCTCGAGGTGGTGCGCCGGCTGCTGCATCTGCGCCGCAACCAGCGCGGCAACCTGCTGCTGAACGTCAGCCCGGATGGCCAGGGCCGCATCTGCGCCGCTGAGCAGGCCATCCTCCTCACGGCGGGAACCTGGCTCGCGCGCGTCGGCGGCGAGTTGCTGCGCAGCCGTCCGGCCGGTCTCGGATGGGTGCAATGGGGCGAGGTCTCGGCGATCGATGACGACGCCCTGCTGCTGCACTGCTGGAACCGCGCTGGCGATGAACTGGTGTACGCCGGCTGCGCCAACCGGGCGCTCGAGGCCGTGCTGCTCGACGACGGCAGGCGCCTGACGCTGCACCAGGATGCGCACGGCCGCATCGTCATCGGCGGCCTGCATGACGCCGCCCTCGGACCATGCGGCTGCGTCATCCGCCTGCGTCTCGACGGCCCGCCGCGTGGCCACGGCGTCGGCCACGCCGATCTCAACTTCTGAGCGAGGCATCATGCAACCCGTCCCTGACCGTCCCGTCGTCGTCACCGGCGCCTCAAGCGGGGTTGGCCGAGAACTATGCAGCCGGCTCGTCGCAGCCGGCCATGCCGTGCTGGGCGTGGCGCGGCGCGATCCCGGTGTGCCCGGAGTCGTCGGGGTCGCAGCCGACCTCGCCCGGCCTGGCGAGGCTGCCGAGGCGGTGACGGCCGCCTTGGCCGGCCGCGCGCCCCTCGCCCTGGTCAGCAACGCAGCGGTCTTCGACTGGTGCAATTTCGCCGAGCAGGACCTGGTGACCGCAGAGCGCATCGTCACGGTCAACCTGATCGGAGCCATGGCGGTGACACGCGGCTGTCTGCCGGCGATGATCGCTGCCCGCTCGGGCCGCATCGTGCAGGTGGTCTCGGTCGCCGGACTGCGCGGCATCGCCGGGCAGGCCGCCTACTGCGCCTCGAAGTGGGGCATGCTCGGCTTCGCCGAGGCTCTCGGCCAGGAGCTGCAGTCGCACAACGTGACCGTGAGCAGCCTGTGTCCGGGCGGCATCGACACACCGCTCTGGGACACCACGCCCTACCCCGGCGAGCGTGACCGCCTGCTGCCCATCGGCGAGGTCTGCGACGCGATCGCGTTCCTGCTCTCGCGCCCGCCCGGTTCGACCTACAAGCGTCTGGTCTGCTTTCCCGGGAACGAGTGGCACTGAGCAACCGCCATTGCCCGACGGCATCCGGGGCGAGCATGCGTGCGGATGACCGCAAGCCCGCCGCACCGTGCTGAAGCCATCGCCGCCTTGCTGGCCGGCGCGATCGCGGACGGCAGCCTCGTCCCAGGTGTGCGCCTGCCCTCGCGGCGCGCACTTGCGACGACGCACGGCGCTTCGCTGCGCACCGTCCAGGCCGCCCTCGCCGCCCTCGCCGCAGACCGCCTGGTCGAAGCGGTCGGTGGCTGCGGTACGCGGGTCGCCGCTGGTCCGCCCAACCGTGAACGCCTGGGTGTGGCCTTCGTCCCGATCCTCGAGGGTCGCGCGCCCTGGTCGCGCTTCTATGCCGCCTTGCGCGCAGTGTCCGCGGACGAGCGCTGCGCGGACTGCGGTCTGGGCACCTCCATGTCGCGGCTGTTCCCCGGAGCGGCCCCGCCGACCACTCTCGAGCCGTGGCCGGCGGTAGCCGCGGCGGCGCGCGGGCATCGCCTGCTCGGCGTTCTGTTCACCGGACGGCCGCATGGCGCCCTCGTCGAACTGCTCGGAGCGCCTGCGATCGCCATCGACGATGATCCGATCGCCGCGCCGTTGCCGCGGTTGCAGCTCGACAACCGCGCGCTCGTCGACCTGGCGGTGGCGCGGTTGCGAGCCGCCGGCTGTCGGCGGCTGGCGGCCCTCGTCCCGCCAGACCCGGCGCACCGCCTGGCCCGACGCTTCCTTGCCGCCTGCGGCGAAGCCGGCATCCCGACAGGACCCGAGCGGGCCCTGGAAACCGGGTTGGCGCACGCCGACGGCATCGCCGCCGCATTGCTGGCGCTGCTCCACCACCGCGACGGCCCGCCTGACGGCCTGCTGCTCGCTGACGACCACTTGGCCGGTCCGGCGCAAACGGCGCTGCGCGCCTGGCGCGGTCCGCGCCCGGTCGTGGTGGTGCACGGCAATGCGCCGTTGCAGGCTCAGCCTGCCCGCAACTGGTGCTGCGTCGGCTTCGACGCCCGTGACATCCTGGCCATCGGCCGCGAAACCCTGCGCCGCCTCCGAACTGGCGAGGCCGTGACGGTGGTGGCAGTGCCGCCACGGATCCTATCCGGTTGATCAAGTTGATGGCTGGCCAGATGACGGTTGCGATCCGCAAGGAACCCGACGGGGGATGCGCAAGCGGGGCTGTTTCCGCTCCATGTCTGTGCGTCTTTCCCGGAGTGATGCTTGCCGCAGCAGTCGCCGGCTGCTGCGCTGTGCTACCATCAGGTCATGGGCATCAGCGAGACGGCCTTCAACGAGATGCGCGAGGGTACAGCCGTCAGGCCGATCTACGTCGCCCTGGAGCGCTGGCTGGCTGATATGCCTGCTGCGCGCCTGGCGCAGCGGCGGGACGAGGCGGAACGGCTGTTCCGCCGGCGCGGCATCACCTTCGCCGTCTATGGCGACACCAGCGGGGCCGAGCGGCTCATCCCCTTCGACGTCATTCCGCGCATCCTCGGCCGCGGGGAATGGAACCGGCTGAGCGCAGGTTGCATTCAACGCGTCCGCGCGCTGAACATGTTCCTCGAGGACGTCTACGGGAAGCAGGAGATCCTGCGCGCTGGCAAAATCCCGGCCCAGGAGATCCTCGGCAATCCGCTCTACCTCAAGGAGGCGGTCGGCCTGGCCTGCCAGCACGGGGTGCACAGCCACATCGCCGGCATCGACGTGGTGCGGACCTCTCCCGACCAGTGGTTCGTGCTGGAGGACAACCTGCGCACGCCCTCCGGCGTCAGCTACATGATCGAGAACCGGACCGCGATGCAGCGGCTGTTCCCGGAACTGTTCCGCAGCCACCGGGTCGCTCCGGTGCTGCACTATCCCGACCTCCTGCTGGAGACCCTGCGCAGCGTCGCGCCGAAGGGGGTCGACCACCCCAATGTCGTCGTGCTGACGCCAGGCGCGCTGAACAGCGCCTATTTCGAGCATGGCTTCCTCGCAGCCCGCATGGGGGCCAAGCTGGTCGAAGGCCAGGACCTCTTCGTCGAGGACGACCACGTCTTCATGAAGGACACCACCGGTCGGATCCCGGTGCATGTCATCTACCGGCGCATCGACGATGACTTCCTCGACCCCGAGGTCTTCGTGCCGGAGAGCGTGCTGGGCGTCAAGGGCCTGCTGCGCGCGATGCGGGCCGGCAATGTCACCGTCACGAACGCCATCGGCAACGGCGTCGCCGACGACAAGGCGACCTACTTCCACGTCCCGACCATGATCCGCTTCTATCTCGGCGAGGAGCCGATCCTGTCGAACGTCCCGACCTGGCGCTGCCGCGACAAGTCCGACCTCGGCTACGTCCTGGAGCATCTCGCCGACCTCGTGGTCAAGGAGGTGCACGGCAGCGGTGGCTATGGGATGCTCGTCGGTCCAGCGGCAACCCGCGAGCAGATCGAGACCTTCCGGGACAAGCTCCGCGACAAGCCGGACGGCTACATCGCCCAGCCGACGCTGGCGCTGTCCACCTGCCCGACCTTCGTCGAGCACGGCATCGCCCCGCGCCATGTCGATCTACGGCCCTACCTGCTCTCGGGCAAGACGGTCGAACTGGTCCCAGGCGCCCTGACCCGCGTGGCCCTCAAGCACGGCAGCCTGGTGGTGAACAGCTCCCAGGGGGGTGGGACGAAGGACACCTGGGTCATCGAAGACGACCGGACGAGGCCATCATGCTGACCCGCATCGCCGGCAACTGCTTCTGGATGGCCCGATATCTCGAGCGCGCCGAGAACAACGCGCGCCTGCTGCGCATGGCCGAGCGCCATGCCTGCCTGCCGGAATCATCCGAGGAGTCGCTCGGCCTGTGGAGCACGGCGCTCGAAGTCGGCGGCACGCTCGACGACTACGAGGATCGGGTCGGCACCATAGCCCCGGAGTCGGTCACCCGCTTCATGGTGCTCGACCGGGAGAACTCCTCGTCGATCGTCTCCTGCCTGCGCTCCGCCCGCGACAACGCTCGTACTGCGCGCAGCCTGCTGCCCGACGTGCTGTGGGACAACATCAACGGCACCTGGATCGACGCGCAGGCCCTCGATGAGGCCAGGCTGGGTGAGATGGCGACGGAGGGTGCGGTGGTATGGGCCCTGTCGCGCTGCCGCATGATCGACGGATGCTTCGGCGAGCTGTGGCGCGACACGGTTCCGCATGTCATCGACCTCGGCCGCTCCATCGAGCGGGCCGACTTCATCGCGCGCATCCTCGCCGAGATGCTGCCCAAGCTGCTCGCCGAGGGCCACGGCCACCCCGTCATCGGTTCTCCGGAGTGCCGGCGCTGGAAGAGCCTGCTCGAAGGTCTCGGTCTGGCGGAAAGCTGGCGGCGCGTGCATGCCGGCGCCCTCGATCCGCTGGCGGTCCTGCATCTCATCCTCATGCATGAGACCGCTCCGCACGGGATGCTGGTCAACGTCCGCGCCATGGCTGCGGCGATCACCGGCTTCGCCCCAGGTCGCGAAGGCGCCGCTCTCGAGACCGCTCGCGAGATCGAGGCCAAGCTTGTAGCGACGAAGCTGGCGGCGGTCGCCGGGCCTGGTATGGATGGATTCTGCAGGGAGCTGACCGTGCTGACCAACCGGCTCGGAGCAGAAGTGCAACGCGACCATTTCGTCTAGCTGTTCGGGCTTCGAGCTCCCGATTCCCGAAACCTGAAACCCGAAACCCGCCATGACCATCCGCGTCGCCCTGCATCACCGCACGAGCTACCGCTACGACCGCCGGGTGACCATGTCGCCGCAGGTCATCCGGTTGCGGCCGGCGCCGCACGCGCGCACGCCGATCGACGCCTACAGCCTGAAGGTCACGCCGGCCAAGCACTTCCTCAACTGGCAGCAGGATCCGCAGGGAAACTGGCAGGCCCGGGTGGTCTTCTCCGAGCCGACCGACGAGTTCAGCGTCGAGGTCGACCTGGTCGCCCAGATGACGGTGATCAACCCCTTCGACTTCTTCGTCGAGGAGTCGGCCGAGCATTTCCCGTTCATCTACGCTCCGGAATTGGCCCGCGAGCTGCGGCCCTATCTCGAGAGCCTGCCGGAGTGCCCGACAGTCGACGCCTGGGTGGCGGCGGTGCCGCCCGATCGTCTGCGCAGCATCGACCTGCTGGTGCGGCTCAACCACCTGCTCTCGCAGCAGATCCGATATGTCATCCGCCTGGAACCGGGCGTGCAGGCGCCGGATGAGACCCTGGTCAAGGCCAGCGGCTCGTGCCGCGACAGCGCCTGGCTGCTCGTCCAGGTGCTGCGCCGCCTGGGCATCGCCGCGCGTTTCTGCTCCGGCTACCTGGTCCAGCTGACCGCCGACCAGAAGGCGCTCGACGGTCCATCCGGCACGGAGAAGGATTTCACCGATCTGCATGCCTGGTGCGAGGCCTACCTGCCCGGCGCCGGCTGGATCGGACTCGATCCGACCAGCGGCCTGCTGGCGGGCGAGGGTCACATCCCGCTCGCCGCCACTGCCGACCCGCAGACCGCAGCGCCGATCACCGGTTCGTTCGCCTATGAGCAGGCCGACGAGGACGACGAGTGCGAGAGCGAGTTCGGCTTCGCCATGACGGTGACGCGCATCCACGAGGATCCCCGCGTGACCAAGCCGTACACTGCCGAGCAGTGGGCGGCCATCGATGCCCTCGGCGAGGCGGTCGATGAGCGCCTGCGCGCGGATGACGTGCGTCTGACCATGGGTGGCGAGCCGACCTTCGTCTCGATCGATGATTACGATGGCGTGGAGTGGAACACGGCGGCGCTGGGCGAGCGCAAGCGCGAACGCGCCAACGAGCTGGTGCGGCGCCTGCGTACCCGCTTCGCCCCCGGTGCCTTCCTCCACATGGGCCAGGGCAAGTGGTACCCGGGAGAGCAGCTGCCGCGCTGGGCCTTCACCGCCTACTGGCGCGCCGATGGCCAGCCGGCGTGGCAGGATCCGGCGCTGATCGCCGACGAGCGCAAGCCTGCCCGCCACGACGAGTCCCACGCCAAGGCCTTCGCCGAGGCCCTGGCCGGACGCCTGGGCGTGCCGGACAGCAGCATCCTGCCCGGTTTCGAGGACGCCTGGTACCACCTCTGGCGCGAACGCCGGCTGCCTGCCAATGTCGATCCCTTCGACAGCCGGCTGGAGGATCCGATCGAGCGCGAACGCCTCGCCCGGGTCTTCCGCCAGGGGCTGCAGCGCGTCGTCGGCTACGCCTTCCCGCTGACCTGCGACTGGGGCGTGTGGCGGACCGGCACGTGGTTCCTGCGCGACGAACGCATGTACCTGCTGCCGGGCGATTCGCCGATGGGCTTCCGCCTGCCGCTCGACGCCCTGCCGTGGTCGGCGCCGGGCGACCGGGTGCAGCAGCAACCGGAGGACCCCTCCATCCCCCGGAAGCCGCTGCAGCCGCGGCCGATCCGCGTCCAGGTCGCCGGGGAGGAACGGCCCAAGCCCGGCCAGAGCGCTGCCGGCATCGTCCGCACCGCCCTCTGCGTCGAACCACGCGGCGGCGTCCTCCACGTCTTCCTGCCGCCGCTGGCCACCGCCGACGACTACCTCGCCCTGGTCGCGGCGGTGGAGGATACCGCGCGCTGGTTGCACATGCCGGTGCAGCTGGAGGGCTACACGCCGCCGTCCGATCCGCGGCTGGTCAGCCTGTCGGTGACGCCGGATCCGGGCGTCATCGAGGTGAACATCCATCCGCAGTCGTCCTGGAGCGGGATGCGTTCAGTGACGCGCCAGCTCTACGATGAGGCCCGCCTGGCCCGGCTGGGCACCGAGAAGTTCGAGGTCGATGGGCGGCACACCGGCACCGGCGGCGGCAACCACATCACCCTGGGCGGGGCGACCACCCTCGACAGCCCGTTCCTGCGCCGGCCCGACCTCCTCGCCAGCATGGTCGCCTACTGGCACAACCATCCGTCGCTGTCCTACCTGTTCAGCGGCCTGTTCATCGGCGCCACCTCGCAGGCGCCTCGCGCCGACGAGGCCCGCACCGAGAACGCCTACGAACTGCAGACGGCCCTGGACCTGGTGAAAGCCGGCCCGGCCAAGGCGCCGTGGATGACCGACCGGATCATGCGGCATCTGCTGACCGACCTCACCGGCAACACCCACCGGGCCGAGTTCTCGATCGACAAGCTGTACTCGCCGGATTCCGCCAGCGGTCGCAAGGGCCTGCTGGAGATGCGCGCCTGCGAGATGCCGCCGCATGCCGACATGAGCCTGGCGCAGCAGCTGCTGGTCCGCGCCCTGATCGCCCGCTTCTGGCGCGAGCCGTACCGGGCGCCGCTCGCCGACTGGGGCACGCAACTGCACGACCGCTGGATGCTGCCCTGGTTCGTATGGGACGATTTCACCGACGTGTGCAGCGAACTGCGCGACCGCGGCCTGCCGGTCGACGACCGCTGGTTCGCCCCGCATCGCGAGTTCCGCTTCCCGGTGTGCGGGGTCATGCAGAACCGCGGCCTGGAGCTGGAGCTGCGCACGGCGCTGGAGCCGTGGCCGGTGCTCGGCGAGGAGGCCGGCGCCGGCGGCACCGCCCGCTACGTCGACTCGTCGGTCGAGCGCCTGCAGGTATTGTTGCGCGGCGCAACAGGGAAGCGTCACATCGTCACCGTCGGTGGGCGCCCGTTGCCGCTGCATCCGACCGGCACCGAGGGCGAGTTCGTCGCCGGCGTGCGCTACCGCGCCTGGCAGCCGCCCAGCTGCCTGCATCCGACGATCGGCGTGCATACGCCGCTGGTATTCGATGTGGTCGACGCCTGGAACGCCCGTTCGGTCGCCGGCTGCACCTACCACGTGGTGCATCCGGGCGGACGCAGCTACGACACCCGCCCGGTCAACGCCTTCGAGGCCGAGGGGCGGCGCGTGGCCCGCTTCGAGCGGCTTGGGCTCTCCCCGGGGGTGCGTGCGATCCAGCTGCCGCAGCCCGATCGCGATTGCCCCTATACGCTCGACCTGCGACGGGGATAGTCAGCACCGCAGCAGCCGCCCATGTCCCAGTCCCAATCGCAAGTCTCCTCGACCTACCAGAGCGAAGCCGGCCGATGGGACGAGTGCCACGGGCCGGACGGTGCAGCACGTCCGGGCTGGAGCGAACTGCTCGCCCAGGTCGACCGCCTCGGCGCCCGCGAACTCACCCGCCGCTGGGAGCAGTGCCGCCGCATCATCCGCGAGAACGGCGTCACCTACAACCTGTTCCGCGATGGCGCTGCCGACGACCGGCCGTGGCAGCTCGACCCGCTGCCGATGATCCTCGGCCAGGAGGAATGGGCGCGCATCGAGGCCGGTGTGGCCCAGCGCGCGCTGGCCATCGACGGTTTCCTGGCCGACGCCTACGGACCCCAGCGGCTGATCCGCGAGCGGATCATCCCGCCCGGCATCGTCTTCGGCCACCCGCAGTTCCTCCGGCCGATGCATGGCGTCGGCGTCCCGGGCGATTCGCGCCTGCACTTCTACGCCTGCGAACTGGTGCGCTGCCCGGACGGCCAGTGGCGGGTCGCCGCCGACCTCTGCCAGACCCCGCCCGGCGCCGGCTACGCGCTGGAGAACCGCATCGTCCTGTCGCGCGCCCTGCCCGAGCCCTTCCGCGAGATGCGGGTGCAGCGTCTGGCCGGCTTCTTCATCCGCCTGCGCCAGCAGCTGCTGTCGCTGGCGCCGCGCCATCGCGACAATCCACGCGTCGTCCTGCTGACCCCCGGCCCCTACGCCGAGAGCTATTTCGAGCACGCCTACCTGGCGCAGTACCTCGGCATCTCGCTGGTCCAGGGCGACGACCTGGCGGTGCGCGACGAACGCGTGTTCCTCAAGACCCTTGGCGGCCTGATCCCGGTCGATGTGATCCTGCGCCGTCTCGCCGACGACTTCTGCGACCCGCTGGAACTGCGCAACGACTCGACCCTGGGCGTGCTCGGGCTCGCGGGGGCGGTGCGAGCCGGCCACGTCGCGGTGGCCAACAGCCTCGGCAGCGGCCTGGCCGACAGCCCGGCGCTGGTGCCCTACCTGCCGGCGATCACCCGTGCGCTGCTGCACCAGGATGTGCTGCTCGAGGGCCTGCCGGCCTGGTGGGGCGGTGAACGCGTCGACCACATCCTCGCCAACCTGTCCGACCTGATCCTGCGTCCGGCATGGAACAACCGCGGACGTCCCGTCCTGCCGGCGACCCTGCCGCTGCCGGAACTGGCCAACCTCGCCGCCGACATCCGGGTGCGGCCGCACGCCTATCTCGCCTTCGAGCGCGTGGCGCGCTCGACCGTGCCGTGCTGGGACGAAGGGCGGGTGGTGGCCCGGCGCATGAGCCTGCGCGTCTTCGCCGTCCGCGATGGGGATGGCTACTCCATCATGCCTGGCGGCCTGGCACGCATCGATTCGCAGGGCGACGGGGGCCAGCTCTGGTTCGAACGCGGCGGCGGCAGCAAGGACGCCTGGGTGCTGTCCGATGGCCCGGTCCCGGAGGTCAGTCTGCTGCGCGCCAACGACGCGCCGCTCGAGCTCAAGCGCGGCGGCATCGATCTGCCCAGCCGCGTCGCCGACAACCTGTTCTGGCTCGGCCGGTACGCTGAACGGGCCGAGGACATCGCCCGTCTGGTGCGCTCGGCGCTCAGCTGCCTGGCCGAGGACGCGGGCGAGGCCGACCAGGCCCAGATCGCCGCCTACCTCGCCATGCTCGCCCGCGCCACCGGCGTCCGCGCGACCGCCGGCGTGCCCAGCGCCGTGCTCGTCGCGTTGATCGGCGACGGCGCCAGCGGGCCGCTCAAGGTCGTGCGCGAGCACCTGCGCCGCACCGCCTTCGGCGTACGTGATCGCCTGTCGGCCGACACCTGGCGCGCTCTCACGGCGCTCGATGCCGAACTCGCGGCCGAGGGGGGCGAGGACGCCAACCAGTCGCTGGCCCGCCTCAACCGCGTGGTCATCGCCTGCGCCGCCCTTGCCGGCATGGGACGCGAGAACACCACGCGGGGCCCGGGCTGGCGCTTCCTCGACCTCGGGCGGCGCATCGAACGCGCCTCGTTCACGGTCGATGCCCTGCATGCAGCCTTCGCCGACGGCACCGGCACCCCGGCCGATCTCGAGGCGCTGCTGCGTACTGCCGACAGCGCCATCACCTACCGCTCGCGCTACCTCACCACCATGCAGGCCGCGCCGGTCGTGGATCTGCTGCTGACGGACCACACCAATCCGCGCGCCGTCGCCTTCCAGGCCAACCAGATAGCCGAGCACGTCAGCAATCTGCCGCATGAAGCCATCGGTGCCCTGCCCACCCCGGCCGAGCGCCTGGCCACCCACCTGCAGGCGACGGTGCGCCTGGCCGATCCGAATGAGCTGTGCAAGGCCGACGCCGGTCACGCCCTGATGGAGCTGCTCGATGATCTCGCGGGGACCCTCACCGCGCTGTCCGAGGCCGTCACCACCGCCTGGCTGACCCACATCGCCCCCAGCCGCGCCTTTGCGCGCGAGGACTGGCGACCGGCGGACGACGCCTTGCCGGGGCAGGGTTGAGCATGCGCTATCGCCTTCGTCACCTCACGACCTACCGCTATTCCGACACCGTCACGCTGTCCCAGAACCTTGCGCACCTCGCCCTGCGGAAGTCCGCTCGGCAGCAGGTGCTGGAGCATCGCCTGGAGATCGAGCCGCAGCCTGCCGTGCTGCGTCGGCGGGACGATTATTTCGGCAATCCCACGGACGCCTTCACCGTCACCGCCAAGCACGACCGGCTGGTGGTGCTCAGCTTCGGTGAAGTCGAGGTGGCTGCTCCGCCCGCCATCGATCCGGCCTCCACGCCGCGGTGGGACGACGCTGCGGTGCAGGGGGGTGGTGCCGAAGCCCAGGCATGGGAGTACCGTTTCGATTCGGCGCAGATCCCCTGCGCCGCCGAATTGCGTCGCTATGCTGCAGCCGACTTCCCGGCCGGACGACCGGTGCTGGAGGCGGCCTTGGCGTTGAACGCCCGCATCAACAGCGAATTCACCTACGATACAGAGGCGACGAATGTCGCCACCCCGGTGCTTGATGCGCTGGGCTTGCGCCGCGGCGTATGCCAGGATTTCGCCCAGGTGCTGATCGGCAGCCTGCGCACCTTCGGCCTATGCGCGCGCTATGTCAGCGGTTACCTTGAGACGCAGCCCCCGCCCGGCCGGCCCCGACTGGTCGGCGCCGACGCCACGCATGCCTGGGCGCAGCTGTGGTGCGGACCGCTGGCCGGCTGGATCGACCTCGACCCGACCAACGCCTGCATCCCGGGCGAGCGCCACATCCAGGTCGCCATCGGCCGCGACTTCGCCGATGTCAGTCCGCTCAAGGGCATGGTGCTGGGTGGCGGCCGCGCCGACGTGGTGGTCGGGGTGGACGTCGAGCGGATCGCGTAGCCGCGATCCGGCGCGGTTGATCCGCGCCGCATAGGGGCCATTCTGCCGCATCCCCATGTCCCCCCGTCGCCGTCGACTGCTGCTCATCGTCCTGCTCGTCCTGGTCGGCGTGCCCATCCTGGCTGCGGTCGGGATCGGCAGCTACCTGCGCAGCGGTGGGTTGGAGCGCGAGCTGGAGCATGGCTGGACCACGTACGGCCTGCCCGGCCGGCTCGAGATCGGCGAATTGCGCCTGGTGGGCGTCGGCGAGGCCGAAGCCAGCGATGTGGTGGTCAGCCAGGATGGCCAGCCCGAACTCGCCCGGGCAGCGAAGATCCGGCTGCG
>JAIFKN010000077.1 GCA_020049615.1 bacterium | reverse complement strand
TGCGTCGGCGGTGCGGACCTCGGCCCCCACCTCGCCCGCATGGCCGACGGCGGCCGCTGGATCCTCATCGCCACGCTCGGAGGAGAACGGAGCGAGATCCCCCTCCGCGCCGTGCTCAAGCGCGGACTGCGCCTCATCGGCAGCACGCTGCGCAGCAGGCCGCTCGGCATGAAGAAGCGGGTCATCGACGGCCTGCACGACCTGGTCTGGCCCGCCATCGCCGACGGCCGGGTCAAGCCGGTGGTGCACCGCACCCTGCCGATCCTGCGGGTCGACGAGGCGCACCGCTTCCTCGAGCGGAACGAGAACATCGGCAAGGTCGTCCTGGACGTGCGGAATCAGCCGTGACCCGACCGACCCCGGTTCACCGGGGGGCCAACTCCCGCTTGATCACCTCTGCCCAGACCTTGTAGCCGGCGGAACTCAGATGCAGGCCGTCCGGGCCGAGCAGTTCGGCCCGGGGCTTGCCGTCGGCGCCCAGCATGGGCGTGTGGATGTCGATGAAGGCGAGCCCACGGCCGCGGGCCGCCTCCTCGCGGATCAGCCGGTTGGCTTCTGCGATGATGCCGGCTGCCGCCTGGCGCCTGATACTGGGCTTGATCGCGATGAAGGAGACCCGCGCCTCCGGCAGCACGGCGCGGACCTTGCCCACGAAGTCGACGAACGACGCGTGGATGGCTGCCGCCAGAGCCGGGTTCGGATCGGCGGCCTTGTCGCCGACGTCATTGTCCCCTGCGTACAGCACCAGGTGGCCCGGACGGCAGGGCAGCACGATGCGTTCTATGAGCAGGTGCTGCTGGGACAGCCTGGTGCCGCCGAAGCCGGCGGCGGCGAAGCGCAGCGGCGCGAGATCCTCGGTCATCGGCGAGACCTTCCCCTTGGCCCAGATCTCGATGCTGGAACTGCCGAGGAAGAGCAGCCCGCCCGGTGCCGGCGGTTCGGCCTTCAGGGCGGCTTCGCGGGCGACGACCTTGGCCTCCAGGGCGGGAGGGAACGGCGATGGCGCCGGGGCCGTCTCAGCCGCGCAGACCGTGGTGAGGATGAGGCAGGCGAGCAGACGCAGCGGATGGCGGATCACGCAATGGCTCCAGCGGGTCAGGGCGGGGACGGCGAGGCGAGGCGGACCTGCTCGGCCATGAGCGGATCGGCAGCTTCCATGCCGGGCAGCATGGCCAAGGCGATGCGCTGGCCAGGACGGATCGATGCGCAGCCCTCGACCGGCACCCCGTCGAGGCTCAGCCGCGTCGCCGCATCGATGCGCACGCGACGGCGAACGCCGTCTGGAAGCAAGGCCCATCGATCAAGCACCGCGAGCTGCGACAGGATGCGCTGGTCTGACCGCGCGTCGCCGGCCGAACGCCAGAATGAGCTGCCGAGCCAGCGCTCGGGCGCTAAGTGCTGCTCCAGTTCGACGATCCGCGTGGTGCCATCGACCTCCGCCACCTTGCCCAGCATCCACACCACGCACGGCAGTTGGCCATCGAGGACCTCCACCCGCACAGCCGGCAACGACGCGGGTCCGCTCAGCGTCTCCACATCGTAATGGATCCAGCCACGGTCGCCGTAGTTCCCGCCGCCGGCCTTCGCCGCCACCGATGCCGCTCCGGCCCGGATGACGCAGGGCGAGGCGGCATGCGGCACCCAGGGCTTGTCCCAGTCGACAGCTATCTCCTCGGGCCGGCAGCCGGCCCAGGCGGCGAGGTCGAACTCGACACGGATGCGTGCGCCTTTCTCCAACGCCTCGAACCGCAGCGGGCCTGACGAACCATGCACCCGGGTGGCGGAATCGACGCGGATGACGAGCGGCGTCGCCGCCGCCGCGCCGGAGGCGGAGATGGCCCTTCCAGCAGGATCGACGTCCTGCACGACGAGCGAACAGCGCAGCAGTGTCGGCGACGGTGGCGGCTGGCGCGCGGTGGCGTTCAGGGGACGCTCTCCCGCCCGCGGGTTCCGGGCGACGAAGCCGCTCCGGGTCGTCCGGCCACCGGCATCCAGCAGCTCCTTCAGGCTGAGTTCGACGGCATCGGCCCACAGCACGCCGTAGAACGGACTGTCGATGGCGTCGTGGAGCCGCCCATCCCGATCGAAGATGCGCGTATTCGCAGCACCCCCATGGCTGGCCAGCCGGCTCTGCACCGTGCAGCCGACGTCATCCAGCAGCCATGGCAGGCCCACGCCTGGGAAGGCCATGGCCAGGTTCCTCGCCGTCCGCGCCCGTTCGGCCAGGCTGTCCGGATGCGCCACGAACGGCGTCTTGAGATCGCCCCAGAACTGGCGTGGGCTCATGTGCAGATCGTGGATGGTGAGATTGAGCATCGCCACGGCGACCCGGTCGCCATACGCGTGGCGCAGCGCCTCGGCCTGCTGGTAGGCGAAGGGGATGAAGCAGTCGGCGGCGTCGGCGGCGATGAGCATCAGCGGCCGTCCTCCACGCCAGGCGTCGAGCCCCACCTGGTCTGCCGCCGCCGGTTGCGCCGCCAGCCAATCCGGGTCGGGCAAGGCGGCACCCTCGACCAGACGGTGGGCCGCCATCGCCCGCAATATCTCGAGCACGCCGTCGGGCCGCAGCGGCCGCAGCACGGCAGCATCCGGATCCGGTCGATCCGTGTACTCAGCCAACGCCAGCGCGGCGGCCAGCGGCGTAGCGCGCAGGTCCTGCCAGCCGGCCAGCGGCGCGCCGACAGCGAACCGGGAACCATCGCCGCCCAGCCGCAGTTCGCTGGGCAGATGCACCAGCCCGCCGACGGTCTTGGTCCACATCCGCCGCTGCCAACGACGCAGGACGGCGATATCGTCCGCGGTCAGCGACCGATCGGCATAGGCGCGCCGCAGCAGCGTGCCGGCGGCCGCATCGAGCGCCTTGGCATCGGCTTCGGCGGCGGCGTACTCCGCCTCGCTGAGCCCGGGATCCCAGAGACGCCCTGGTCCGCCACGCTGCATCTTCACCGCGACGCTGCCCCAGGCCATCTCCAGCACCGGCCTCCACCTGGCATCTGCGCCCAGGTCCTCGCCTGAGCGCAGGCGGCGCAGAAGCCCCGGGCCGCGCGTGGACCAGAAGCCGTTGAAGACGGCGACCGCCGCCGGCCAGTGGGCCGGCCGCCCCTTGTCGTGTCCGACCGCGCCGGGGTGGGCAGCGAAGCAGATTGCCGCCCCCAGGCGGATGCTGGCATCATCGCCACGCCAGAGAGCCGCTTCGGAGTTCGCCTCGGCTGTGACGCGGATCAGCCAGGTGGCCGGATCCGCAGCTTCGGCAGCGAGCAGAAAGGGCGCCAGAACAGCGAGGAGCGCCAGACGCATCATGGGCGATTCTCCTCTTCGGTCCTGATGCCGACCCAGGGACCGGCCTGCCAGGCGGCGATGGCGTCCAGCGGACGATCCTCCCAGCGCAGACGGCACATCCACAATCCATTGATGTAGGCGGCGACATACCACGCATCGCCATCCCGGATGATCTCCGGGGCATAATATCCATGCGTGGCCCCAGGCGTCATCTTGCACACCGGATCGCCCGTGAACCGATCAGGACGATCGGAGACGTAGACCGTCATCTGCTGCCAGAGGTAATAGCGCCCGGCATGGGCCACGACGAACGGGCTTTCCGGGTTGCCCGCCAATCCCAGGTCGACCTCCTCGCTCCAGGGTCCGGTCAGCGCCGAGGCTCGGCGATACACCATCGCACCATTGCGTTTCATGCGCTCGTCCGTCGTACCAGGCGGAGCCTTGCCCGCATAGTAGGCAAACCAGGTCGCGGAGGCGGCATCGAAGAACACATTGATGTCCCGCCCCATGGGGAAATGCCAGGGCTCGCCACCCGGCGACATCAGGTCGCGAAAGGTCCGGCCGTCCGTGCTGGTCTTGGCGTATGCTGCATTGCCCTGGCGGACCGGACGCCCGAATCCGGTGCTCGCATTGTAGAACATGTACCACACCCCGTCATGGACGAAGCAATGCGGTGCCTGGATCGAAAACAACTGGTTCAGGCTGGCGTCCGGCAGGGAGAACACTCCCTGCGGCGTCCAGTCGCTCTGCCGGATGCCGGCCGACTCCCACCGGTGGAAGACGCGCTCTCCCGTCGGCCATGCGGCGCCACGCACGCACCCCACCGCCTGCCAGGCGCCATCGGCGGACCGGAAGATGGTGAAGTCGCAAGCATCCTCTTTCGGCGAACTCCACTCGCCGAGGTCCGGCCGCTTGTCGCCGATCTTCCACCATCCGCCCTCCAAAACGGGGACGGGGATGCTCTCGACGGCCACGCCGAGGATCGGAAGCAGCACGAGCAGAACGGCGGTTCGGATCGCGCTGGAGGTCCTCCACTGGCCTGGTGATGCATGGGATGCCCGCATGCTCAATGCCACTCGTTGGACGGGAAGAACGTCAGGCGCTTGTAGATGGTGTGGCCGGGATGATCGAGGATGTGCTGGATCAGGTCGACGATCTCCTGCGGCGGTATGAGGTGCTCCTGCTCGCCGGGGTAGGGATTGCTCCCGTTCCACAGCGGCGTGGCAATGCCGCCAGGGCAGATGGTGCACACGCGCACACCATGCGGTTTCATCTCCTGCGCCAGCACGTCGCAGAAGCCGTTGACGCCATGCTTGCTGGCGCCGTAGATCGGCTGGTCTGGGATGCCATGCAGACCGGACACCGAGGAGATGGTGATGATGTCGCCACGCGCCCGCCGCTTCATCGATGCCGCGACCTGCAGGGTGCAGTACATGACCCCCTTGAGGTTGGTGTCGATGATGCTGTCGATGCCGGCGATGTCGCACTCGCTGAACGGCCGGCTCTGGAAGATGCCGGCGTTGTTGATGAGGACATCGGCAAGACCATGGTCCTGCTGGATGGCGGCGAAGACCTGCTGGACCGCCGCCGCATCGGCGATGTCGCAGGCATAGGGATGGATCCGCCCTGCGCCGGTGACGGCCAAATCCGCCAGCTTGGCCGCGCTCCGTGCGAGCGCGCCGACAGTCCAACCGCGACTGGCGAAATGGACGGCCAGCGCCCGACCCAATCCACTGCTGGCTCCGGTGACGATCATGAGCGGCATGCAGGAACTCCTTCCGAGGTGTCCGGCGATCGTGGTTGATCGTCGCCGCCGTACCGGCACCCGCCTTGACAATAGGATGTGGCATTAGCACGATAATTCCATGCCTGCGGAACTGGTCCTCGGCAGCGATTACGGCATGACCCCGGGCTGTCCGGTGGCTGTGGTGACTGAAAGCCGCACGCGCAAGGGACTGCACCGCCACGATTGCGCTGAACTGGTGATGATGCGGCGTGGCAGCGCCAGGCACGAGGTCGAGGGCAACGCCTACGACATGCAGGCTGGGGACATCTTCCTCATCCAGGGCGAACAGCTGCATCTCCTGTCGGAGGAGCGCGGCATGCAGCTGAGCAACCTGCTCTACCTTCCCGAGCGCCTCCCGGCCCTGGCCGCCCTGGTGGAACTCCCTGGCTACAGGGCATTCTTCGTCCTCGAGCCGTCGTTGCGCGGCCGACGTTGCTTCCGTGGCTGCTTCCGGCCGGGAGCGCAGCTCTTCCTCCAGCTCGAAGCGCTGGTGCTGCGCATCGAGCAGGAACTGATCGGCCGGCAACCCGGCCACGGCATCATGGCCCTGCAGCTGCTGCAGGAGTTGATCGTGCTCATCAGCAGATCCTACGCCCATGGGCCGGATCGCGACGCCCAGGCCCTGGTGCGCCTGGGCGATCTCCTGGCTCGCATGGAAGCGGACTGCCTGCGACCCTGGACCCTGGCGGAGATCGTTTCGGCGACCGGGCTGGCGCGCAGCACCTGTTTGCGGCTCTTCCATTCCGCCACCGGAACGACCCCGATCGATCACCTGATCTGCCTGCGGATCAGGCACGCCATGCTGCTCCTGCGCGATACGGATCGCGAGGTGACCGGCATCGCGCTGGACAGCGGCTTCAGCGACAGCAACTACTTCGCCCGGCAGTTCCGCCGCATCAACGGCTGCACTCCGACGCAGTGGCGACGCTCCATCCG
>JAIFKN010000060.1 GCA_020049615.1 bacterium | reverse complement strand
AAGGCGCCGGCATCAAGGGCTGCACGCTGAAGATCAGCGGCGAGAACTGCTACGGCTACATGAAGTGCGAGATGGGCACCCACCGCTTGGTGCGCATCAGCCCGTTCGACGCCAACGCCCGCCGTCAGACCAGCTTCACTGCGGTCGAGGTCACGCCCGAACTAGACGATGTCGGCGACGTGGTCATCGACGAGAAGGAACTGCGCGTCGACACCTACCGCGCCGGCGGTGCCGGCGGCCAGCACGTCAACAAGACCGACTCGGCGGTGCGCCTGACCCACATCCCCACCGGCGTGGTGGTCGCCTGCCAGGCCGAGCGCAGCCAGGTGCAGAACAAGGCCGCGGCGATGAAGATGCTGATCTCGCGGGTGCAGCAGCTCAAGGAGTCCGAACGCCTCGACGAGCTCAAGGCCCTCGGCGGCGAGCGAGGCACCATCGGCTGGGGGTACCAGATCCGCTCCTACGTGATGATGCCCTACCAGATGGTGAAGGACCTGCGCACCGGCCACGAGACCAGCCAGATCCAGGCCGTGCTCGACGGCGAGCTGCAGCCGTTCCTCGACGCCTACCTGCGCTGGGTCATCGCCGGACGGCCCGACCGCAAGGCGGCTATGAAGGACGCGGACTAAGCGCCGCGCCGAACACCTCGCGCACCGCCTCGAGGTAGCCATAGCCCCAACGCATGTCGGGCAGCAGGTAGCTGCCCTCGGTCCATTCGTTCCACGAATTGAGCGTCACCAGCTGCGCTTGGCGCGGATGCGCGTCGAGGAAGGCCTTGGCGCGGTGCAGGCAGGCGGCGAAGGCCTGCGGCGTCGCGCCGGTGACCGCCTCGGCCAGCGACGGGTTGCGCTGGGTGTTGTCCCAGCCGACCGAGACATGCGGAAACCAGCAGGGGTAGGCTGTGGCCCAGGCGTCCCACTGCGACCAGCTCTGCTGCGCCCATGGGACGTAATCGCCACGGCCCGGCGCGTGGTGGACGAACTGGTAGTCGGTGACGCTGTCGAAGCCGAGCCGGCGGACGACCTCGGTCCAGGGCAGGCCGTCGAGGGTCACCCAGGTGGTGTTGATCGCCTGCAGGTGCAGGCCGGGCAGGCCGCGCGTGGCAGCGCGCGTGCGCAGCCAGGCCAGGGCCTCGGCGGCGGCGGCGAACCCGCCCAGCCCGGCGGCGAAGTTGGCGACATCGTAGAGGCTCAGCACCGGTCGGCCGTCGATGCGGTAGCAGCGCGGGTGGCCGAGGTAGCGCTCGAGCAGGCGCTCGGCCATCGCTTCGAAGGCACGGCGGTCGACGCGCGAGGTCCAGCGCGGATCCTCGGCATCGGTGTGCATGTTCCACAGGCTGGTCGCCTCGTGGTTGGCCCACATCAGGTAGAACCACGACTGGCTGCCTTCCATCGCCGGCAGCAGGGCGTCGTTGAGCTGGCGTTCGAAGCAGGACTGCTGCTCGAACCAGTACCAGTCGACGATGAAGGTGTTGACGCCATGGGCCGCGCCGAGCGCGACCTGCTGGCGCATCACCGCCGGATCAGCTTCGTCCTGGCAGCCGAGCAGCGGGATGCGGGGCATGTCGTGGCCGGGGAAGCGCGGCGTGCCGCGGCGCACCGTGTACCATTCGCCGTCGCCCTCCGGCCACACGTCGGCCATGCGCGGCTCGTGGTGGTAGGATGGCCAGATGTAGGCGGCGACGTCGTAGCGGCGGGTGCTCATGGGGGGATTGTGCCTCCCGACGGCGCCGGATGCTAGGACGGCCATGCCCTGGACTTGGACGATCCTGCGATGACCCCGGACCTGATCGAATGGCCGTGGTCGCCGGAATGGACGGCGGATGGCCTGCCATTGCACATTGAGCGCGTCTCGGGCACCTGCCGGCCGCACCAGCATCCCTTCCACGAGATCGCCTTGGTCGCCAGCGGCGGCGGCCGTCACCGCGATGCGGACGGGGAGACCGCACTGCGCGCAGGCGACCTCCTCGTATTGCATCCCCAGGCTTGGCACGCCTACCCCGATGGGACGGACCTCCATGTCTACAACTGCGTGTTCCAGCCCGAGGTGCTCGCCGCCCTCTCCGGACTGCTCGCCGAACTGGGACCCTGTGGCTCCGCGCTCCTGCGCCGGCATCCCCGGCCCGTACGGCAGGCCCCGCTGCGCCTGCATGCCGGCGAGCGCGAACGCCGCGATCTGGTGCGCCTCTTCGAGCAGATGATCGCCGAGCGCCGCGGACGCCGTGCCGGCTGGCGCGCCGCGCTGCTTGCCGGCCTGGTCCAGGTCCTGGCCCAGATCGGCCGCCTTGACGAGGCGGAACCACCGCGTGCCCAACCGAGCGACGAGCGCATCGACGCCGCCCGGCGCTGGCTTGCCGAGCGCTATCGCGGACCGATGCCGTCCCTGCCCGCCCTGGCGGCGCGTTTCGGCCTGAGTGCGGGCCACCTGTCGCGCCGCTTCGCCCAGCGTAGCGGGCTGGGCGTCGTCGCCTATGTGCATCAGTTGCGCATCGAGGAGGCCTGCCGGCTGCTCGCCACATCCGACGGCCCTGTGACGGCTGTGGGCAGCCGGATCGGCTACGATGACCCAGCCTACTTCGCCCGCATCTTCACCCGCCTGGTCGGCTGCGCTCCGCGCGCCTACCGCCGGAGGCAGGCTGACGGGCGTCTTGCCAAGCGCGCGGACCACCAAGTATCAGCCGACAATCAGGCCCGTAGCTCAGGCCCACCGGAGACATCATGATCCATCGACTGCTGCCGATTCTGCTCCTGGTGATTGCCACAGCATCCGTCTGGACCGTGGAGCATACCACCGTCGAAGAGGCCGAGCCGGTCGTCGTGACGGTCTGGAACCGGACCCTAGCCGAGGTCCGCTCGGAGGTCGACGGTCTCAGCCCCGAGGAGCGGGCTGAGCGCATCCGTCGTCGACTCGAGGCGCTGCCAGCCGACCTGCTTGGCCAGCCGGTCGAGGTGAAACCGGTTTCCGTGGGCGGAGTCCACGCCCGCGTGCTGTCGGTGGGCGGCGAACTGATCATGGGATTGTCGCAGCACGACCTCGGCCAGGGCGACGACCTGGACGCGACGGCCAAGCTCATCGCCGAGCGGTTGCGCGACGCACTCGACGCCAGGCTAGAGCAACGCCAGCCAGGCGTGCTTCTGCATGGAGGCCTGTGGACGCTTGCCGCGACCATCGTCCTGGTGCTGGTCCTGTGGCTCGTGATCCGGCTGCAGCGCATCGTTTCCAAGCGGATCGCGGCCATCGGCTTGTCGCTGCCGCATGTCGCCGGGCTGGATCCGCTGCCAGTGGTGCGCGGCCTGCTGCAACTCCTGTTGCGCGCATCAGCCTGGTTGGCGGCAGCGTGTGCGGTCTACCTGTGGCTCGTGCTGGTCCTGGCCCATTTCCCGTACACGAGGCCCCTGGCTGGCGTCCTCGGACACCAGATCATCGCCTTCCTGCGCTACCTCGCCGATGGTGTGCTGGGATCGCTGCCAGGCCTCGGCATGGTGCTCGTCATCCTCATCCTCACCCGTACGGCGGGCCGGGCCCTGGATGCCTTCTTCACCTCGGTAGCGGATGGATCGCTGCAGATCCATTGGATGCAGCCGGAGACGGCACAGGCGACCCGCCGCATCGCCGGCATCGTCCTGTGGCTGTTCGCCATCACCGTCGCCTATCCGTACATCCCGGGCAGCAGCTCGGATGCGTTCAAGGGCGTCAGCGTCTTCGCTGGTCTGCTCCTCACTCTTGGCTCAGCCGGGATGGTCAACCAGATGATGAGCGGGCTGGTCGTGGTGTATGCGCGGATGATGAAGCCGGGCGATATGGTGAAGGTTGGCGAGGTCACCGGCCGGGTCACCGAACTCGGCTTCCTCTCGACCAAGCTGCGCACGCCCATCGGCCACGAGGTCACCCTGCCCAACGCCATCCTCACCGGCACCTCGGTCAGCAACTTCTCGCGCTTCGACCCCGACATCGGCCCCGTGATCGCCACCTCGGTGACGATCGGCTACGATACCCCATGGCGCCAGGTCCATGCCCTGCTGATCCTGGCAGCCTCGCGCACCGCCGGCGTGGTGCAGGATGCGAAACCAGAGATCCTCCAGACCGCGCTGTCAGACTTCTATGTCGAGTACCAGCTGCGCTGCCGCATCGACCACGTCGAGGATCGCATGCGTACGCTGTCCGTCCTGCATGCCCAGATCCAGGACGCCTTTAACGAGTTCGGTGTGCAGATCATGTCGCCGCACTTCGAGGCCCAGCCGGCGCAGAATGTGCTGGTGCCGCCGGAGAAGCGCGCCCCGGCGCCCGGTTGCATCCGTCCGCGAAAGCTCGACGTTACATACCCATTCCGGAGATGACCATGAGCAAGACATCCGACATCGCCGACCGTTTCAAGGTGACCAAGGGCAAGAATTTCAAGCTCAAGGACTGGGATCCGACCGACACGCACAGTTTTGACGACAAGGAACAAGCCGAGAAGGTCCTCGCCGACGGGGTCGAGCGCCTGGCCAAGCTGCAGGACAAGCTCTACGCCGACAACCGCTGGTCGCTGCTGCTGATCTTCCAGGCCATGGATGCGGCGGGCAAGGATGGCACGGTCAAGCACGTCATGTCGGGGATCAACCCGCAGGGCTGCCAGGTGTTCTCGTTCAAGAACCCTTCTGCCGAGGAGCTCGAGCACGACTTCCTCTGGCGCACGACCAAGAGCCTGCCGGAACGCGGCCGCATCGGCATCTTCAACCGCAGCTACTACGAAGAGGTGCTGGTGGTGAAGGTGCACCCCGAGTACCTCGGCAAACAGCAGCTGCACAAGAGCCTGATCGGCAAGGACGTGTGGAAGCACCGCTATGAATCGATCAGCGACTTCGAAAAGCACCTGACGCGGAATGGCACGATCGTGCGCAAGTTCTTCCTGAACGTGTCGAAGAAGGAGCAGAAGGAGCGCTTCCTCAAGCGCCTCGACGATCCCGAGCGCAACTGGAAGTTCAGCGACGCCGACGTTGCCGAACGGCAGCACTGGGACGCCTACCAGGACGCCTACCAGGAGATGATCCGCGAGACCTCCACCAAGGAGTCACCCTGGTACGTGGTGCCGGCCGATCACAAATGGTTCTCGCGCGTCGTCGTCGCATCGGCGATCATCTCGACGCTGGAATCCCTTGATCTTCAATTCCCGACCGTGACCGAGGCCCAGAAGTCCAGGGTCCAGGCGGCACGTAAGCTGCTGGAAGCAGAAGCCAAGGGCACCAAGGGCAAGGGCTGAGCGATGGATCCCGCCGCCTTCGAGGTCAAGCGCGTCCGCCCGGCCGCGATCCCCAGCAGCAACCGCTTCGCCGGCCGCGGCCAGGGCCCCAGCATCACCTACACCCCGGATTCCGCGCGGGTCCTGGTGGACGTCTCGCCCGACGGCGACCGCAGTTGCTCGTTCGAGAAGGCGGGACCGCGCGAACAGATCGCCTTCGATCCCAAGGCGTGCACGGCGGCCATCCTCACCAGCGGCGGGCTGTGCCCGGGTTTGAACGCGGTGATCAGCTCGGTGTTCATGAGCCTGCACCACCACTACGGGGTGGCGCGCATCCTCGGCGTGCCGAACGGCTACGCCGGACTGATGCCCGGTCGCAGCCAGGGGATCCGGCCGCTCGACCGCGACCACATGAAGTCGATCGCCCGCACCGGCGGCTCGGTGCTGGGCAGCGCGCGCATCCAGCCGGACGTCCGTGCCATCGTCGACACCCTGCAGGCCTATTCGATCGACATCCTGTTCTGCATCGGCGGCGACGGCACCCAGCGCGGCACCCATGCCATCCACGAGGAGGTCAGCAAGCGCGGCCTGCCCATCGGCGTGGTCGGCATACCCAAGACCATCGACAACGACATCAGCTGGGTGCAGAAGACCTTCGGCTTCGAGACCGCCGCCAGCATCGCCCGGGATGCCATCGCCGCCGCCAACACCGAGGCCGAAAGCGCGATCAACGGCATCGGCCTGGTCCGCCTGATGGGCCGTGACTCCGGCTTCATCGCCGCCGCCGCGTCGATCGCCGCCGCCGACGTCAACTACTGCCTGGTGCCCGAGGTCCCATTCGAGCTGGACGGCGAGAACGGGCTGCTCGCCTGCCTCGAGCGCCGGCTGCCCAAGCGCGGCCATGCCGTCATCGTCGTTGCGGAAGGGGCCGGCCAGCACCTCATGCCGAAGGCCGACGACAAGCGCGACGCTTCGGGCAACAAGCTGCACCAGGATATCGGCACCTTCTTGAGGGACCGCATCGGCGCCCATCTCAAGGCCAAGGGCTTCGATTTCGCGATCAAGTACATCGATCCCAGCTACATCATCCGCGCCGCCGCGGCCAATGCAGCCGACCAGGTGTTCTGCACCACGCTCGGCCATGCCGCGGTCCACGCCGGCATGAGCGGGCGCACCGACATGATCGTCGGTAGCTGGAACGGCCAGCTCACCCACGTGCCGATCCCGCTGGCGGTGCAGGGCCGCAAGCAGGTCGAACCGACCGGGGAGCTCTGGCGTACCGTGCTGGAGACGACCGGGCAGGGTCCGCTCGTCGGTTGACCGGATCGTTGGACGGCCGGAGAGTGCCGGCCCATGCCCGACGACCACAAGCCCCTCGCCGAACGCCGCATCTGGGAGTTCCAGGCGCTGCGCGACGTCCTCGTCATCGCCGGCATCTTCGTGGTGCTCTGGCTGGGCGCCCGCCTCTCGTTCATCACCGCGCCTCTGCTGGCCGGCATCGCCCTGGCCTACCTGTTCGAGCCGGTCGTCGCCTTCCTCTGCGCCCGCGTCCCGCGCATGACGCGGGTCCGGGCTGTGCTCGCCCTGCTTGCCGCCATCCTCGCCGCCATGCTGCTGTTCGCGGCCTTGATCGTGCCGCCCCTGGTCCGGCAGATCTCGGCCCTGGCGCAGAACCACGAGCGCTACATCGCCAGCGCGCGCGCCTGGGCGACGGCGGCGCAGCGACCGGCCTGGCTGCGCGAGCGCGCCGCCGACATCGATCCGTTCCTCGCCCAGTTCGGATTCGCCCGGGCCAAGCAGGCAGCAGAAGCGCCCACTGGCGAGGATCACCAGGCTGCCCCGGCAGTACCGGAGGCCGTCGGACTGGATGAGGCCCGGGTGCGTGAACTGGTGCGCGAGGAACTCGCCACGCTGCAGACGGGTGGGACAGGCACGGATCTCGCCAGCCGGGTGCAGAGCGCGGTCAGGGTCATCGCCACCGGGATCGCGACGGTGGTCGGCGGCATCTTCTCGGTCGTGCTGTTCGTCGTACTCACTGCCATCATGGCCGTCGTCTGCATGCTGCGCTGGCCGGACCTGCTGGAATTCGGCCGCTCGGTCATCCCCGATCATCTCCGGGATCGCGTCCTGCCGCTGATCGGGCGGATGGATGCCACGGTCAGTTCGTTCATCCGCGGCCGCCTCACCGTCGCCGCCATCGTCGGCTGTCTTTACGCCATCGGCTGGACCATCGTCGGCGTGCCCTACGGCCTGGTCCTGGGTCTCGTCGTCGGCATGTGCAGTGTCGTGCCGTACCTGGCCGCGATCGGTCTGCCGGCGGCCTGGGTGCTCCTGGCCCTTTCACTGATGGCGCACCCCGAGCAGGGGGGGTGGTATGTCAGCACTGGCACCGACGGATCCCCAGCCATCACCTGGTGGCTGGTGCTGGTGCTGCCCTGGTCGGTTAATTTCGTCGCCCAGTCGATGGAGGATTATGTCCTCAATCCGCTGATCCAGGGCAAGGCGACCGAACTGCATCCGGTGGTCATCATGCTGGCCGTGCTGGCCGGCGGTAGTCTCGCCGGCCTGTACGGCATGCTCCTGGCGGTGCCGGTGGCGGCCTGCCTCAAGATCCTCCTGGTGGCCGAAATCGTGCCTCGGCTGCGGCGCTGGGCCGGCGCTGAGGGGCTGCCGCCGACGGCGTGAAGGCAGCTTATTGCGCTGGCAGGACGGGGGGCTTCACGCCGTGGTGGCCGGTGATGCCGGAGAGCAGGAAGTGGTAGTTGTCGGCGAGATAGTTGTAGCCGCACGGCCGGCCTTCGATGGTCCGCCAATCGACGCTGCGCATGTAGCCCGGGAAGACGCCACTATGCGTGGGTTCGCGTTCGAAGGTGGCGAGCATGGTGAACAGGATCTCGTCGGCCTGATCGCGCATGCCGGCGGTGTACAGCGCCTGGAGCAGATGCTGGGCGGTCATGCCGCAGAAACCGCCATTCTCGTACGAGCCCCAGCGCTGCATCGGCTCCCAGATGTGGCCATCGGATTCATGCACCGGCAGCAGCGGGCCAGGGATGCCCCAGGTCCAGGATCCGAAGCCCTCGGCGCGCAGCTTGTCGAGCAGGATGCTGAGGATGCTCCTGGCCTGGTCAGGGCCGACCAGGCCGAGATTGATCGCCATGGCGCTGATGCAGGTGAACATGTGATCGTGCATGCGCCCGTCGGCGCTGATCCAGCCGGCGTGCACCCCGCTGGGGGCGCGGAAGGTGCGATCGAAGGCGGCGGCGAAGCGCGACCGCCAGGCCGACAGTTCGCCTGCCTCCGCAGGCCTGCCGATGCCGGCGAGGATCCCGGCCAGGTCGCCAAGGGCGCGGTAGGCGAGCAGGTTCAGCCAGGCGTCCTTGTGTCCGAACGGAAAGTTGTCCCACCAGTTGCGATAGACGCGGTCCGGTCCCATCGCGTTGCCGTGGAAGGGCATCTCGAGGATGCCATCGCCGTCGCCGTCGAGGGCCAGGAGGTAGCGTCCCGCCCGGATGAGATTGTCGGCATTGGTACGGGCGATCGTCCAGTCGCCGGTGACGGCGATGTGGTTGCGCAGCGCGATCATGTTGCTGACGCAGCCGTCGAAGAATTCGCTGCCCGGCTCCTTGGTGCGCGCGCGATCGGCGTACCCGGCGGAGATATGGCCCTGCGGACCGACGCAGTCGCGGAAGGTCGTTTCGAGGGCGTGGCCGAGGAAGCGGTGCAGGGTCAGTCCCGGTAACAGCTGCGGCGTGAACTGGGCCAGGTCGCTCTTGAAGTGCACCGCGAGGTGGGCGATGCCGTGCAGCACCGTGTTGTCGCCCATGGACAAGGTCGCTGGATTGAGCTGGAACGAGTTCATCCAGCAGCGGCGCAAACCGTCCCATTGCCTCCCCGACAGATCGACCCCGGGCAGGTCCGGCGCGATTTCCGGCAGCACCCGCAGCACGAACTCCACCGCATCAGGCGCTCCGCTGGAGATCAGTTCGACCTCTGATACGCCATGGTGGTAGGCGACCCGTCCGGTGTGGTGGCCGGTGTTGTGGCAACCGAGGTTCAAACCCGTCTCATCCGGGTCAGGACGCATGGTATGCCGTGCAGAGACACCCGGGGTGCCACATTCAAGCCGCAGGCTGCCCAGATCCGGGAAATGGAGGAGGAGGGGGAGGTTGAATTCGGCCCGCATGTCCGGCACATCGAAGACGGTCGGCCCGAGTCCGGGCGGAGGGAACACCGGGAATCGGAGCGGCTCCCCGAAGACCGTCACCGGACAAGATCCCGGGGAGAAGGACATGCGCCAGAACGTCCCTCCGATCCGACCGCCACGACGGGAGAGTCGGATGCGGCAGGTGCGGTCATCGGGGAAGGCGACGTCCCAATCGAGGCCGTCGGGACAGCGATACGAGAGCCGTCCCTGCCCGTGCTCCACGTCGGCCTGGGTGCGCTGTCCGGCGATCATGCCCAGTCCTGGCTTCAGCACGTTGCCTTCGACGTGACGGCGCAGGCGTCCTCCGGATTCGACGCCGAACTGGGCGACCATCGCCGTGCTGCGGGCGAACGCCATCGAGAGGAAGGGCGAAGTCAGATGGATGAACGCGTCGGATATGGCGGTGTCCATGCCTTCACGCTGAGCCAAGGGCGTGGACGGCAAGCTCGGCAGAGGACCGGCGATGGCGGCATCCGGTCCAGGATTCCCAGGAAGCCGTCAGGGACGCAATCCGGCGTGGACCAATCCGGGCAGATCAGCCGGAGCATGCTCGGGCAGATCAAGCATGGATAGCTCCTGCTCCATCCACACGCAGGCCGACGGTTCGAGGTCGACGAGGGGGCCAACATGCTCGATCTCGATGATGGAGCTGGAGTGGTAGGTGGTCAGGTTGAGGTCGCCCTCGGGGTAGGGGCCAGCATCTCCGGCTACGACCCGCGAGACCAGTGCCGTCCGGCCGCTGGCCAGGACGGCGACACCGTCCGTAGAGCGCAGACCCGCCTTGACGGCTCTGCTGTTCGACCGCATCGCCCCATCCACCACCAGGCCCCCGGCCAGGTCGTGGCAACCGGTGGTCTCGGGTGGCAGCGGCTCGATGATCGGCCCGGCATCTCCCGTCTCGCTCTGCGCCATCGGTCGCAGGCGATGAGCAGGCGTGTCGACTCCTCGGCTGCGGAGCAAGAGGCTCCGCATGGACTGCGGATGCGCTCCGGCGACCAGCGACCAGAGGGCGAGGCGTCGCGTCGCTCGGCCGTGGTTGCGCAGCCCATGCCGCAGCAGCAGGCGCTGCGGATCGAGGCGGACATGCCAGAGCAGTTCGAGGCCGGATTCGGGATCGGCATCGGTGGTGAGTTGCAGATGGGCCGCACCGCGCTCGAGGCATCGTGCCCGACGGCTTGCTGGCAGCGGCGAGAAGGCGTTCTGGAACGGCTCCATCACCCAGGTGCGGATGCCGCACGGATCCTCGCTCGTCGGGGCCAGCAGGTCCGGCCGGTCGCCAACCGAGAATGCGGTCAGGCGCAGGGCCGGTTTCAGCTGCACGGTGGCGCGAAGCGGACCAGCGGCCAATTCGATCGACTCGATGCGCTGCTGTTCCGCCAGCAAGGCGTCGCGATCCTGGCCGGGAGGCGGCGAAGCGGGGATGTCCGGGGCGATGAGTACCAGGTGCGGCCTGGCGAGGAATCCATGCGGGGAACGGCCGGCATGGCCGGGGATCGTGACCATTCCATGATCGCAGCGTTTGGCGAACAGCAGATCGCCGTGGAATCTGGCCGAGCCGAAGAACCGCCATACCACGCCATGCGGCAGGGGTGCCCAGGACGGGTCGAGGCCAGCCTCACGCAACGGCTGCACCGACAGCAGCACCCAGGCGGGTCCGTCCAGGCGGAAGCTCCAGGGCATTGCCGGCTGCTGCCAGTCGCCGGATGGCGGGACGATGCAAGGCAGGCCGAGCAGTGCGTCGCTAGCCGATTCGATCACGGTCCGATGGGTCGAGACGACGCGTGGCAGGCCTGCCGCGAGGCGATCCAGTCGGGCTTGCGCAGGCAGATCGCTGATATGGGTGGTCATCCCCCGGATTCCCCGGACTCCTTGGCCTTCTTGGCCGCCTTCTTGGCCACCTTCTTCGCCTTGCGGGCGGCGATCTGCGCCGTGGTCGGTGGTGGCCGTCCGAAATCCTCGCCGGTCACTGCCGAGGCCGCGGCGCGGATAGCGCCCATGGTGGTTGTGATCTTCTTCAGATAGGTCTTCGGAGCCTGGAGACGGTCGTCCTGCGGGCGGTCCACGACGTAGAGGTTCACCACGCAATCGGCGTGGCGCAGGCGGCCATACTGCGGATTGCGGATCAGGTACTGGGTGAACACCTTGACCGGGTCCACATCTTCACCCTGGAAATAGTAGCACTGCTCAATCGGCGTAAGCGCTGCGTTGGTCATGCCCGCGTGATCGGAGTGCGCTGTTGGTCTGACGCAAGGGTCAGCACCGTTTGCGCCGTGTGCGATCCTGACGTCGCGGCTGCTTGCTCCGCACCAGGCCAGGGGCTATCGTGCCGCATGCACGCTCCGGCGGTATTCGGGTTGAACAATGGCCGATGAACTGCAGCCCATCGCGTTGCCGCCGTTGCCCGCGGGGGGCGGTGCGCCTCCGGTCTCCCTCCCCACCCCCCAGCCGGTAGCCGGGGATGCCAGCGGGCCGGTCGTCTCCCAGACGGTGCCGATCGATCTACCGGATCTGGATGCCCTGCGACGGGCTGCAGCGGAGGCTGCGGCGGCAGCCGCGGCGAAGAAGGCAGGTCAGAACTCCGGTTCGCGGGCCGCCGCCCAGGCCTCCTGCGGACATGCGGTGATCGGTCAGGGCTCCGGTGGGCGGGCGGCCCCGGTCGCGGCTCCGCCAGTTGCATCCGGCGATGGTCCGGGGACAGAAACCGGCCAGGTGCGCAAGGGTCTGCTGTCGTTCCTCAGCGTCGAAGGCGGTTCGGCTGAGCATGACGCAGAAGTCATGGCCCGGATCATGGCCGGCAGGCAGGAACGCGATGCCGAGGCCGAGGCTGTGGTCGCCCGCGTCGCGGTCGCCACCGAACTCGAGCGCCGCGAAACGGCCCGGGTTCGCCAGCGCATCGCCATCGAGATGTACCGGGCGGCGCAGCTGCGCCAGGCGGCGGAAGAGACGCCCCTGCAGCGCGTCCTGCGCGAGACGGCCGAGTCCTTCATGGCCCTGGGCATCTGCCCCGATCATCTCGAATACCTGCCCGATATCGGAAAGTTCTGCTCCTGGGGCGGGCAGGTGTACGATCACGCCGCGATCCACACCTTGCGCGACCGCCGCGGCCAGCAGATCTATGTCCTCGGCGATTCCCCGCATGGTCCGCGCACGGTCTGCTGGTCGAAACGGGAGCGGGGCTGGCGCCTCGACCGGGCTCTCGATCCGGCGGTGAAGCTGAATCCGACCGACCGCCTGGTGCCGATCCCGATGCGACGGGATGACGGCACCTACCGCTTCTCCGCCAAGCGCGCCTCGACCATCATCATGGAGGAGGGCCTGACGACGATCTATGTCGCTGGCAACGCGGTCTACACGCTCAGCCATCTGCAGGCCGCGCATCATCGGCATGTCGCTTCGCAGCCGTCGGCTCAAGGCGGAGCCCATCCGACTCTGGCAGGCCGGTTCGCCAAGCTGTTCACCAAGCCATCCTGAGGCGGTCGCGCCGAGCGGCGACTGGCTCATCATCAGGTCGGGATCCCACCCAAGGCGGGTATGGTGATCCTGTCGTTGGCTCCGGCGATGCGCGCATCGCCCTGGCGACGGGTGAGGCCGATGGCGTCGCACCATTCGAGATAGGGGATGACGTACTTGCGCGGCAGGCCGAGGTCGCTCTTGGCTGCGCCGATCGTCAACGGGCCGCGGGCGAGGGCGGCGCGGACCTTGGCGGCGAGGGCCTCGCCATGCCGGCGGTGCAGATGCTGGCGGTCGTTGAGGCGGAGCAGCCAGCCGCGTTCGGCCAGGGCGCGGTGCGCCAGTGCGGCGAGCTCCGGATCGGGCTGTGCCGCCCAGCACGGGTGGTCGTAGGGCGGTTCCAGTCCTGCGGCATCGTAGGTCTGCCACAGGGCCGCAGCGGCCGGGCGCAGGCGCTCGGGAAGGGGGCCGATGAGCGACGGCACGGTGACGCGACCCTCGCGGCGGGCGAGGCGGCCGTCGGCATCGAGCTGCACCAGCAGGTCGAGCCAGCATGGTTCCGACAGGCGGCTGGCCAGGGCCGAGCGCAGGTCCTCCTGGCCGAACCAGGGATGCTCAGGCTTGGCCGTCAATCGCGCGGCGAGGTGCGCATGCAGGGCCTCGGCTAGGCCGTTCCACGCCGTGGCCGACCACAGGCGGCGGGTGGCGCCGACCTGCCGCCACAGCACGCGCTGGCCTGCCTCGGCGGCGACGCCGGCGAGGAGGGCGGGGCCGCCGGCCCAGGCCTCGGCCTCGGCCAGGGTGGGCGGTTCGGGGCTGCCACCCAGCCAGGCGAGCAGGGCGTCGGCACCGCGCCCGCTGCGGGCGGCGAACCAGGCGCGCGCCTCGTCGCTGAATCGGCGATGGTGCGGCGGCGCCGCGTCGACGACCTGGGCGCCGGCGAGGTTGGCGGCGGGACTCGGCCGGCGCAGCACCAGACGGTCGCCAGGGCGCAGGAACAGCTCCTCGTCGAGGCGCAGCTGCGCGTCGTGGCTGCCGCCCTCGGCGACGTCGGTATGCAGCAGATGGACGCGAGCGGTCACGTGGGTGGTGCCGTGATGGACCAGGACCTCGGCGCGGTGCTTGAGGCCGGCGGCCAGCACCTCCAGGCGTACATCGACCTCGCGCGTCGCCTGCAGCGTGCCCGGCGTGGCCAGCCAGGCGCCGCGCCGCACCTGGTCGCGTTCGATGCCGGTGAGGTTGACCGCTGTGCGCTGGCCGGCGAGGGCGCGGTCGACGCTGACCCGGTTGACCTGCAGCGAGCGCACCCGCGCCTTTCCGCCGGGATGCAGCGCGACCTCGTCGCCGGGGCTGAGTTCGCCCGCGAGCAGCGTGCCGGTGACCACGGTACCGTGGCCGGCGAGCGAGAAGACGCGGTCGACCGGCAGCCGCGCGTGCACGCCGCTGGTCAGACGGCGCTGCTCGGCGGCGCGTTCGAACAACCAGGCCTTCAGCTCGGGCAGGCCGGCGCCGCTGTGCGCGCTGACCGCCAGGGGCGGTTCGGTGGCGAAGGGGGTGCCGGCGACCAGCTCCAGCGCCAGGTCGCGCGCCGCGGCCAGGCCCGCCTCGTCCATCAGGTCGGACTTGGTCAGCACCACGCGGCCCCAGCGCAGGCCGAGCAGGCGCAGGATGTCGAGGTGCTCGCGGGTCTGGGCGCAGGGGCCCTCATTGGCCGCGACGATCAGCAGGCAGCCTTCCATCGAGCCGGCACCGGCGACCATGTGGTGGACGAAGCGCTCGTGACCGGGGCAGTCGATGAAGGCCAGGTCGATGCCGGCCTCGCCGCGGGCGAAGGCGAAGCCCAGCTCGATGGTCATGCCTCGACGCTTCTCCTCAGGCAGGCGGTCGGGGTTCGAGCCGGTCAGGGCCTCGACCAGTGAGGTCTTGCCGTGGTCGACGTGCCCGGCGGTGCCGATGGTCACGTGGAGCGGAGCGGTGCGGGCTGCCATCAGCCGTCCTTCCGCCGGAGCTTGAAGGCGAGGTGGCGGCGGAACGCCGGCACGCTCAGGCGCAGGGCTCCCCCAGGATGGGCGAGGTCGCGGCTTGCGCGCACCGCGCCGAGGTCGGCATCCCACCACTCCAGCCGCATCGCTCCAGCCGAGACCCCGCCGAAGTCGATGTTCCCGCCATCGACCATGTCATCGACCGTGCCCTGGGCGGCCCAGACCGGGTCGAGCACGTAGCCGAGCATCCGGCCGGGGCGCTGCCAGGCCCGGCACCAGAGCCGACCGGCTTCCGGAGCGACGGTGCGGGCCGACGGATCGCGCAGATCCTCGCCATCGACGAAGCGACGCAGGGCGCCGAACTGGCTGTAGCGGGCTCCCTGGTCGATCCACTCGAACCACCACATCATCGGCATGCCGGCATGGCCGTGGACCAGGGCCGCCCAGCCGCCGATGGCGAGTTCGGCCTCCAGGCGCGGTGGTGCGGTGGCACTCGGACTGCCGCCATATTCCGTGACCAGGATCGGCTTGCCGTAGCCGGCCAGGCCGCCGCGGCGCCTGCCATCACGGGTGCTGTGGGCGAGCAGGTCGGCGATGCCGGATTCCTCGCCATGGTAGGCGTCGATGGTCAGCATGCCGATGCCAGGCAGGGCGGAGATGACCGGGTCGGCGTTCCGATAGTCACCGCACCAGTGCGTGGTGACCGGATGCCGCCAGGGATCGTGGCGGGCGAAGAGGGCGGCGGCTTTGCCGTGCCAGGCCTGCTTGTCGTCATTCGGGGCATGGGTCAGGTTGACCTCGGCCCATAGCTTCCAGGCCAGCACAGCGGGGCTGTCGCCCCAGCGCGCCGCGAGATAGCGGAACAGGTCGGATTGCGCCCGCAGTGCCCGTTCGTCGGTGAACAGGCCGGCGGGGCCGTCGAGCCAGCCGCCATTGGCGACGCGCCACGGGTGATGCGGCCAGTCGTCCTCGGCACCGCTGCCGTCGCGGCCCTGGCCGTGGTTGAAGATCGACAGGACCACGCGCACGCCGTGGCGTTCGGCCAGGTCGAGGTAGCGGTCGAGGGCCCAGGCGTTGCCCAGATTGGGCCTGCCGGCGCCGTGGAAGCCGGCCCAGGCGTCGGTCCATTCCAGGCCGAGGTTCCATGGGCTGAGCCAGGTCTCGGCCCCGGTGCCACCGGCGGCGATCAGTCGGGCGAGGAAGGCCTCGCGGGTGAAGCTGCCGCGGTCCGGTGTCAGCGTGGTCGCCAGGCAGCTGCGGCTGCGCACATCGTAGGTCGAGTTGAGGTTCTGCCCGATCGGCCAGACGAGACGGTCCTGGGCGCTGAGGAAGCGCGGGTCCCTGGCATCGGGCCGGGCGATGTCGTCCCATGGCGCGCCATCGGCGCTGAGTGGCGGCAGGTCGACGCTGGCGGTGGCGCCGCCGGCCCAACGGGCGGTCAGGCGCAGACGGTGCTCGCCCGCCTGGCGGGCGCGGAAGCGCAGGCCGAAGCGCGGCGGACCATCGGCGAGGAGCCGCTCGCGATCGCCGCGGTCGATACGGCGGAACGCCTGGTCGGCGAAGCCGGCGTAGCTGGTGACCGAGCCATCAGGAGCGGTCACCGCCAGCTCCAGGGCGAAGCAGTCGGGGTCGAGCGGCCGCTGCGGGTATGGCTCGGGCAGGGCCGTCAGTTCAATGCGCTGGCCGGTCGCCACGCGTGTTGGCGGCAGCGAGAGCATGGCGAGGCTCGGACTGGCGGCGCGGCGCTTCCGCGGCAGCCAGCGCGCGTCGGCCAGCACCGATCCGCTCAGCGGCCGGTCGGCGTAGATCAGCAGCCCGGCGCGGCGGCTCTCGCTGGCGGTCAGGGGATTCCACGCCGCATCGTGGCCGACCGGGCGCAGATCCGCCGTCTCCGCGAGATCGATCTCCAGCCGCTGGCGACCGTCGCGCAGGCGCGGTTCGGCCAGTCGCTGGAACCAGCGGCCGTGGCGGTCGGCACGCCAGGCCATCAGCCCGGACCCGACGAGCGGACCGTCGAGCTCGACCTGCAGGGTGCCGGCGTCGTCCGGTACGGCTCCGAGTTCGAGCACGGTGGCGAGCGGAGCGGCCAGGGTGCTGCGGACCAGACTGCGGCCCGGAGAGCGTACCGATCCGGGGCCGGTCAGCACCAGTTCGACGGACGGATCGATGTCCGAGAGGACCAGATCGCCATGCGTCTCCAGCCGCCCAGGACCGTGCAGGGCGAGCTCGCCTGAGGACGCGAGCGACAACGTGCCGCCCTCGAGCTGCACCCTCCCGGTCCCGGTCAACCCGGCGCAGGACAGGCGGTGGCCGGCAAGGGCCAGCGTCGCGTCGCGGGCGAGATGGATGCGCAAATGCTCGCGGTTGAGGTCGGCGCCCAGCGTGACGCGGCCAGAGATGGACAGTGCCCCGACGGCAGGAGCCGAGGCCAGCACCGCCCCCTCGCCCAGGTGCAGCTCCCCCTCGCCGCTGACCGGGGAGCGGAAGGTCACCGGACCCTGCAGCCGCAGCACCGGGGTGCGGGCGAAGGCCTCGGCCGGTACCGTCGTCCAGGCGCCTCCGCCGCTGCGCCACATGAGCGAGATCGAATTGCCGCCACCGCCCTCTTCGAACTGCAGCCGGATCGGCCAGGTGCCGGGCGGCACGTCGCTGTGCACCAGGCGCAACGTCGCACCCTGGCCGCTGCCCCAGCCGTTGCTGCCCCATTCGCCGGACTGGACCATGCCGTCACGGTCGCGGTCGAGCCACAGCCGAGAGCCGTCGTCGGAGGTTGTGGCAAGATCGGCGCCTCCTGCCGGGATGAGGATGAGGCCGTCCCATTGCACCGAGAAGTCGTCCCAGTCGCCCAGGCGTCCCTCGATGCCGAAGCGCTGGCGGTCCTCCTCGCTGCCGCAGGCGCCGGTTGGCTGGTCCACCAGTTGGTCGCGCCGGGTGCCGGCGACGGATCGGGTCCGGCGCCAGTCGTCCTCGTGCACGCCGCGCAGGCAGCTGGCGATGAAGGTCGCTTCCAGACCCGAGGTGCCATGGCGTTCGAACACGATCGGCCGGGTCAGCTCCTCGGGCTTGGTCGCCCGATGGACGGCTCCGTCCGAGCCGATGCGCCAGGGCTCCTCGGCGTGGACCAGGATGGCGAGCAGGAGGAGCGGCGCAGCGCGCAGTGGACTCACACGGAGGAACGGAGGTGACTGAGGCGATGTGACGGGCACGGGTAGCGGTCGCATCCCGCTTGCGGCTTGCAGTCCGGCATGGCGACCCCCGTTGCCTGCGTTTCTCGGTGTGAAAAGCGGCATTCAGGCTCTGCCGACGACGCGGCTGCGCTGCCGGCCGAGCGGCCCGGCGGACAGCTCGACGGTCTGCCCGGCGCGCAGGAATTCCGGCGGGTTGCGGCCCATGCCGACCCCGGCCGGGGTGCCGGTGCAGATCACGTCACCGGGTTCGAGGGTCATGCACTGCGACAGGTAGTGCACGATGAACCACGGATCGAAGATCATGTCGGCGGTGCTGCCGCGCTGGCGCGGCTGGCCATCGACGTCGGTGTGCAGTGGGATGGCGCCGGGATCGGGCAGCTGGTCGAGGCTGACCAGCCATGGCCCGAGCGGGCAGAAGGTGTCGAAGGACTTGCCCTTGTCCCACTGACCGCCGCGGTCCTTCTGCCAGTGCCGCTCGGACACGTCATGGGCGAGGATCCAGCCAGCGATGCAGCCATGCGCCGCCTCCGGCGAGGCCAGGCGGCGGGCGGTGGCGCCGATGACGAGGCCCAACTCACATTCCCAGTCGGTATGCTGGCTGCCTTCGGGCAGGATGATGTCGTCGTAGGGACCGCACAGGGCGGTGGTCGCCTTCATGAACACCACCGGCTCGGTCGGGATGCGCGCCTTGGTCTCGGCGGCGTGGTCGCGGTAGTTCAGCCCGATGGCGACGATCTTGCCCGGCCGGGAAACGGCTGGTCCCCAGCGCTCGCCATCCGCAACCGCCGGCAAGGCGAGGGGGTCGAGACGGCGCAAGCGATCCAGACCGCCGGCCGCGAACCAGGCCGCATCCCAGTCGACCGCCACGGCCGAGGCGTCGCGCCGTACGCCGGCTGCATCGACCAGGCAGGGACGTTCATGCCCGGGCGGGCCGCTGCGGCAGAGCTGCATGGCACTATTACGCCCCAGACCCTGGTCCGTTCAAGCGCAGGTTGGGTTGCCGTCGCCGCGCCAGGGCGCACAGTCCAGCCATGCCCAGGCTCCGGACCATCAGTCTTCTCGCGACCATGCTGCTCGCCGCCGGTTGCGGCGACGAACGCCTGCCTGCGCCTTCGATGGCCGATCCGGCCGACGCTGCCGAGATCTCGCGAATCCTGGAGGCCGACATCCGCGCCATCGGCGACCTCTCCCCGACCGACAAGGCGCAGGCCGAGATCGCCTTCGGGCCGCGCCTGCGCCGGGACCTTGAGGCGTGCCGTGGCACCCGTTACGAGAACAAGCCGCTGTATCTGCTGGCGCAGTGGACCCTGGTGCATGGCCGTCCCGAGGAAGTGCTGCAACTGCTCGACCGGCTCGAGATCCTGCCGGCACCGGCCTACCGCAACGCCGGCAAGGCGGTGCGGGTCGCGGCCCTGCTACGGCTCGGCCGCCTGGCGGAGGCCCGGCCCATCGCCATGCAGCTTGAGGAACTCGTGCCGGAATTCGGCGCCTTGCGTCGGGTCGAGTTCCACGAGACGGTCGGCCAGTCCGCGCCGTCGCTGCCAGGAACCGTGGTTACGGGCGGGACCGGCATCCCGGATGCCTCCTTCATCCTGCTCGCCTTCCTCGGCATGCCCGATGCGGCCGCCGAGAGTTGGCTGGTGCCATTGCGGGATGCCGGCGGAGATCGCGTCCGCACTGTCGCCGTGGCCACGGCTGGCGACCTCCTTGCCGCCAGCACCGTCGCCAGCGCCTGGGGGGTGGAGGTGCGTTGGACCCGCGTCAGCGATGAGACGCTTACACCCTGGCGGCTGCCGGTGCTGCCGATGGCGGTGCTGCTCGGGCCCGGCCCGAAGCGCGTGATCGTGGCTGTGGATCCGCAGGTCGAGCAGTTGAAGCGCCTCGCCGCCAAGCCGCAGTGAGTCGGCTTGCCTCGCGGCGCGGATCGGGATTATGAGGACATGGCCCTGAAACCCGATCTCGGCAGTGTCGCCCAGGACGATGGTCGTTACCATGTCGAGGGGTTCCATTTCATCGGTCAATCCCTGACCCATGCGGTCAAACTGTTCCGTTCCGAGGACGCCACCGGTCCGGCCCGGCATCTCACGGCGCGCGAACTGATCCAGGGCGCGGTGGACCTCGCCGCCAACCGCTACGGCCTGCTCGGCGACCTTGTGCTCTCCAGCTGGGGGATCAGACGCAACGAGGACATCGGCGAGATCACCTTCGCCCTGATCGAGCACGGCATCTTCACCAAGCAGCCGGACGACCGCCAGGAGGACTTCTCCGGGCACGAGCCGCTGGCCGAGGCCCTGCGCGTCTGCGTGCGCAAACGCCTGGGCTTGAGCGACAATTGAAGATGCGCTCAGGCACCCCTGGGACGGCGCGCGTCTCGCGCACCCGGGGCAATGGGTGGTGTTCAGCTCATCCGAGCGCGCCAGCGGCGTGCGGTCCCAGGCTTGGCATCAAGGCACCATGAACGAATTGCTCAGCCATCCCTGGGTCAAGGTCCTGCTCATCGCCACCACGGTGGCGATGTGCTCGTTCGCCCTGCGCGAGACCGCCTCGATCACCCTGCCGGTGGTCAATGCCGTGCTTGATGTGGCTGTGCCGGTGGCGATCGGTTTCGTCATCGCCTACGTCCTTACGCCGCTGGTCGACCTCATCTCGCGCCGGGTCGGTCTTGGCCGCTGGCTCGCCGCTGTCGCCCTCTTCGCCGGCACCAGCATCGTCGCCTTCGGCGGTCTCGCCCTGATCGTGCCGCTGCTGGCCAAGCAGAGCGCCGAGCTGGCCAACCAGGTGGCGCGTGGAGAACCCTTCGTCGACCGCGACAGCAATGGCCATTGGGACGCCGGTGAGCCGTTCACCGACCTCAACCGCAACGGCACCTGCGACCCGTCGGTGATCAGTCGCGCCACCGGCTGGATCGAGGACCGCCAGCAGTCGCTCAAGCGCATGGCCAACCTGACCGTCGATGACACGGGCTTGGCCCTGCTCACGGTCTATCAGCAGGAGACCCGGGTCGTACGGCTGGAGATCGCCCGGCTGCTGGCCGGCGGCGATCCTCCCGCCGCGGCGCCGGCCGATGCCCCGACGGCGTGGAATCCAAGCTGGCCCGGACCGGCAGCGGCTGACATCGAGGCTGTGGTGGTCCGGCGTCCGCAGCTGTCGGCTCCGTTGAACGCTCTCGGGCGTACCTGGGCGGATGCGCATCACCGCATGGTCATCGCCATCCGCACCCTGCGTGGCGGGGCTGATGACCCCGAGCTGGCTCCACTGGTATCGCGACTGCGCACGTCGGCCACCAGCCGTCTGACCGCCGAGGAGCGGGCCGCGGCGATCGCCGACCTGCGTCTGCTCGAAGATGCGGAACGCTCCGGATCGGTCTCGGCCAAGGAACTGCTCACCGAACTGCGTGGTGGCGAGAGCGCGGTCGGGGGGCAAGCCATCGCCCTGGCGATGAGCAAGATCGAGGACGCGGTCCGCGCGAACCTCGACCGCGTCCCCGAGCGCATCGGCGGCTGGGCCGAGGATTCGCTCAGCAACATCGGTGCGATCGGCGGCTTCCTCCTCGATTCCATCCTGGTACCGATCTACGCCTTCTTCCTCATCCTCGCCATGCCGGCCATCCGCACCGGGATCAAGGACTTCATCCCTGCCAAGCACAAGGACGGGACGCTGCGCATCGTGCGTGAGATCGAGCGCGCAGTGTCGGCCTTCTTCCGCGGCCGCCTGATCATCTGCCTGCTGTGCGCCATGGTCGGCGTCGCCGGCTTCCTCACCCTGCAGCTGTTCGGGGTCAAGGTGCCGTACGGTGTCCTCTTCGGCGTGCTGCTCGGATTGGCCACCCCGATCCCGCTCGCCGGCATCGCCCTGGCCGTGCCGGCCGTCGTCCTGACCATGATCCAGCCCACCGCATCGCCGGTCGACGGGGCGCTGGTCTTCGTCGTCTACGGCCTCGTCCAGGCGACCGAGGCGGTGCTGATCCCGTGGATCCTCGGCCGCGAGGTCGAGGTCCATCCGGTGTGGCTGATCATCGCCCTGCTGCTCTCGGGCAAGATCCTCGGCGTGCTGGGTCTGATCCTGGCGGTGCCGATCGCCGCCACCGTGCGCATCCTCGGCCGCGAATACCTGTGGCCGCGTCTGCGCGCCTGGGCGGCGAAAGGCGTCGAGGCCGTGCAGCCGCCGACTGAAAGCGGACCGTGAGCGGCCGATCGCTCGAACGTCTGCTGGACGCCAATGCCAATCGCGCCGCCGAAGGACTGCGCGCGCTCGAGGACGTGGCCCGGTTCCTGCTCGATGACGCCGCCGCCGCCACCGCCGCCAAGGAACTGCGCCACGCGGTGCGTACCGCCGTCCCCGCTGGTGCGGTGGCATGGCGCGACTCCGCCGGCGATGTCGGCGAGGCGATCAAGTCCGGCGACGAGGGCGTGCGCGCCAGCCCGGTGGCGGTGGTGCGGGCCAATGCCGCCCGCGCCCAGGAGGCGCTGCGCGCCCTGGAGGAGGGGCTCAAGCTCGGTGGCGGGGCGTGGCGCCAGGCCGAGGCGGCGCGCTACCGCGTCTACCGCCTGGAGAGCGACATCCTTTCGCGACTGCCCGCCTGGAAGCTGTGGCAGGCCCGCCTGTACGTCCTGGTCGATACGACCCTGTGCGACGATGCCGTGGCGGTCGCCGCGGCTGCGGTGCGCGGCGGCGCCGGCGTGGTGCAGCTGCGCGCCAAGGCCCTGGGCCAGCGCGCCTACCGCGAGCTGGCGGGGCGGGTGCAGGACGCAGTGCGCGCCGCCGGCGGTCTGTTCGTGGTCAATGACCACGTCGCGGTGGCCCGCGCCATCGAGGCCGATGGCATCCATGTCGGCCAGGACGACCTCGATCCGCACGATGTCCGCGCGGTGGTCGGCCCGCGCTGTTCCATCGGCGTCTCCGCCCACACCCCGACCCAGGCCGCCGCCGGCCAGCAGACCGCCGACTACCTTGGGCTCGGGCCGATGTTCGCCACCGCGACCAAGCCGCACGAGCCCTGCCGCGGACCCGAACTGCTCGACGCGGTGCGCGCCGGCCTGCGCATCCCCAGCTACGCTATCGGCGGGCTCGATGCGGCGAGGCTGCGTGAGCTGCGTCCGCGCTTGCCGCATGGCGCCGCGGTCGCGGCGGCGGTGTGCCGGGCGGCGGATCCCGAGCGCGCTGCCGCCGAACTGCTGGCCATCCTGGCGCCGGACCCGCATCCGTGAGCGGTGGTCCGCGCTGGCGCCGGCTGGCGGTGGTGCATGCCCTCCAGCTACCGTCGGTCGGCCTGCTGCTCGCCTCGTCCTCGCCGTGGGCGTGGTGGCCGGCGGCGCTGTGGGGCTCGGCGGCGGCGATCCTCGGCACCGACAGCAGCTGGCGCTGGTTGAACTTCCTTCTCATGGCCGAGGCGGTCGTATGGCTTTCCTTGGCGCTTGCCGCGTGAACCGCGTACAGAGGCAATGACATGGTCCCCATCTCCCTGACCTACCTCGGCGACCTGCGCTGCGAGGCCGTGCACGGCCCGAGCGGAGTCCGCCTGATCACCGACGCGCCGGTCGACAACCATGGCAGGGGCGAGTCGTTCAGTCCGACCGACCTGATGGCGACCTCATACGGCACCTGCATGAGCACGATCATGGGCATCGTCGCCAAGCGCGACGGCATCGCCCTCGGCCGCTTCACCGTGGCGATCGAGAAGCACATGACCCCGGCGCCGCCGCGCCGCATCGCCCGGCTGGTGCTGCGCTTCGCCATGCCGGCCTCGCTGACCCCGGCCGAGCGCGAGAAGCTGGAGCGGGCCGCGCGGGCCTGTCCGGTCGCCCTGTCGACCAGCGCCGAGGTGCAGGTCGAGGTGGCGTTCGCCTACGCCTGAGCGGCCTGGGACCGACGAGCCCTTTCAGTTCCCGTGACTGAGCAACGCAGGACTAACAAGGGCTAGCGACGGCCACGTGCTCTGGTTGACTCG
>JAIFKN010000277.1 GCA_020049615.1 bacterium | reverse complement strand
GCGACCTCGAAGAGGCCCGACTTGCCCTTGCTGTCGGCGCCGGTGAAGGCGCCCTTCTCATAGCCGAACAGCTCGGCCTCGAGCAGATGCTCCGACAACGCAGCGCAGTTGATCGCGACGAAGGCCTTGTCGGCGCGCGCGCTGCGCTCGTGGATGGCCTTGGCGACCAGCTCCTTGCCGACCCCGCTCTCGCCCTGGATCAGCACCGTGGTCGAGGGCACCCCGGCGACGCGCTTGATCAGGGCCAGGACCTTCTTCATCGCCGCGCTCTGCGCGACCATCCTGCTGCGGCCGTCGTTGCGCCCGGACAGCCGCTTCACCTGGCGGCCAAGGGCCTGCTTCTCCAGCAGGTTGCGCACCGTGGTGCGCAGACGTTCGAGCGGGAACGGCTTCTCGAGGAAATCGGCGACGCCGACCTTGAGCGCCTCGACCGCGAGGTCGACCGACCCGTGCCCGGTCAGCAGCACGACCGGCAGGTCGGGGTCGATGCCTTTGAGGCGGGCGACCAGGTCGATGCCCGAACCGTCAGGCAGCCTCTGATCGAGGATGCACAGGTCGGGATAGGCCTCGCGGGCAAGCTCCAGCGCCTGGGCGCAGGTCTCGGCCTCGCGCACCGTCAGATCCGCAAAGGCCCGTACCACCGCTTGGCGGATGGATGGCTCGTCGTCAACGACCAGGATGGTTGGGGTCATGGCCACGGTCATTGCCACAAGGGTTGGGGGTGAGGGTTTGGGGTCGTGGCGCGGTGCCGGTATCGCGTTCGGGGCCGTGGTTCGTAACGCCGTGGTGGTCCGTAACGATCCAGCCTTACGGCCCTAACCCCTGACCCCTGACCCCTGGGGCAATGGCGGTGCCTTCAACCAAGGATCTTGCCCAGCTTCTCCTTGAAGCGCTCGGCAGTGAACGGCTTCGCCAGGTAGTTGCTCGCCCCGGCGAGGACGGCGTCCTTGACCTTGTCGGCCGAGCCCTCGGTGGTGATCATGATCACCGGCACCTTCTTCTCGGGGTCGAGCTTGCGGATCTCCCGCACCATGGTCAGGCCGTCCATGTTGGGCATGTTCCAGTCGGACAGCACTAGGTCGACGCCGCCAGCGGCGAACTTGTCGAGCCCCTCCTTGCCGTCGCCTGCCTCGACCACGGTCACGTCGTAGCCGCAGTCCTTGAGGTTCTTGATCACGATCTTGCGCATCATGGCGCTATCATCAACGACAAGCACGGTCTTGGGCATGCGATCCTCGCTGGTTGGCTTGGTCTAGCCCGGGGGCGGGCGCGGTGCAAGGCTGGGTTCAGGGTGGCAGGCGGGTGGGATCGGCGCCGGGACCGGCCGGCAGGACGCCGGGCAGCCCACGAGGCGGGGTATCGAGGGCGAAGCGTTCCCAGCGCCACGCGGCCTGGCGCTCGCCCTCCCAGACGAGCGACGGCCCAGGACCGGTCACGGTCAGGCCGCGCACTTCGGCGAGGTCGCAGCCGCGCGCCTCGATGCCCACGCCCCCAGCGGCGATGAGCAGATCCACCGCGGTGCAGCGCGCATGCTCAAGCGCGACCGCAGGCGATTCCCCGGTCTGGACCCGCACCGCATCGCAGGCCACCGAACCGGAGCGCACGCTCAGACGGCCATGCAGCACGGTGCCCGCCAGACGCAGGTCGGCGCGCTCGACCGTCACCGGCCCGGTGATGCGACCGGCGGCGCAATCGAACATGCCCCGGTCGCCGACCTGGACACGCCCGCTGATCTGGGTCTGGCGGGCCACCACTGAGCCGCCGCCCACCAGCAGCCCGCCGTCGAGGCGGACGGCGGCGAGGTGCAGTTCACAGGCGCCCACCGTCTCCAGGGAGACGTCGCCCCCGCCGCGCAGCAGCACGCCGTCCAGCCGCGCATCGAGCAGTCCCGGCTCGCAGCGCAGGGCAGGCGACTGCCCCTGTCCGACCAGTTCGACGCCCGGACCGGCGGCGCGCAGACGCAGGCCACGATGAGCCGCGCCAAGCCGCAATGTCCCGGGATAGGTGCCGGGCAGGAGGGTGATGGTGCGGGACGCCTCGCCACCCTGTCCGACCGCGGCGAGGGCCGCAGCGAGGCCGTCGGGGCCGACCGCGGCGGGCTGTCCTCGCGACAACGCCCACCCGACGGCGACCGCGACGAGGAGGGCTATCGTCTGACCAGGACCATCCGGCCGAGGCTGGAGCGGTCGGCCGCGGCCGCAGGCGGAGCGACCGGGGCCGCCTGACTGGCTGCAGGCGGAGGCGCGGGTGGAGGAGTGGGCGGTGCGGGGGGCGCGGCCGGCGGGGGAGCGGCCGGCCTGACCGCCGGCGCCGCCCCGCCCGGCGCCAGGACCCTGGCGCGCGCCAGCACCTCGGCCCAGGTGGCGATGCGCGCGCTGCGACGCTTCTGCAGCATGGCGCCGAGCAGATCGCGACCCCGGCCTGGCGCAGCAGGTCGAGATCGACGTTCTCGGTGACCTGCTTGTACATGATCACCGCCGAGCTCTTGCCGCTGTACATGGTCTGGCCGAGCAGGGCGTGGTAGAGGGTGGCGCCGAGTCCGTAGATGTCGGCGCGTTGGTCGACATCGTGCTCGCCGCTGGCCTGCTCGGGGCTCATGTAGTGCGGCGTGCCGAGGGCCAGACCGGTGCCGGTGAGGCCACCGTGCGACAGGTCGGCTTCACCTGCGTCAGGACCGAGGCGGGCGAGGCCGAAATCACAGAGCTTGGCGTGGAACGGCTCGCCCGAGCCGGGTGGCGGCGGCCCGAGCAGGATGTTCGCCGGTTTGACGTCGCGGTGCAGCACGCCGTGGCTCCAGGCCGCGTCAAGCGCCTCGGCCATCTGCCGCAGCAGCACGGCGGCATGTCCGGGATCGAGCTTGCCCTTTTCCACCAGCCAGGACTTCAGACTCGGCCCGTCGACCAGTTCCATGAGGATGTAGCGCGTACCCAGGCTCTCGCCGGAACCGAACACGCCGACGATGTTGGGGTGGGACAGGCGCTGCATCGCGCGCGACTCGCGCAGGAAGCGGCGCACGTACTCCTCGCTCTTGGCCAGCTTTCCGGAGAGGAGCTTCACCGCCGCCTTGCGCCCATCGGGGTGGCTGGCACGGAAGACGTCGCCCATGCCACCGCTGCCGAGCCGGCCCTGGATGACGAACCCCTCGACCTCGAGAGCGCGGATCGCCGATGAGCTGACCGAACGGCGCAGGTCGCGGGCGTCGGCCTCGGCGAGGAAACCGAGGTCCTGCAGCAGGAAATAGACACCGTGATCGATGCCGCGATCGGCGAGCGACTTCTGCTCGGCCTTGGCGCGTTCGACCTGCTCGGGTGTGACGTAGCCGCGCGAGAGCGCCAGCTGGACGAGACGATCGTCCTCCATGTCCCGATCTATACAGGATGCGGGAAGGGGTGCCAAGGACCTCTCATCGCCGCGGAGGCTGGAGGCTGATTGCCCCCCGGGGCAACGGGGATCCTGGGGCAATGGGAATCGTTGCCGCGCCCACCGCATCCCCTAGCCTGCCCCGCCATGAGCGACCAGCAGCAGCCCGATGCCGCCAAGCCCGAGACCGCCCAGCCACCCGCCGAGTGGAAGCCCGAGCCGCGCAAGTGGGGCTGGAAGGACCTGTTCACGGCGCCGATGCTGGCGTTCAAGCCCAAGTGCATGCTGGTGTCGGCCGTCACCCTGGTCGTGCTCGGCCTGTGGGTCCATCTCTTCGGCCGCCTGAGCCCCGAGCTCGGTGCCTGGTGGTGGCCGGTCTGGAGCGCGTTCCTGCTGGTCGGCCTCAGCGTGTTCGGGGTCGGCGCCACCCTGGTCGCGGTGTTCATGAAGGCCGATCTGCTCGACGACGAGTTCCTCTCCTTCGGCGAGGCGTTCGGCCAGTTCAAGGGCCGCGTCCTGGCGGCCGTGCTGGTGCCGGTGTTCCTGGCCGCCCTGCTCGTTCCCGATGTTCGTCGGCTCGATCCCCTACGCCGGCGGCGCGCTGTACGGCCTGCTCTACCCGCTCGGCTTCTGCGCCGCCATCTTCGGCCTGCTGCTGCTGCTGGCCGTCCTGTTCAGCACCTTCGTCTTCCCGGCCATCGTCGCGGTGCGCCGCCATGGCTGGTTCGACAACGTCGTCGACACCATCGAGGCGGTCGGCACCCGGCCGCACATCCTGGTCGCCAGCCTCGTCCTGACCGTCTTCTTCATGCTCTTCGCCTTCGGCATCAGTTCCGCAGCCACTGGCTACCTGCGCTTCGTCGCCGCGCAGCAGCCGGCGTGGAGCGCCGAGAGCGGTCGCAGCGACCCGACCCGGGTCGAAGACCGCGCCCAGGAGATCGCCGACCGCGGCCTGAGCTTCGTCATCAATCCGGTCGATGTGGTCATGCAGGTCGCCGGCCTGCGGCCGATGGGCGCCCAACAGCCCGGCTTCTGGGGCGTGCGCCAGGAGACCGAACCCTTCTACCGCTGGGGTTCCGGCCTGGTCGGCGGCTTCTGGCAGACCCTGATCGGCGCCCTGGTCCTCGGCTACTGCCTCAACCTGTTCATCGGCGGAGGCATGCTGACCTACCTGCTCGTCCGCGAAGACGATTACTGGGATGACGAGGACCTCGAGGACCTCGACAAGCTGGCCAAGGAGCTGGAGGAGGAGGCCAAGCTCGAAGAGGCTGGTCAGCCCGCCACACCCGCCGCCCCAGCCGCCACCCCGGCATCGGCCGTCGAGGCGCAGCCGGCTCCGGTTGGCGACGGCACCCTGCCGACGCAGATCATTCCTCCGAAGGGCTGAACCCGGCTAGAACCGGTAGCTGGAACCCAGGCTCATCGAGAACGTGCGCACGGCGTAGCTGGCGTCTGTATCATCGAGCTCGGGGTTGATCCCGGAGCCAGGCGAGGACACGTAGCCGAGGGCGTCCTGGACCGTCCCGCTGGTGACGTAGGCAGCGGCGATGGTCACCTGCATGGGTCCCTTCTCGAACGACACCCCAGCGGTGCCGCCGAGCAGATCGAGCTGCGAAAACACCTCCGAGCTGTCGACCGGGCTGCGCTCGATGTAGCCGCCCAGGTGGCCGTAGATGGTGCGGTCGAACAGGGTGCCGGGAAAGCGGTAGCGCAGGCCGAAGCGTGGATTCACCACCGGCCGCAGATCGACGGTGCGAGCCGCCTGGCTGACACCCTGGACGGTGCGCACCGCGCCCGTCATCGAGATCGACAGGCCGGCTGCCTGACCGAAGACATCCTCGGCGTCGCTGCCAGCATGGATGTCGAGGTCCGCCTCCAGTTCGAGGCCGGGGATCGCCGCCGGCATCCAGGCCGCGCCGATCACCAGCTGCCAGGGCAGCGGCACGGCGAAAGCAGCGTCATCGTCGCTGATGTCGGTCTGTCTGGTGGTGGTGCCGTTGCCGCTGGTCGACGATCCGCTGATCGAGCCCTGGCCGAGCAGCAGCAGTCCGGGCGTGCGCAGCAGCCCGCCGAGCTGCCAGCCGTCTCCCGCCCACTGCACCCCGAACACACCGCGCAGCGCGGTCTGGCGGCCACGTTCCGTGTAGGTGGCGGTCAGCACGCTGGTGGCGTCCTGGGCCGAGGTGCCGGTATCGAAGCGGTAGTCGGTGAGCCAGGCTTCAAGGCCGAGGCCGGCGCAGAGGCTCGGCGCCAGCCGGCGGCCCCAGGTCAGCCCCACCGCGGTCATCTCCAGGGTCGAGCGGCCGTCGTCGCGGCGCGAGCCGGTCGAAGTGTCGGTGCGCACCTCCAGGCCCGAGCTCCACGTGAGCGGGCTGGCCAGGGTGAAGGCCCAGCCGCCGGCGCCGCCCTCGAGCGCATTGGCGAAACCGACCAGGTTGGGCTTCAATCCCACATCGTCGGCGGTGGCTGCGGTTCCACCAGGCGTGCGCGAGGCCACCCGGGTGTATTCCAGCACGTCGACCGTACCGCTGACCGTCGGCATGGCGAGATCGGCGAGACCGGCCGGGTTGCCATAGCCGGCCGACGGCCCGTTGATCCGCGCCACGACCGCGCCGCCCTCGGCCATCGCCCGGTCGCCCACCGGCAGGCGCTGCCAGCTGAGCAACGACAGCACCTCGAGCTGGGCGGCGCAGGCGGTGGCCGGGATGACGAGCAGGATGAGCTGGCGCACGGCGGAGCTTCGCCGCCGGCGGACGGATGGTCAAGGTTTCGCACCTTGCCCTCCACGTCCGTCCCGCAGCCTCGCCGCATGCGCGTCCTGCCCCTGCTCTGCCTGTGCGCCGCCGTCGGCGCGGTCGAGGAGCTCTTCACCGCCTTCAGTCCGCGTCCGACCCCGCCCGACATGTCGTGGCGGCTGGCAGGCGAGCTGCGCGCCCAGGGCGAGGCAGACGACCGTGACGGCGGCGGCAGCCTCGCCTTCGATCACGAGATGTTCGCCGGATCGTGGCTGGGCCTGCGCGGCGAGCGCGACGAGGGCTGGCTGAACGTGCGCGCGGCGCGCACCGGCATCGTCGGCGATGCCGTCCTGCCCGGCGGGGCCGCGCCGGACGGGGCGTACCTCGACGCCGGTCTCGGCGCGACGTGGAAGCGGCTGCTCGGCGGCGGCAGCGTGGTCGGCACCACCGCCACCGCCACGCGCGACGGCCAGCCGTCGGTGGCCGATGGCATGACGTGGGGCGGCACCGCCACGGTGTTCACCCGCATCGGCCTCGGCGACGAGGGCGCCGACGGCCTCCTGCTGGCGCTGAACTACGACGCCGATCGCGTCATCTTCGGCGATGTGCCGGTGCTGCCGCTGGTCGCCTGGCAGGGCACGCGCGGATCGTGGATGCTGCTGCTGGGCGTGCCGTTCTCGGTCATCACCTACCGCGCCGATGCCTGGCGGGTCAACGCCGTGCTCGGACCGCTGCCATCCGTCTCCGCCGAGCACCGCATCGACGGCCCGTGGCGGGTCTTCGGCGAGGCGAAGTGGAACCGCCAGCAGTGGCGGCGCGCCGATCGCGCGCGCAACGACGACCGCCTCGAGCTCAGCCAGTGGGAGTGGTCCGGCGGCGTGCGCCTCGGCTTCGGACCGATGGTCCAGTTCGACGCGCTGGCCGGCGTCGCCACCGCCCGCCGGCTGGGCGAGGCCGAGGACAGCACCGACGCCCGCCGCAACGGCCTGGCGCTCGAGGCCGCTCCGTTCGCGGCTTTGCGCGGCCGCATCGCCTTCTAACCTCCGCCATGCCGCCGATCCTGCTCGTCGCCCTGGGTTCCGCCGCCGGTGGCGTCGCGCGCTGGGCCCTGGCCGGCTGGATCGACGAGCGCACCGGGCCCGGCTTCCCCTGGGGCACGCTGGCGGTCAACCTCCTCGGCGGCCTGGCCATCGGTGCAGCGGCGGCGCTGCTCGGCCGCGAATCGCTGCGTCTTCTGCTGATCACCGGCGTCCTCGGCGGCTTCACCACCTTCTCGGCCTACAGCCTGCAGACGCTGACGCTGCTGCAGGGCGAGCGCTACGGCGCCGCCGCCGGCTACGCCGTCGGCTCGATGCTGGCGTGCCTGCTCGCCTGCTGGGCCGGCTGGGCCCTCGCCCGGCCGTTCAGCGCGGCGGGATCCTGAGCGCGCTGACGCGCAGCACCGCCAGCAGATCGGCGGCGGCGCGCTCGACCTCGGCATTGACGATCAGGTAGTCGTAGTCCCGCCAGCGCGCGACCTCGCGCTCGGCCTCGGCCAGACGGCGGGCGACCACTTCGGGGGCGTCGGTGCCCCGACCGCGCAGCCGGCGCTCGACCTCGGCCGGGTCGGGCGGGATGAGGAACACCTGGACCGCCTGCGGGAAGCTGGCGCGGATCTGCCCCGCGCCCTGCACATCGACGTCCTTGATCACGCTGTTGCCGGCCGCCAGCTGCTGCTCGACGAAGGCGCGCGGCGTGCCGTAGCTCGCCTTGCCGAAGACCACGGCGTGCTCGAGGAAGCCGCCGGCGGCGGCGCGGCGGTCGAACTCCTCCTGGGCGAGGAACCAGTAGTCGACGCCGTCGCGCTCGCTTCCGCGCGGGGCCCGCGTGGTGCAGCTGAGGCAGCGGACCAGGCGTGGCTCGATGGCGCAGGCGCGCTGGATCACCGTGCTCTTGCCGGCGCCGCTCGGTCCGGAGATGACGATTAGTCGTGCAGGCTGCGGCAAGGCGGGCCAGGAGGTCATGCCTGGCATGCTGGCACCGCGGCTCAGGGCGGAAGGGGCACGCCCCCGGATGACACGCCCAGTCCGACTGGAACGCCAGCGGGCTTCATCCACCGCTGCCTGACGCGACACCGGGGGCGTGATCTGGGCCATCCGCACGCTCCTCTGGTTCGCCGTCCTGGTCATCGGCCTGGTCGCGGCCGCCACCTGGCTGCCGGCCTGGCTGCGGCGGGCGCAGGTACCTCCGGATTTCGATGACATCGGCGGTCTGGTGCCGATGACGGGCGTGTGGCTCAACCCCCCGCCCTACCTCGTCGGCGATGTGCTCGCCTACCGCTTCGGCGACGGCCCCGAGGACATCAGCTTCGCCTTCATCGCCGCCCTGCCCGGCAACACCGTGCGCCTGGGCGGAGGCGAACTGCTGGTCGACGGGCAGGAGGCGCGGAACTGGCATGAATACGGCCCCTACCGCGACATCCATGACATCGGACCGATGACCGTGCCGGCCGGGCACTACTTCGTGCTCACCAAGGAGCACCGGCGCGACAGCCTGGTCATGGGCGTGATCGGTCCCGACCAGATCCTGGGCAAGGTGCGCGAATGACGTCCTCGCAGCGCAATGCCATCGGCTTCGCCATGCTCGGCGGCGGTCTCATCCTCATCCTCCTGGCGGCGGCGATCGCCTGGGGCGGCGTCCAGCGCTGGCTCGCCATCAGCGAGACCGGCGAGGCCTTCGACCAGTTGCGCCGCGGCACGGTCAAGAGCGCGCGGAGCCTGGCCACGGCGGCGGCCGCCCGCGTGCCCGACGAGCCGACCCCGGCCCTGCTCGCCGCAGACCCGTCCGACGGCGCCGCCCTCGACCGCCTGGTCTGGGTCGCCACCCGCTGCCAGCGCCTCGCCGACCGCCAGGCGGTGCTCGCCGCCATCGGACTGATGCGCCTCGCCGCCGGCAAGCCGGCCGACGTCGAACTGTCCGGCACCGCCGACGGACGGCTGCTCGAGGCGATCGCGGCGGCCAACGCCGGCCGCGATCCCGGCCGGCTCAAGGCCGAGGAGGGCGAACCGCCGCCGCACCTCAGCGTGCTGCGTGCCGCCCACACCGTGCTGCTGCGCCGCGCGTGGCAGGCCGGCAAGGTCTCCGAGACCCGTGCCCACGCCGGCGCGCTGCTGCTGCTGCTGCCCAAGGCCAAGGAGTCTCCCGCCCTGCTCTTCCTCCTGGCCGCCAGTTCGCCGACCGTCACCGACGACGCCATGCTCAGGCTTGGCGAGGCGTTGAAGGACGAGCGTGACGCGGTGGTCCGGGCGACCGCGGCCCTGCTGCCACGGCGGCGCGAGGCGATCGGCCGCACCTGGCCCAAGGCGGTCGAGGGCCTGCCATGATCCCCTGCCAATCGTGTGGTCACGACAATCCCATCGGCACCCGCTACTGCCGCCGCTGCGGCACCAAGATCGAGGTCAACCAGGAGCAGGTCTTCGCCGCGGTGCAGCGCGACCAGGCCGATGTCGCCTCGACACGCTGGTTTGAACGCGGCCGCTCGGCCATGATCATCGGCCTGTTCAGCCTCACCTGCGCCCTGGTGCTGCGCTACGCGATCGTCCCGCCGATGCCGGCCGCCGACGTCCCGCCGGTCGACGTCGGCGGCATCCTGCCGGCCGAGCTACCCCGGGTCGAGGCCAAGGCCGAGGCGAAGCCGGCGGTCAAGAAGCCCTGACTGACGAGAAATCGGAGGCGCGTAGCGCCGACCGGCCGCCGAGCGGCGGTGGGCGGATACAATGGGCGAAGCCCATCCGCCCACGGTTTCGGAGCGTAGGCGACGAAATCGAGTTGCGACAAAGATACTACCACCGAATCAAGACCTTCTTTGTGGTCCATGCCGTAGGGATAGACTAGCCGGCGAGCCGATCGGAGGGAGGTAC
>JAIFKN010000004.1 GCA_020049615.1 bacterium | reverse complement strand
CCGTGCGCATCGCCATCGCCCAGCTCGACCTGACCATCGCCGACCTCGAAGGGGCGATGACCGCCATCGCCCTGGCCAGCGAGCAGGCCCGCGCCGCCGGCGCCGACCTGCTGCTGACTCCCGAGCTGGCGATGTTCGGCGGCTATCCGCCACGCGATCTGCTCGACCGGCCGGCGCTGGTCGCACGCCAGTGGGCGACAGTCCAGGCCCTGGCCAGGCTGGTCGCGGTGCCGACCCTGGTCGGCTGCGTCGAGCCGCTGGAGCCCGGCGTCGGCCCGGCGCTGGGCAACAGCCTCGTGCTGCTGCGCGGCGGCACGGTGGAGGCAGGCTATCGCAAGCGCCTGCTGCCGACCTACGACGTCTTCGACGAGCGCCGCCACTTCCGCCCCGGTGACCGTCCCTGCGTGGTCGAGGTCGCTGGCAAGCGCATCGGACTCAGCGTGTGCGAGGACATCTGGAGCGCCGACTTCGCCGGCGTCGCCTACCAGCAGGATCCGGTCGCCGAGCTGGTCGGCCGCTGCGACGTGCTGGTCAATGCCAGCGCCTCGCCCTGGCACCTGGGCAAGCCGGCGGTGCGTCACCGCCTCCTGCAGGCCGTCGCCCAGCGGGTCGGCGCGCCGGTGGTCTACGTCAACCAGGTCGGCGGGCATGACGAACTGCTGTTCGACGGCGACTCCGCCGCGGTCGCGCCCGACGGCTCGTGGCTGGGCGCCGCACCGCGCTGGCAGGCCGGCATCTGGACTATCGACCTCGCCGCCCGCGTGAGCGCGCCGGTCGAGCCGCATCCGCTCGACGACCTGCATGCCGCCCTGGTCACCGGCATCCGCGACTACTGCCGCAAGACGGCGCAGAAGCGCGTCGTCCTCGGCCTCTCCGGCGGCATCGACAGCGCGCTGGTCGCGGCATTGGCGGCCGATGCCCTCGGTCCCGAGTGCGTCACCGGCCTGCTCATGCCCGGCCCGTACAGCAGCTCCGGTTCGGTGACCGACGCCCGCGCCCTGGCCGGCCGGCTGGGCATCACCGCGCACGAGATCGCCATTTCCGGCCTGTACACCCAGGGTATGGCGGCCCTGGCCCCGGTGACGGGCGGCCGGCCGCAGGGCCTGACCAGCGAGAACCTGCAGTCGCGCCTGCGTGGCACCCTGGTGATGGCGGCCGCGAACCAGCTTGGCGCCATGGCCCTGACCACCGGCAACAAGAGCGAACTCGCCTGCGGCTACTGCACGATCTACGGCGACATGAACGGCGGCCTGGCGCCGATCGGGGACGTCTACAAGACCACGGTGTGGGACCTCTCCCGCCGCATCAATGCGCGGGCCGGGGTCGAGCGCATCCCGGTCGCCTCGATCGACAAGGCGCCCAGCGCCGAGCTGCGCGAGAACCAGACCGATCAGGACTCGCTGCCGCCCTACCCGGTGCTCGACCGCATCCTCGAGGCCTTCGTCGAGGAGCATCGCGATCGCGAGGCGATCATCGCGGCCGGCGAGGATCCGGCGATCGTCGACCGCGTGATCCGCCTGGTCGAGGTCAGCGAATTCAAGCGCCGCCAGGCTGCGCCGGCCCTGCGCGTCTCGCGCAAGGCCTTCGGCATGGGCCGGCGGGTGCCGATCGCGAGGCGGTTCTGATGCGCGCGCTGGCCCCTGGCCACTGGGTCCTGGCCGCCGGCCGCTGGGCGCTGGCAGCCGCGTGCCTGCCGGCGGCCCATGCCGCCGTTGCCGGCGCGCCCGAGCCAGGCCCTGCCGGAGCCCTGCCGGTGGCGGGCCTCAACAGCAGCAACGACATGTTCGCCAACGGCCTGGGCAACGGCGACGACTTCCGCACCGCGGCGTTGGGTGGCCACCTGCGACTGGGCGGCCTGACATTCGCAATCGACGGCTCGATGCTGACCGACCGCGAGGCTGGCACGCGCAGCGACGAACTGCTCGCCGTCGCTGGCTGGGCCTTCGGCCGGGCGGCTCCAACCACCGGTTGGCATGCTGGCGGCTTCATCGGCGGCGGCGTGCGCGTGGACGGCAACCTGGGTGGTGAAGAGGTGCAGAACCTGGTGCATCGCACGATCAACGCCGATGAGGTGCACCTGGTCTACGATGGCGAGGATGAGGTGCGCCCAGCCCTGACCGGCTCGGCCGTCGCCGGATGGCTCGGTCCGGCCGGACTCGGCCTGACCGGTTGGTGGGGGGGGCAGCTGATCGCTGCAGGGCAGTACGCGGTCGACGGCGAAGCCATCCTGGAGGCCGGTCCGCGCCTCTGCCTGGTCGGCCAGCAGGGCGCGGTGTGGGCCGGCGTACGCTATCGCTGGCGCGATGGCGAGCCTAGCGGGGCGACCACTGCCGCCACCGGCCGGCATGAAGACGGCACCTGGCTTGATCTCGGCACCTTCGTCGTCCCCTGCGGGCAGGGTGAGGGTGCCTGGGGCTACCAGTTGCGCTCGGGCATCAACGTCGAGACCCGTGCGGCCTTCGGTTCGTTGGGCCTGGTCGTCGCCCCCGGCGTTGCGCCGGCAGCGCCAGAACTCGCCCTCGAGCACGACCTCGCGGTCTACGGTGGCGGCGGCTTCGGCATCCAGCTGCGTTGGCATCCCTGGCCGTATCAGGACACCGGCCGGCGCTGCGCCGCGGTCCTCGACTACCGGTTCGGCACCGAGCCGGACGGGCGCCTGCGTCTCGATGCCGGTCCCAGCCCGGTTCCGGTGGGCGCCGACCTGCGCCACGACCAGGTCACGGCTGGATGGGAGGAGGCGGTGCGTTCACCAGACTGGTCCGGTCTGCGCTTCGTCCCCTGGATCCAGGCCGGCATCGGTGGCCGCCAGGAGGGCATCGTGGTCGAAGGCGATGGGGCGAGATACACCCCCGAACGGGCCAGCACGGCGGTGGTGCGCGGAGCCATCGGGGTGCGCGTGGTGATGGGCGAGCGCGTGAGCGTCGGCGGCAGCCTCGACGGCTGGCTGCCTTTCTGGCGCGAGGACGTGCGGGTCGGCAGCGACACGGTGACGTTGAACGATCCGGGCTGGGCGGTCGGGGGGCATCTTGCGGCGCACATCTCCTGGTAGGCAATCCTGCGTGACCGCCCCTGCCACCCCCATAGGCTGCCGCGACCCCGGGATACCTATGCGCCTGCTCCTCGCCCTCCTCCTCCTCGCCTCCTTCGCCCCCGCCTACGCCGGGGACAGCGGCGATGCGCCCAAGGTGGCGGTGCTGCGCCTGGTCGACGCGATCAACGGCAGCAAGAGCTACCAGGCCAGGATGGAGCTGTTCAAGCAGGAGAAGGCCCAGATCGATGCCCGGGTGAAGGAATTCGACGACGTGATCCAGAAGCTCAACACCTCGATCGAGGCGATCCCGGCCGGCAACGAGAAGCTTGGCCAGCTGCAGGAGGAGCTCGAGGCGACCAAGGCGCGGCGCGACGCCTATGGCCGCCGCGTCAGCGGCGAGTTCGAGCGCAGGCAGATAGCCATCATCCGCGAGCAGTACCAGGTGGCGATCGTCCTGCTCGGCGAGTTCTGCAAGAGCCGCGGCATCAAGATCGTGGTCCAGGCGGCCGAGAAGGAGATCGGCGCCCGCGACCTCATGCTGATGAACCTGCGGGTGGAGATGCAGACGGCGCTCTACTACGACGCCGACCAGGACATCACCGACGCCTACATCGGCTTCGCCAATCAGAAGTTCGCCGAGAAGACCGCCGAGCCGGCCGCCGGAGGCAGGTGATGCCGGGGGCGATGAGCGCGACCGTCGGTCAGCTCGCCGCCGCCACGGGCGGCCGCATCGTGCCGGCGCAGGGGCTCGACGAGGCCGCCGCGGCCAGCCGGGTGCTTACCGGCGTGGCCGGCCTCGGCGACGCCCAGCCGGGCGACCTCAGCTTCCTCGCCAATCCCAAATACCAGGGCCTGCTGCCGACGACCCGCGCCGGCTGCGTGCTGATCGGCGCGGCGCAGCCGCCGCTGCCCCACGCCGTGCAGGTGGTGGTGGCCAACCCCGACCACACCCTCGCCCAGCTGGTCGAGGCCTTCGGACCCAAGCCGGTCCATCCGCCGCATGGCATCCATGCCACGGCGGTGATCGGCGAGCGCGTCAGCCTCGGCGCGCGCTGCCGCATCGGCGCCTACGCCGTGGTCGGCGACGACTGCCGATTGGGCGACGACGTCATCCTGCATCCCCATGCCGTGCTCGGCGCCGAGGTCGTGGTCGGCGCGGGCAGCGTGCTGTATCCGCACGCCAGCGTGCGTGAACGCTGCACCCTCGGCGCCCGCGTCATCATCCACAACGGGGCGGTGATCGGCTCCGACGGCTTCGGCTACGCCACGGTCGAGGGCGTGCACCGCAAGATCCCGCAGATCGGCACCGTGATCGTCGAGGACGACGTCGAGATCGGCGCCAACTGCGCCATCGACCGGGCCCGCTTCAGCCACACCCGCATCGGCGCCGGCAGCAAGCTCGACAACCTGGTGCACATCGCCCACAACGTCGAGGTCGGGCCGCACGGACTGATCATGGCCCAGGCCGGCATCGCCGGCTCGACCCGCATCGGCGACCACGTGATCCTCGCCGGGCAGATCGGCATCGCCGGTCATCTCCGGCTCGGTAGCCACGTCATCGTCTCGGCCCAGAGCGGGGTGGGCAAGAACCTGCCGGACGGTGCGGTGGTGCGCGGTTCGCCGGCCCAGGAGAACAAGACGGAACTGGTCGAGCAGGTGGCGCGGCGCAAGCTGCCCGAAGCCCTCGAACGCCTGCGCCGGCTCGAAGCGCGCCTGGCCGAGCTGGAGAAGCAGCCGTGAATGTCCAACGGACGATCGCCGCCGACGTCAGCACCACCGGTCTCGGCCTGCACAGCGGCGAGAGCTGCACCGTCACCTTCCGGCCGGCCTCGCCCGACACCGGCATCGTCTTCGTCCGCACCGACCTGCCCGGGGAACCGAGCATCCCCTCGCACCCCGACCACCTGTGCCAGCGCCAGCGCCGCACCGCCCTGGCCATCGGCGAGGTCGAGGTCCACACCTGCGAGCACTTCCTCGCCGCCGCCTACGGCCTGGGCATCGACAACCTGCGCGTCGAGCTGACCGCCGTCGAGTTCCCCGGCCTCGATGGCTCGGCCAGGGACTTCGTCGCGCTGCTGCGCGGCGCCGGCATCGTCGAACAGGGCGTCGAGCGCCGACTGTTCGAGGTCACCGAGCCGATCTCGGTCAGCGATGGCCGCACCACGCTGATCGCCCTGCCGTGGAAGGGCGGACTGAAGATCACCTACACCCTCGACGACCATGGCGGCGCCCTCGGCGGCGCGCAGGTCGTCGAGGTGGAACTGACCGAACAGGCCTTCGCCGAGCACATCGCCCCGGCCCGCACCTTCTGCCTGAAGAAGGAGGTCGAGATGCTGCGCGCCGCCGGCCTGGGCAAGGGCGCGAACTACGAGAACACCTGCGTCTACGACGGCACCCAGGTGGTCGGCACGACCCTGCGCTTCCCCGACGAGGCGGCGCGGCACAAGGTCCTCGACCTGGTCGGGGACCTCGCCCACGCCCACCGCCGCCTGCATGCCCACATCATCGCGGTGCGCTCCGGCCACCGCGAGAACATGCTGCTGGTGCAGGAGCTCAACCGGCGCATCGCCGCCGCCGAGCGCCCCAAGGTGGTGCTCGACATCAAGAAGATCCTCTCGCTGCTGCCGCACCGCTTCCCCATGCTGATGGTCGACCGGGTGATCGAGCATGACCCGGGCAAGCGCATGGTCGCGCTCAAGGCGGTGACGGTGAACGAGCCCTTCTTCCAGGGCCACTTCCCCGGCACCCCGGTGCTGCCCGGCGTGCTGCAGCTCGAGGCGATGGCCCAGACCGGCGCGATCATGCTGATGCTCCACGAGGAGCCGGGCAGCAAGCGCCTGCCCTACTTCATGAGCATGGACCGGGTCAAGTTCCGCCGCGCGGTCGAGCCCGGCGACATGATGCGCATCGAGATCGACGTGCTGCGCCTGCGCAGCCGCATGAGCGCCTGCATGGCCAAGACCTTCGTCGATGGCCAGTTGTGCTGCGAGGCCGAGATCCGCTCGGTGATGCTGGAGCCGTGAAGCCGCTCGCCGGGACCTTCCTGGTCGCCGCGACCACCCTCGGCGA
>JAIFKN010000211.1 GCA_020049615.1 bacterium | reverse complement strand
TCTGCAGGCCGCCGTCGAGGCCGCCCGCGATCCGGCAGAACGCAGGCGGCGCGGCCTGGCGGCACTGGCCTTCGCCCGCCAGCATTTCGATCGCGAGCGCAATTGCCAACGCATCCTACGGCTGATCGAGACGTCCTGTGAAATCGGTAATTGAATTCCCGATTTTGCGGAGTTAGCTGCCGCCCGTGATATCGCGTCGAATCGCCCCATTGCTGCCTGGCATTGCCGCCGGCTACCCGGTGCTGGTGCTCACCGGCCCGCGGCAGTCGGGCAAGACCACCCTGGCCCGGCTGGCCTTTCCGGATCGGCCCTACGTCAGCCTGGAAGACCCCTTGGAGCGGGCCAGCTTCGCCGCCGACCCACGCGCCTGGCTGGGCCGCTACCCCGACGGGGCCGTGCTTGACGAAGTGCAACGCGTACCCGATCTGCCATCCTGGCTGCAGGGCGTGATCGATGGCGATCGGCGCATGGGGCGCTGGGTGCTGACCGGCTCGCAGCAGTACATGCTGCTCGACCGGGTGACCCAGAGCCTGGCTGGCCGTGCCGCCTTGCTGGAACTGCTGCCTTTCAGCCACGCCGAGCTGGTTGACGCTGGACTGGCCCCCGCCGATCCGGCCGTGGCGGTCTGGACCGGCGGGTATCCGCCGCTGTTCGACCGGCCGGTCGAACCCGCCCGCTGGCTGGCGGACTACATCGCCACCTACCTCGAACGCGATGTGCGCACCGTCACCGCGGTGCGCGACCTCGACCGCTTCGCCGCCTTCCTGCGTCTGTGCGCCACCGCTACCGGCCAGCAACTGAACCTGGCGCGCCTGGCCAGCGAACTGGGCATCGACGCCAAGACCGCCCGCGGCTGGCTATCGGTGCTTGAAGCGGGTTATGTCGTCCGGCTCCTGCGGCCTCACCATGCCAACCTCGGGAAACGAGTGGTGAAGCACCCCAAGCTGTTCTTCCTCGATACCGGATTGGCCTGCCGGCTGCTGGGCATCACGGGCCCGGAGGCGCTGCGCTGCCATCCGGCGTGGGGTGCGCTGGTCGAGACCTGGGTGGTCTCCGAGGCGATCAAGGCCCGCACCACGCGCGGACGGCACTGTGACGATCTGTTCTGGTGGCGCAGCCAGGATGGATTGGAAGTCGATCTGCTGATCGAGGCCGGCCAGGCCCTGATCCCGCTGGAGGTCAAGGCGACCACCTCGCCCGGCCCGGCCGACCTGGGCGGCATCCGGAGACTGCACGCCGCCGGCGACGGACGGGTGCGCGGCGGCGCCCTCGTCCACCTTGGTGCTACCGACGCCCCGATCGACGGCGTGCACCTGCTGCCATGGACCGGGATCGACCGGTGGGTCGGGGACGCGTCATGAGCGACATCCCGCTCGATCGCGCCCTGCTCACCGGGATGATCGCCACCGCCGGCGTGCTGGTGCTGATGCCGTTGCTCATCCGCGCCGCGCCGCGGCTGGGGATGGTCGATGACCCGACGCGGGACACACGGCGGGTGCACATCAATCCCATCCCGCGGGTCGGCGGCGTCGCCGTCGCGGTGGTCCTGGCCTTGGCCCTGGCGGTGCAGGCACAGCCGCTGGACGGCACGGTCTGGTTGCTGGCTGGGCTCGCCGTGCTGCTCGGGGCCGGGATCATCGACGATCGCGGTTCGCTCCCACCGGCGCCGAAGCTGCTGGCCCAGGCGGTGGCCGTGGCCCTGGCGATGGCTGGGGGCTGGATCCTGCCCAGCGTACCGATCCCGCTGCTGGGGATCGAACTGACCGCCACCTGGGCCACCTGGCCGGTCACCCTGGTGCTGGGCCTCGGCCTGATCAACGCGACCAACCTGATCGACGGCCTGGATGGGTTGGCCGCAGGCATCGGCTGCGTCACCGCCCTGGCCTTCGCTGCCATGGCCGGGATGTCCGGCGACGTGCCGGCCTGCATCGCCAGCACCGCCCTCGCAGGCTGCCTGGTCGGCACGCTCGCCTTCAACAGCCACCCCGCGCGGGTCTTCCTCGGCGACACCGGCAGCATGATCATCGGCTTCATGCTCCACGTCCTCGGGCTCGCCCTGATCCGCGGCCACCCCGGCGGCGATCCCGGGCTGAGCCCGTTCGTCGTGCTGCTCGTGCTGGTCATCCCCTGGGCGGACAGCGCCTACGTCATGCTGTCGCGCCTGCTGCACGGCGGGAACCCGTTCCGCGGCGACAAGACCCATGTCCACCACCAAGTGCTCGGGCTGGGATTCGACCACCGCATGGCGGTGATCACGCTGGTCTCGCTGAGCGCGGCGATCGCCTGCCTCGCCGTGCTGCTGCGTCGGCATCCGCACGACACCCTATTCCTGCTTACCCTGCTATGCGCCCAATCGGTGATCTTCGGGCTGCGCTACCTGCGGCGTTCACGGGTCTGGTCGCGGCTGTCGCTGCGCCTCGAACGCATGCGTCGCGAGCGCAATACGGCACGTATCGAAGCTGCCGGCCATCCTGGCGGGCGACCGATCGCCGCCGTGGTCGGCGTGCTCGCCATCGCTCTGGCAGCTGCGCACGTACCGGCCCTCGCCCGACATGCCCCGCTCAGCGGCCTGGCTGCCGCCGCCGGCGTCGCCCTGGTGTTGACCGTGCTGGCGACGACACGGCGCTGGGACAACCACGTCACGTCGATCATGGCGGCGATGTGCGGCGGGGTGCTCGCGTTCGCAGTCGAGTCGGGCCACTGGCATGCTAGCGACGTCGATGGCAGAGGTCTGCAGACGATCTACCTCGTCCGCAGCCTGACTGCGGCCCTGTTCGTCGCGGCCCTGCTCCTGCTGTGGTTGCGCCGACGTCTGCACCTGCTCATCGATGGACCGGTCGATCTGGTACTCATCGCCGTGGCAGCGAGCACCGTGTGGCTGGCCCGCGATCGGCTGGCCCTGCCGCCAAATGCCATCATTGCACCGGCCCTGGCCTGGTATCTCGCCTGCAAGGCTTGCGCCGGTGAGGAGGGCTGGCGCAAGTGGCTTGTGCCCGCCACGGTCACCGCTGCTGGCGCGATCTTCGCCGGCTGGCAGCTGTTGCGCGGATGACCCTGTCCGTCGTCACCATCTGCCGTAATCCGGGTGCGACGCTGCTGCGCACCAGCGCTGCGGTCGCTGCCCAGGCCCAACCGTGCGAATGGCTGGTCATCGATGGCGCCTCCACCGACGGCACCGTGGAGCGCCTGCGTGCGCTGCCGCGTCCACCCGATGTGCTGGTCAGTGAACCCGACCAGGGCATCGCCGACGCATTCAACAAGGGACTGGCCCGCGCCAGCGGTGAGGCGGTGCTGTTCCTCAACGCCGGGGACGCTTTTTCCGGACCCGAGGCCCTGACGACCTTGACCCGGACGTGGGATCGTCGCCGCCACCGCTGGATCACCGCCGGGGCCGAGGTGCGGCGCGAGGATGAAACGGTGCTGTTCAGCCGCCTTCCGCCGGCAGGCAGCCCGCGCGATCTGGTCCGCCACGACTGCCGCGTCTGGCATGCGGCCACGCTGTGCGAGACGGCGCTGCTGCGCGAGGTCGGCGGCTTCGACGCCACGTTCCGCAGCTCGATGGACTACGAACTGTGGGTACGGCTGATCAGCCGCGGACACGATCCGCAGATCTGCCCAACGATCGTCGCCCGGTTCTACCAGGGCGGAGCCAGCGCGGATCTGAGCCGACGCCACGCCGAGAACCGCCGCGCCCGCGCCATGCATGGACTGTCCAACGGACTGTTCACCGAATGGCGGCTCGGGGTGGTCAATACGATGAAGTCGCTGGCGCCACGCGGCGCCTGGGCCTACCGGGTCAAGGAACGCCTCGGATGGTGAACTGCGCCGCCCTGTGGACCCGCGACCACGAGCCCAACGCCGCCGCTGGACGGCCGCGCATCATCGCCGACCTCTATGCCGGGGCGTTGCGCGACGTACGCCATGTCCGCCTCCGTCATGCGCTGGAGCTGGGCTGGGGCTCGCGGCTGGCGGCCGGGGTGCGCTGGCTGTGGCGGTTGGCGACGTTCCGGCCCGAACCGCTGCAGTGCGCGCTGTACGCCGCGCCAGCAGCCGTGCGCCAGGCGGTTGAGGCCGTCGGCGAAGCCTCCACGGTCTATCTCGACGGGGTGCGCTGCATCGCCGCCGTGCGCCGCCTGGCGCGGCCGGGCCGGCGGCTGGTGTGCGACTCGCACGACCTGCTCTCGCGCCGCGCCCGCCTGCAGATCGCCCTCGGGGATCCGCCGAACCTGGGCTACGTCGCGCGCAGCGTGCCGCGGCCGCTCGCCTGGCTGATCCGCCAGGTCGGCGGGCTGGTGCAGCGCTACGAAGCCTGGTCGCTGCAGCGCGTCGAAGTCGAACTCGCCCGGCTCTGCGATCAGGTCGTGCTGTTGTCACCGGCGGAGTGCGCGGCCTACCGCGCCTTCCTGCCGGCGGAGCTGCATCCGCGCATCCTCCGCGTGCCGCCAGCCCAGGCGGTGGTGCGACCGGGGGCGCAGCTCGCCTCGCCGCTGCGCTTCATCTTCGTCGGCGGCGAGAACCTGTCGCAGAACCGGCTGACCCTGCTGCGCCTGTTCCGGCTGTGGGCGAAGGCGCCGGCCGGCCGCGAACTGCACTGGTTCGGGCGGCGCGAGCCGAACGGCATCGTCCCGCCGCCCGGGGTGGTCTGCCACGGCTTCGTCACCGACCTCGCCGCCGCGACCTACGATGGGCGCAGCGTGCTGCTCAACCCCTCGGCCCTCGCCGGCGGGGTGAAGACCAAGATGCTGGAGGCGCTCGCGCACGGCTGCCCGGCGGTGGGCAACCAGGCCGCCTTCGAGGGCGTCGATTGGCCGGACTATCCGCTGCTGCTCAGCGATGACGACGCGGCGTGGAGCGAGCTGATCGCCGATCCGGAGCAACGGATCGAGGACCTGCGCCGCGGCCTCGCGATCGGCCAGGAGCACCTGCGCCGCGAGCACGATCCCGCCCTGTTCGAGCGGAGCTGGCGGGGGTTGCTGGGGCTGGCGTAACGGGACGTCAACGTCAACGGTGGTTGACCACTATTGCCCCTCGTTCGACGTGGACGTCGATGCTCCAGGGGCTGGTCGTGGCGCAGAGACGCTTACGCTGCCGGCGTGCCAGCACACTGGATCCTCGGCCCTGGAACGGGCAATCCCTACGTCGATTTCACCGATGCCTGCAATGCGCAGATGCCGGTGGTCATCCTGTCGAGTGGCCAGGCCTGCGTCTGGTATCGGCTGACGCTGGCCTCGAAGGATGGCGACTGGCTGGTACGCGAGGACGACGAGGCGTTGGCCGTCGTGCGAGCCCAACTTGCGCGGCTCGGAGCCCGTTACCGGCTCGGCGCGCCGCTCGACGTCCGCTGGCTGCGGGCCGGCTGGTCGTCGCATGCCGAGGCCTTGTCCCCGGACGGGCTCCGGCTGCGTTTCGACTTCGTCAGCAGGCCGCCACGGCTGGGACCTGACCGCCTGGCCACGCTGTGGAGCGAGGTCGGCGCGGGTGCAGCCGCGGTGGTCAGCCGCAGGGACCTGGTGCTGCTGAAGCAGACCATGCGGCTGAAGGATTACGCCTTCATCGGCAGCCTGGCGACGCAACTGCAGGACCCGACCGATCAACTGCGCTGGACCCTGGACGCAAGGCACCTGCTCGACCTGCTGCAGCGTCATCCTCACTTGAAGTCGCGGCTCGATGAACTTCGACCGGCGTGCGCAGGTGTCGAGACCCTATCGGCAACAGCAGAGCGCATCGACGCCGAGGTGCGACAGCTGCGGGCTGCGGACGAGGCACGTATCCAGACCTATGCCGCGGCCCAGGAACCCTGGGCGGCGCGCTTCCGCCAGGAAGGCTTCGGCCAGCGACCGCTGGAGCAGGAGCATGTGCTGGTTTGCGCGGCGGTCGAGGGCGCGCTGCCCATGCAGGTGGTCTTTCCGTGATCGACGAACCCGCCAGCCGATTCCTCTCAGAGGAGGATCTCGATCTCGCGGCGTTGTCCGCTGCGGACTTCGCCAAGCTGTCCGCCGCCGCGTTGCGGGCAGCGCAGGCCAGCAACGATCTGGACCAGCACTGCTTCAGCCATGGCTGCGTGGCGGTGGAGCCCGGATATGAGCACCTGCTGCCGCAGGTGCGGAGCGGGGTGCTGTAGGACG
>JAIFKN010000059.1:5309-17705 GCA_020049615.1 bacterium | reverse complement strand
CCAGATCAGCACCCCGACCTGGGTCGTGGTCACCGACTTCGACGTCCACCTGCTGTGGGTCCACGAAGGACTCAGCGGCTACTGCGTGGCTTCCGAGGAGGTCGCCTGGCGCCTGCGCGAACGCGGCATCGGCGACACCCCGGTGCATGTGACCGGCATCCCCATCGACCCGGCCTTCCGCATGCCGCTCGATCGTGCCGCCTGCGCCAAGGCCCAGGGCCTCGATCCGGCCAAACGCATCATCCTGCTGATGAGCGGTGGCCACGGCGTCGGCAACCTCGCCGAGATCGCGACACGCATCCTTACCGTCCCCGGCGACCATCAGGTCCTGGCCATGGCCGGCCGGAATGCCGAACTGCTGGGGCAGCTCACCACGCTGGCCGGAGCGCATCCCGGCCGCCTCGTCCCGGCCGGCTTCACCCGCGAGCCCGAACGCCTGCTCGCCTGCGCCGACGTCGCCATCGGCAAGCCCGGTGGCCTGTCGACCAGCGAATGTCTCGCCGTCGGGCTGCCCATGCTCATCGTCTCGCCGATCCCCGGCCAGGAGGAGCGCAACAGCGACCACCTGCTGGAGCATGGCGCGGCACTGAAGGCGCACGACGCCGCCGGCCTCGAATACCGCGTCCGCCGCCTGCTCGCCGAGCCCGGCCTGCTACCCCGCCTGGCCGCCAATGCCCGCGCCTGCGGCCGTCCCAACGCCGCCGCCGACGTGCTGAAGATCGTCTTGCGTTGAACATGGCCTTTTCACAGGAGGCGCAGAGGCACAGAGGTCCGCAAGGAGGCATCCCTGCCTTCCTCCTCGAGCCTCCGTGTCTCTGTGCCTCCTGTGCTTCGGATGGTTGCTGACATGGACTGGCTGCCGCTCGCCGGTCCTCTTCGCCAAGGTCGAGATCCAGATCGAGGGCGCCGACGGCTGGGCGGTCAACCTGCCGACCTGGCGGATCGAGAAGCACTGGCTGCTGGACGTGTTCTTCGGCGGCCGGCCGCTGACCGGCTACCACGCCTGGTGCCTGCCCTTCGTCCTGCTCATCTTCCATCTGCCCAGCGCCATGCTGTGGACATGGACCTGGCCGCTGGAGGCCCGCGCCATGGCCGCCTTCATGCTGTTCTGGATCATCGAGGACCTGCTGTGGTTCCTGCTCAACCCGGCGTGGGGCTGGAAGCGGTTCACCCGCACCGAGGTGCGCTGGCACAAGCACTGGGTCCTGGGATTCCCGACCGACTACTGGACGTTCGCCGTGGTCGCCGGCATCCTCCTCTGGCTGGGATACCGCACATGACCGACCTCCTCCCCCCCGCCGACATCGGGCGCCACCGCGCCACCGCCGATGCGGTGCTCGCGGGACTCGACCGCGCCATCCTCGGGCAGCAGCAGCTGACCCGGCTGGTGGTGACGGCGCTGCTCGCCGGCGGCCACGTCCTGCTCGAAGGCCTGCCGGGCCTGGGCAAGACCGAACTGGTCAAGGCGCTCTCCGCCCTCGCCGGGCTGCATCACCGCCGCATCCAGTTCACCCCCGACCTGCTGCCCAGCGACATCACCGGCACCCTGGTGCTGCAGGAGGGCGCCGAGGGCCGCCAGCTTGCCTTCCGCCAAGGCCCGGTGTTCACCCAGCTGCTGCTCGCCGACGAGATCAACCGCGCCAGCCCGAAGACCCAGTCGGCCCTGCTGCAGGCGATGCAGGAGGGCGAGGTCACGGTGTTCGACGCCACCCACGCCCTGCCCAAGCCGTTCTTCGTCCTGGCGACGCAGAACCCGATCGAGCTCGACGGCACCTACCCCCTGCCCGAGGCCCAGCTCGACCGCTTCGCGGTCAAGCTGACCGTCACCGGCGTCGGCGACGAGGTGCTGGCGCGCATCGTCGGCGAACGCCCCGACGGCCGCCCGCCCGCCACCACCCCGGTGACCGACCAAGCCGGCCTGGCCGGAGCCATCGCCGCGGCGCGGCGCATCGCCGTGCCCGAGGCGGTGGCGCGCTACGTCGCCCGCCTGGTCAATGCCACGCGGCCCGAGCTGCCCGGCTCGCCTGAGATCGTCCGCACCGCGGTGCGCTGGGGCGCCAGTCCGCGCGCCGCGCTGTCGCTGGCATCTTGCGCCCGCGCCGCCGCCCTGCTCGCCGGCCGGCCATCGACCAGTTTCGCCGATGTCCGCGAACTGGCGGTGCCGGTGCTCGCGCATCGCCTGGTGCTGGCGCCCGAGGCCGGGCTGTCGGGCCAGAGCGCGCGCGGCGTGGTCGAGGCGGTGGCCGCGACAGTGCCGGAGCTGGCGTGAAGCCTGGGACCGACGAGCTCCGGCTCGTCGGATCGAGCCGACGAGCTGGAGCTCGTCGGTCCCAGGTCTTCCTCCTGCTCTGCTTAGGCGCATGGCTCCACGCCGCCGACGTCCGCGTCGATGCGACCTGCCCATGGGAGGACAAGGACGGCTACACCCCGATCGTGGTGCACATCGAGGCGCTGATCGCCCCAGTCGAGATCTCGTTGGAGGCGCGCCTGGGCGGCGCCAGGGCCATCGATCGCGTGCGCGTCGAGCTCGGTCGCCCCGCCACCCGCACGCTGCTCCTGCCGAGCAATCCCGGCTACGGTTCACCGCAGCTGCGCTGGAGCTCCCCAGCCGGCGGCGACAGCATCAGCCTCTCAACCAGCATCGGCTACCGCGCCGTCGGCTTGGCCATCCTCGATCCGCGCGAGCAGGTGCCGGTACCGGCGCTGCTCAAGCTGGTCGAGGCGCAGGCCCCGGATGGGGGCGGCCACGCCCGCGGCGGCTACCATTCGAGCAGCGGGGACCGTGTCCGCCGCATCCCCGCCGACCACCTTCCGGACCGCTGGCAGGGCCTGCCGGCCTGGCTCAGCCTGCTGACCACGCCGGACGGCGAGGCCCAGCTCGGCACCAGCCAGCGCGAGGCGATCGCCGTCTGGACCCGCTGCGGCGGACGGCTGTTCACCACCGACCGCGCTGCTCAGGCGGAATGGCAACGGCTGGGCGCGGTGGCGACCGTGCTCGAGGCCACAGCCGAGGAGCAGCCCGCACTGCTCGAACGCCTGCGCCAGGTAGCCGGCGAGGACGGGGAGCCAGCCGAACACCCGGTGCCGGGCACCGACCAGGTGCCGACCGCCTGGTTCCTCACCCTCGCCATCGTCTTCGCCGTCGTCGCCGGCCCGATCAACATCTGGTGGGTCATGCGCCGGCGGCGGCAGCCGTGGCTGCTGCTGCTCAGCACCCCCCTGATCAGCATCGGCACCTGCGTGCTGCTGATCGTCATCGCCCTGGTCTCGGACGGCATCGGGCGCAAGCGCAGCGCGGTGCAGATCGCCGTCATCGACCAGGCATCGCAGCGCGCCTCGATCTTCACCGCCTCCACCTGGTTCTGCGGCATCGCCCCCGGCGCCTTCCCTCTCGACCCCGAGGACCGGCTGGTGCCGATGGACGGGGCTGATTGGAGCAGTGGCTACCGCAACGACCGGCCCGATCTCGCGCTCGACTGGGGCGGCGGACAGCGCGCTCTTGCCGGCTGGATCCCCGCGCGCATCAATCGCCAGCTCGCCTGCACCCAGCAGCGGCCCGAACGCCGCCGCCTGAAGCTGGATCGCAGCGGCGACGGCTGGCGGATAGGCAATGGGCTGGACGTCGGCATCAGCGAGCTGCACTGGCGCGATGCGGCCGGCATGCCGTGGATCGCGCGCGACCTTGCTCCTGGCGTCGAGATGGCGCTGACTGCGGCCCAGGCTGGCCCGCCGGACCTCAGCCAGGCGACGCAACGTCTCGGCCTCGATGCCCGCCTGACCCTGGCCGGGGCGGCCAGCCAGCCGGGTTGGTGGATCGCCCGACTCGCAGCTCCGTTGCATCCGCTGCCCGGCCCCTCCGCCGAAGACGTCGAGCCGGTTCAGTCCTGGGCCGTCGGACGGCTGCTGCCCGGAGGACCACCATGATGCCCCTGGTCGAGGTCCGGCATCTGCATCGCCACTTCGGCAGCGGCGCCGCCCGGGTCGACGCCGTCGTCGATGTGTCCTTCTCCTTCACGGCCGGCGACATCATGGGCTTCATCGGTCCCAACGGGGCCGGCAAATCGACGACGATGCGCATCCTGGCCACCCTCGACCTGCCCAGTGCCGGCGACTGCCTGGTCGACGGGCTGTCGACGGTCGACGACGCCGACCGGGTGCGCCGCCGCATCGGCTTCATGCCTGACCACTTCGAGCCGTTCCCCGACGCCGATGTCCACGAATATGTCGATTTCTTCGCCCGAGCCTACAGCCTGGCCGGCGAGGCGCGGTTGCGCGCGGTCGAGGGCGTGATGGCCTTCTGTCAGCTCGATGGCATCGCCACCAAGCCGGCGACCAGCCTGAGCAAGGGCATGAAGCAGCGGCTCTCGCTGGCCCGCTGCCTGGTCCATGACCCGCAGGTGCTCATCCTCGACGAGCCGAGCGCCGGCCTCGACCCGCGGGCCCGCATCGAGTTCCGCGACCTGCTGCGCGCCCTGTCCCGGCAGGGCAAGGGCATCCTCATCAGCTCGCACATCCTCGCGGAACTGGAGGAGCTCTGCACCGCGGTGGCGATCATCGAGCGCGGCCGCCTGGTCGCCGCCGGCAGCGTGGCGCAGGTGCGCGGCGCGGCGATGGCGGCCCGCGAGGCATCCGCCCCGGATGAAAGCCTGCCGGCCACGCTGGAGATCGCCCTGGCCGCCGAGCACCCCCGCTTCCGCGAACTGCTCGCCGAGCGTCCCGGCGTCAGCCACGTCCAGGTGAGCGGCCGCTTCGCCACCCTGTCGGCGGCCGGCAGCGATTCCGACCACGCTGCACTGCTGAAGGCCCTGGTCGATGGCGGCCTGCCGGTGGCTCGCTTCACCGCCCGTGGGCGCAACCTGGAAGACGCCTTCCTGCACCTGACCAAAGGCCAGGTGCAGTAACCCCTGGGAGCGCAGGCTTCAGCCTGCTGGCGCAATGGAGCGGCATTGCCCCCGGCAGGCTGAAGCCTGCGCTCCCAGGCCCTCAAACGCCGCGGCGGATCTGGCTGCCCTGGAAGCGCAGTTCGAAGCGGTAGCGCGGTTTCTTAGTGCAGATGATGTAGTGCGTCACCGGATCGACCCGGCTGGGCACCTCGCGCATCTCGACCGTGGCGGTGGTGCGGTAGCCGCGCTCGTTGAGCACATCGACCAGCATGGCCATGGCGACCGGGTCGGCGAACAGTTCGTTGTCGCTGGTGATCTTAGCCAGGCCGGTGATGGCGTGCAGGACGATTGCCGGCACGAAGTCCCGTTCGATCACCGCGATGACGCGATGGAACAGGGCATCATGGTCGCGCTGGTAGCCCTCCAGGCGTTCGACCAGGTGCTGCCTGGCGGCGACGACGATCTCGCTGGCCAGCGGGATGTGGTGGATCGCGTCGAAGGTCTCCTCGTCGAGTTCCAGCGAGCTCTGGTACTGGAACTCGGAGATGATCGCGCGCTCGACCGAGACCAGATCCCCCTGGGCGTTGATCACATGGAAATGGAAATGCTGCTTCAGGCTCTGCAGCACCGCGTAGGTCTGCTCCATGAACACACGGTAGCGCTTGCGGCAAGCGTCCTCCGCCATGTCGGTGGTGCGCTCCTCCTGCAACTGCCCTTCACCGGTTTCGCGCACCCGCTGGTTGGCGGCGATGATCGCCCGGCCACGCTTCAGCTGACGCTCGACCGATTCCTTCTCCTCGACGTAGAGGATGACGATCTGGAAGATCGGCTTTGGGAACGAGGCGGCCAGGTTGTCGCGGCGATGCTGCGTGCGCAGGTCGAGCATCCGCTGCCACAGCAGCTTGACACATTCGACCTGCACACGCGTGCGCGGGAAGCCATCCACCAGCACGCCGGTGGCATGCATCGGATCGATCAGCCGTTCGAAGAGGAGGCGCACCACATCCGCATCGCCGACCAGATTGCCTGCATCCTTCAGCCGCCGCATCTCCGGCGAGTTCAGCAGGTCGCTGGTGACGATGGGCGGCGCGGTGATGCCGCGCTCGCGCAGGATGAACGGGGTGTTCGTGCCTTTGCCGGCGCCAGGGGCGCCGCCCAGCCAGATGATCTCGCGCGGAAGGCGGGCCTCGCCTCGCTCGACCCGCTGCTCGATCGCGGCCCAGGCGGTACGGAAGATGGTGGCTGCCTGCTCGTGCACGGCATCCACGGCATGGTGGTCGTGCGGTTTGGCGGCGGGGTTGGCTGGCTGCGACATGGCCATGTCTTGCGGCCTGGCCGACACCGGATCAAGGCTCAAGCAGGCCGGGTTGTGCCCCGTTCGATGACGCTGAGCGCCAGCTTGGCGCTGGCGACCGGGGCGGTCGGCTCGATCGCCAGGCGGCGGATGGCGTTGAGCGACCAGTCGCCGAACTCGGGCAGGGGTTGGCGCACGGTGGTCAGGCCGAAGACGTCCATCAGAGGCTGGTCGTCGTAGCCGATGACCTGGACATCCTGCGGCACCCGACGCCTGCGCAGGCGCGCCTCCTCGACCACGCCGATGGCGGGGACGTCGTTAACGCAGACCACGCCGTCGATGCGCTTGTCGCGGGCGTACAGCCGGGCGAAGGCGGCCCGTCCCTCGGCGACGGTCATCTGCTGGGCGATCTCGACCGGGGCGTCCGGGGCCACCGCACGGAAGCCCTCCTCGCGATCGCGGTAGGCGTGCGCATTGGTCGGGCCGCCGACATAGGCGATGCGCTTGCAGCCGCGGGCGCGCAGGAGGCGGTACTGCATCCGTGCCCCGTCATGGTTGTCGACCGACACGGAGGGGAAGCCGTCCTGCTGCAGGTCGACGAAGATCGTCGGCACAGCCAGGCTGCGCAACTGGGCCGCGCGCTCGGGGCCGATACGCATCGAGCAGAGCATCAGCAGTTCGCAGGCGCGCTCGGCGAGCACCCGGTCGAGCAGACGGTTCTTCATCTCGCGGTCAGGGACGTCGTAGATCGCCAGATCGATGCCGGCAGCTGCCAGGCCTCCGGCCAGCGGGCTGGTCACGGCATGGTAGAACGTGGCACTGAACAGCGGCATGAGCGCGGCCAGGCGCGGTCGTTCCGCCCCTCGCGCGGCAAGCCGGCGGGCGGCNNGCCGCCAGCCGAGTTCCTCGACCGCCCGACGAACAGCCAGGCGGGTCGGCTCGGCGACCCGGCTGCTGCCGTTGAGCACCCGGCTGACGGTGGCGATGCCGACCTTGGCGTGGCGGGCGATATCGTAGATCGTGGCCTTGCCGGGGTCGGTCATGGAAGCGCTTTCTAGCGCCCGTTACGCCGGATGCCAGCCAAGGACCGCGGGCTTCAGCCCGCGTCGGAGCACCCTTCGCGGGCTGAAGCCCGCGGTCCTGGAGTTCAATCGATGGCGATGCCCAGCTTGCTCATCACGGCGCGCTGCACTGCCCACATCGCCTCGCGGTCGGCGTCCTCGATGTCGTCGTGACCGAGCAGATGCAGGACGCCATGCAGGACGTAGAGGGCGATTTCCTCGTCGATGGGCCGGCCGCGCTGTCGCGCCACGCGCCGAGCGACGTCGAGGCCGACCGCCAGATCGCCGAGTCGGACCAGCCCGCTGGCCGGATCGGGCGTCCCGTCGGGAAAGCTCATCACGTCGGTCGGCGTCGCGTCGCCGAAATGCTCGCGGTGCAGTCGAGCGCTCTCGGCATCATCGACCACCAGCACGCACAGGCTGCGCCTGCGCAGGCGGTCCATCGCCAGCGCGCCCTCGACGGCGCGCTGGGCCAGGTCACGGACGGCCTCGCCGGCATCCTCGCCGGCCCATTCGATCAGGCAGCGCGGGGACGCCGGACGGCTCATGCGAAATCGAGGAGCTGGAAGTCCGGGTTCTGCCGCAGGCAGTACTGGCGGTCCCATTCGCTGGGAAACAGCACGACGATGCGGCCACGCGCATCCTTGGCCACCTGCGAGCCCGGGGTCGGCTTGAACTGGCCGATGTCGCCCTGCAGCCAGCCGCTGCAGGCGTAGGGCAGGGGCGACAGCACGGTCTCGACGTTCCACTCGTCCTTCAGGCGGTACTGCAGCACCTCGAACTGGAGGCGGCCGACCGCGGCGATGAACGGGTTGGCGATCGGGTTGTCGTAGCTGCGCAGCACCTGCACCGCGCCTTCGCCAGCCAGCGTCTCCATGCCCTTGTCGAAGCCCTTGCGCTTGGTCAGGTCGGCTGGCTCGATGCGGGCGAAGTGCTCGGGGGGGAACTGCGGCAGCGGCTGGTGCTCGAAGCCCCCCTTCACCGCCAGGGTGTCGCCGATGGCGAAGCCGGCGTTGATCAGGCCGACCACATCGCCGGGGAACGCCTCATCGAGGGTGTTGCGGTCGCGCGCCACCAGGGTCTGCGGCCGCGACAGGCGCACCTCGCGCAGGACAACCCCGGCGCGCACATGCTTGACCACCAGATCGCGCTCGAAGCGGCCGCTGCAGATGCGGATGAACGCCATCTGGTCGCGGTGCTTGGGGTTCATGTTGGCCTGGATCTTGAACACGTAGGCCGAGAACGGCGCCGAGGGCTCGACCGACTCGCTGCCGGCCGTGGTGATGACCTCGCGCGAGCTGGGCGGTGGCGCCAGCTCGACGAAGGCGTCGAAGAACGGCTCGATGCCGAAGTTGGTCAGGGCCGAGCCGAAGAACACCGGGGTCACGCGGCTGCCAAGGAAGGCCTCGCGCGAGAACGGGTTGCCGGCGACCTCGAGCATCTCCAGATCCTCGGCCAGCTGCTTGCGCTGCTCGGGCGGGATGGCGGCCTGGGCCTCTGGCGAGTCGAGCGGCACCTTGCGCATCTCGGCCCGGCGGGCGCCGCCGAACGAGGTCTTCTCGAACAGGGCGAGCTCGCGGGTCGCGCGTTCGGCGACGCCGACGAACTCGCGTCCGCTGCCGATCGGCCAGTTGATGGCGCTGGCCTGGATGCCCAGCACCTCCTCGACTTCGGCCATCAGCTCCAGCGGGCTGCGCGAGGGCAGGTCGAGCTTGTTGATGAAGGTCAGCACCGGGATGCCGCGCAGCTTGCACACCGCGAAGAGCTTGCGCGTCTGCGTTTCGACGCCCTTGGCCGCGTCCAGCACCATGATCGCGCAGTCGGCGGCGGTCAGGGTGCGGTAGGTGTCGGCGGAGAAGTCCTGGTGGCCCGGCGTGTCGAGCACGTTCACCACGCAGCCGCGGTACTCGAACTGCATCGCCGACGAGGTGATCGAGATGCCGCGCTCCTGCTCCATCGACATCCAGTCGGAGGTCGCGAGCTTGCCGCCCTTGCGGTTCTTGACCATGCCGGCCGTGCGCAGCAGGCCGGAGTAGAGCAGCAGCTTCTCGGTCAGCGTGGTCTTGCCGGCGTCCGGGTGGCTGATGATGGCGAAGGTGCGCCGGCGGGCGGTTTCGCGGACGAGGATGGGGTCGGAGGCGGGATCCATGGCGGCGCGGGGCCGTACCCTGCCGCCACCCCGGCCGCTGTCGAGCGGCAGCCCCCGGCGTGCGCACGCCGGCACGGCCATGCGCCGGCAGGCATGCAGCCAGGCCTCGCCGGTGGACTCCGCATGCGCATCATGGCAGGCAGAACGGAGGAGCCATGGACGCCAACCGCATGCCTGTGATGTCCGACGCCCGACGTCTGGGCCTGGAGATGCTGCTTGGACGGCAACGGGCCGACGACCTGCTCGCCTTCCGCGTCGCCCAGCGCCTCGCCATCACCATCACGAGTCCGCCGCAGCGCCAGGGCCGGGCTGCGTGACGAAGCGGCTTCAGCCGAGGCCGAGTTCCGCGACCATATGCCGGCGCAGGCCATCCGCCTCGGCCTCATCCAGCTTCCGTCCATCCTTGCTGACATAGAAGACGTCGACCGCGACGTCGCCCATGGTGTTGATGCAGGCGTACCCGATCTCGCAACCGTAGCCCGAGATCGAGCGGCACAGCCGCGACAGCAAGCCGACGTCATCGCGGGTGACCACATCGATGATGCTGAAGCGTCCCGAGGTCGCGCTATCGATCTTGATCGCGTGATCCTCGAAGCCGCTGTCCGCGGCCCGGGAGGTGCGCACCGCCGCGCGGCGCCGTTCCAGCAGCGTGCGCGCATCCAATCGACCGGATGACACCGCCTGCAGATCACCGCACAGCTTCGCCCACAGCGCATCCTCACCCATCCGACCGGGATAGATCGAGGCCAGCCGCATGGTGTAGAGGACCTTGCCGCTGCGCGTGACCCAGGTGCGCAGGTCGACGATGTCGAAGCCGTGGCCCGAGAGCGTCGCCGCGACATCAGCGAAGAGTTCGTGGCGGTCGGGCAGGGCGAGGGCCAGGTGGACGTGGCGGTCGCGCAGTTCATGCAGCAGGCCGATCCCGCCCTGCTCGCAACTCGACAGCACGCGCCAATGGCGCACCACCTCGTCAGGCGGGATCTGGTGCTCGTAGGTGCCGCCCAGGTCGACGAGGTGCCGTTCGGCCACCTCGGCGCTGGCCCCGGCTCCGACCAGCGCGGCGGACAACCGGACATGCAGGTCGGGGCCGGGAACGATGCCGGCGAGCTTGGCGCAGACGGCGTCATAGAGTTCGCCGAGCAGCGCCTCCTGCCAGCCGGTCAGCACTCCATCGCCGACCGCCTTGGCATCTGCCCAGGTCAGGCAGTAGAGGTAGTCGAGACGCTCACGCGTGCCGATGAGTTCGGCGATCGAGGTGAGGAAGGACGGTTCCCGGAAGTCGCGCTTGCGGCTGGCATCCGACAGCACGACGTGCTGCTGGACGAGGAAATGCACGAGATCCTCGTCCGCGCGCGGCAGGGCCAGGCGTCGCGCGACGCGCTCGACCATCATCGCGCCGCGGGCGACGTGGCCCCGTCCCATGTACTTGCCGACATCATGCAGCAGCAGGCCGAGCACCAGCAGGTCCGGGCGGGCGAGCATGCGGTAGGCCGCCGGCATGCCGGGCAGGCCCTGACTGCGGCCGGCGGCGAGGGCGTCGAGGTTGCCCACCGCCAGGATGGTGTGCTCGTCGATGGTGTACTGGTGCCAGGAGTCGAACTGCATCAGGCAGTCGACCAGGCCGAACTCCGGCAGCCACGCGCCCAGCAGGCCGGCAGCGTGCATGTCGCCGAGGATCGACCGGCCGACGGCGGAATCCCCGAGGATGGCAAGGAAGGCGGCGACCGCCTCGGGGTCGGATCGGGCATCATCATCGACCACCTGGAGGTTGGCGGAGATCGCCCGCTGCAGCTCGACCGACAGGCGCACCGTCCGGCGCTGCGCTTCCCGGCACATGGCGACCAGCCTGGCCCCGGCGCGGAGCTGGCGCCAGAAACCGTCATCCGCGAGATAGACCCGCCCGGCGATGATCGAAAAGCCCGGGGACAGGGTGCGGCGCGTGGCGATCAGCGGCTTCAGCCGCAGGCCGAGATAGCCCTTGGCCTCCAGGCGGCTGGCCGCCAGCTCCAGCACCTGGTGCACATGCCTGACCTGGGCGTAGTGCCGCTTCATGAAGTGCTCGACCGCGCGCAGCCGCGAGACGTCGGCGTAGCCGAGCATCTTCGCCACCTTGACCTGGTCGGCGAGCTGGAAGACGTCCTGCTTGCGGCCGTGGTTGAAGTGCAGCAGCGAACGCAACTCGAGCAGATGGTCGTGCGCCGCCAGCACCCCCGAGAGGTCGCCGCGCGAGATGCCATCGAGTTCGCCCAGGGCGAACAGGTTGCGGCTGCCGCAGGCGAGGAAGGCCATGTTGCGCAGCAGCTGCACGTCGCGCAGGCAGCCCGGGTTGCTCTTGAGGTTGGGCTCCATGACGAAGAGCGAGGCGCCGGCCTGCTCCCGCCGCTTGGCCAGTTCGGCCAGCTTGTAGGCGAGGAACTCCTTGCCCCGCTTCTTGCGGAAGCGGGCCAGGATCTCCGACATCGCCTGCATCAAGGGTGCGGCAGCGTGCACTGCGCGGCTCTCGATGATGGCGGTGGCGGTGACGAAGTCCTCCTCGGTGATATGCGACAGCTCCGGTGCGCTGCGGTGGCTGGCGCCGACCTGGAACTTCACGTCCCACAGCATGGCGTTGAGTTCCGCCCAGGCCTTATCCGCCCAACCAACTCCCGGTTTGACGTCGAGCATGAGCAGGTCGAGGTCGCTGTGCGGATTCATCTCGCCGCGTCCGTAGCCGCCGACCGCGAAGATGCCGGTGTGGCTGGCCCAGTCCTCCGGCGCACCGACCCGCTGCATCGCCCGCTCGGTCAGGGCCCGGACGACCGCATCGGTGATGGCGCTGATGGTCAGCACCACATCGAGACCGGTGGTCTCGTTGATGTGCTCGACAAGATGGGCATGCAGGGCGGTGAATTCGCGGGCGCGGATCGCCTTCAGGACCTGGATGGCCTCGTTGCGCCCCAGGGACGCGGTAGCGGCGATCTCATCGGCGACCGGTCCGAGTGACGGCAGGGTGATGCGATGGACGGTCTC
>JAIFKN010000059.1:0-5271 GCA_020049615.1 bacterium | reverse complement strand
CTCGACCTTGCCATGCAGCACGCATCCGGGCTGCCCGGGCACGCAGGGCTTGGCCAGCCGCATGCAGCAGTCGGCCTGGAAGTCGTACTTCGGGCAGGAGAACGAAGCCATCTGCAGCGAAGGATAGTCCGCTGACAAGCCATGCAAATCGGCTCCCGCCCGGCGCCATGCACTTCCTGGAATGACCCGGGCGCCGAGGGCTGGTGGGCGGATACAATGGGCGGAGCCCATCCGCCCACGATTTCGGAGCGCATGCGACGAAATCGAAGTCCGACAAAGGCCGAGGGGGCAGGCCCGCAGGGCCGCGGGGGCGAAGCCCCCGAGCTAAAAGCTCCTGCGTTGCCGGGTGCTCGGTATGCCGTCGGCGATGCGATACTTGGTCACCGTGCGCCGGCTGATGTCGAGCCCGTCCTTGGCCAGGATGTCGGCGATCTCCTGGTCGGAGAGCGGGTTCTTCTTGTCCTCGGTGTCGATCAGCTTGTGGATGCGCAGCTTCACCGAGCGCGAGCTCTCCGCCTCGCTGCCGTCCTGGGTGGCGATGCCGCCGCTGAAGAAGGTCGCCAGCGGCAGCACGCCGACCGGGGTCTGGATGTACTTGTCCTTCACCGCGCGCGACACGGTCGCGACATGCATGCCGATCTTGTCGGCGATGTCCTGGCGCATCAGCGGACGCAACTGCTCGACGCCATGGTCGAGGAAGGCGCTCTGGTGCTTGATGATCTCGGTGACGATCTTCAGCAGCGTGCGCCGGCGCTGGGCGATGGCGTCGATGAGGAAGCGGGCCGCGCCGAGCTTCTCCTTGAGATAGGCCTTGTCGCGCGCCTCGGTCTCGCCGGACTCGTAGAGTTGGGTGTAGGCGTCCGACAGGCGGATCTTGGGGATGCGGTTGTCGGGGATCGAGATGACCCACTCGTCGCGCTCGTCGCGTTCCAGCACGACGTCGGGTACGACGTAGGAGTTGGCGGCGCGGGCGAAGGGCAGGCCAGGCTTGGGGTCGAGCTTGCTGATGACCTCGACCCCCTCCTTGATGCGCTCGATCTCGGCCCCGGTCTTCTGGGCGATCACCGGCAGGCGGTTCTTGAGCACGTCGTCGAGGTGTTCGCGCACCAGCAGCAGTTCGAAGCCGTTGTCGCCAGGTTGCCGCATCAACTGCAGGGCGAGGCAGTCCTTCAGGTCGCGCGCGCCGATCCCGGCCGGATCGCAGCCGCGCACCAGCTCAAGGGCATGTTCGGCGTCATCGAGCTTCTCCTCGGGGAAGAGTTCGTGCAGATCGCCCGAGAGGTAGCCGCGTATGTCGAGGGCCCAGCATATCTCAGGCAGCGCCGCCTTGACCCCGGGCGGCATCTCGGTGAAGCGCAACTGCTCGAGCAGGTGGTCTGCCAGCGAGGCCTCGCGCTCGGGTGCGGCGGCCAACGCCTCCATCTTGTCCGGGGCGTCCTCGTCCTGATGGCTGTTCTTGCGCTTGAGCAGCCATTCGCGGTCGTCGCGCGACAACTGGCCGGAGGGATCGAGCTGGGCGATCTCGCCGCTCGCCTCGGCTGCCGACTCGATGCCGTCGCCGGACTCATCGGCGATCTCGAGGGCGGGATTGGACTCGACCTCGTGCATGATCCGCTCTTCCAGCGCCATCTGCGGCAGCAGGAGGATCTCGATCGACTGGATCATCTGCGGCGTCAGCTTGAGCCGCTGCTCCATCCGTACGTTGAGGTTCTGGCGGAGGTGGAGGGACATGTCGTTCGTGCGTCTAGCAAATGGTACGCCAATGTCTGCCGAGGCGCAAGTGCGGCACCCGTAGCAGCCCGGCATACGAGCCGATCATCGTTCCTCCTCCCTCTTGCCAAGGACCCGCCGGGGGCCGATGGTGCATGCAACCGCATGGCATCGTCCGTCCAGCAGAGTGTCGCAGGAGGCTCCAGCAGCCGCGAGTCGATGGGACAGCGCCTGTCGACGGCCGCCCAGGTCATCATCGCCAACGGCTGGGCCGCCCAGCACCAGGTCGACCATGCGGTGGCCAAGGCCCTGGCCGGAGGACACGACCACGTCGGCGTCGGACGCTTCCTCGTCGACCACCAGGTCATCACCCGCGATCAGGCCTCGGAACTCGAGGAGGTGCTGAAGAACCAGGTCAACTTCCCCGCCTACCGCCTGACCCGCAAACTGGGCAGCGGCGGCATGGGCACGGTATTCCTCGCCGAACACCTCGCCAGCAGTCGCATGGTCGCGCTCAAGACGATGAACGCGCGTCTCGAAGACGACAAGGACTTCATCGGCCGCTTCCATCGCGAGGCCAAGGCGCTTGGCACGGTCAAGCACGTGAACATCGCCGAAATCATCGAGAGCGGCGAGAACAAGGGCCACTGCTGGCTGGCGATGGAGTTCATCGACGGCCCGAGTCTGATGAACCTGCTCAAGGACTACCGCGTCCTGCCCGAAGCCTACGCCCTGCGCATCTGCAAGCAGGTCGCCGAAGGCCTCGGTCACGTGTGGAACACCGCGCACCTGGTGCATCGCGACCTCAAGCCCGAGAACATCCTGGTCATCCGGAACCGCGCGGGTGGCGGCGACCTATTCCCGGCCGACGACCAGGCCAAGCTCATCGACTTCGGCCTGGTCAAGGGAGAGGACAAGGACGACCGCCTGACCCAGACCGGCATGACCATCGGCACGCCGCTGTACATGAGCCCGGAGCAGGTGCGCGGGGACAAGCTCGACTGCCGTAGCGATGTCTACGGTCTCGGTGCCACCCTCTACCACCTGCTGACCGGCTTCACCCCGTTCACCGGCACCAGTCCCGGCTCGATCATGAGCGCCCACCTCACCGAACCGGTGCCCGATCCCGGCGACCGCGTGCCATCGCTGAGCAAGGCGACGCGCGAACTGGTCCTGACCTCGATGGCCAAGGACGTGAAGAACCGCTTCCTCTCCTTCGAGGGCATGGTCAAGGCGATCGAAGCCGCCCTGGTCGAGTGCGGCCAGAAGAGCGGCGGAACCCTCCGCCTCCTGCGCAAGCCCCTGGTCCTCAACAAGCCCCAGGCCAAGAAGCCGGGATCCGACCGGGTCGCCAAGGGCGAGGAATCCGGTGGCCGTCAACCCGCGGCTGACGTCCAGGCGGACAAGCCGGGAACGGGCCGAAGCACGCATGCGGCGCCGGCGGCGAATCCGGGCACCGGCGCCCTGGCCAGGATCGCCACAGACCGCATCCAGCGGCCAGGCGAGAAGCCGCCGACCGGCCCCATCGCCCCGAGCAAGCCGCCGACCTCGAACCGCATCGAACGCAGCAAGGTCTTCGACGAGGATCCCCAGACCAAGCTCGGCATCGGCGTACTGCCGTGGGTCGTGCTCGGCTTCGCCGTGGTCGGCATCATCCTCTACTTCCTGCTCGCCAGCTGATTCAAGCCGATCCCGCCGCCGCCTGCACCAGTCCGGCGAACGGTTCGGGCAGTTGCAGAGTCAGGGCCGTGCGGATGCCGGCCGGACTCATCTTGCGCATGGTCTTGCGCAGGATGTCGATGTACTTCTCCCGCGGGTAGTCGGCGTGCCCGGCCGCGAAGCCCGCCAGTTCGCTGCTCAGGAAGACCAGGCAGGTCGCATCCTCAAGAGCCTGTCCATCGGACTCGCCCAGGCGCTTCTTGGCGACCAGCGCCTCGACCCGCCGGGCTTCTGCCTCCGCCACGCCGGCTTCGACGCAGAGGCGGTGGGCCAGGGCGCCCTGGCGGCGATACTGCTCGGTGCGCCACCGGTGGTAGCCGGCGCGGTCCAGCGGATAGTCGCTGCGCGGCAGGGTCCAGCGCTGCAGATGCTGCGCGCGCGCCGCGAGACGAAGGATCGGATCGGCCTGCGGTTCCAGGCGCAGAAGCCAGGCCTCGACCGCATCGGCATACGCCAGTTCGGCTGGCCGACCATCCGACCGCTCCGGATCGGTGGCGTGGGCGGCGTCGATGGCCTCACGGGCGGCGTGGACGGCATCGGTCATGGCTGGGAAGGAGGTGCCACGTCGGGCGGCGGAGTGCGGATCGGCCGGCGCCAGCGCGACGAGCTGGGAGGCTCGGCACCGTCCTGCCGCGGCTGCACGGCAGGCGTGGTCGGGAACTCATCCGAGATGCTCTGCTCCGGCTTGGGCGGAGGCGCCTGCACGGATTGGTGCATCCACGGCCTGGTGCCGGATTCGAGCGCCGGCGACTCGGGCGGAGGCGTGCGGATCGGACGCTTCCAGGAGGTCGTGGCTGGCGTCGCCGCCCCGTCCGGTGCCGCTGCGGCCGGCCGGCGCCAGCCGGTGGTCCCGGAGGAACCCGGTGGCGGCGGCTGGGCCGGCTCGTCCGGACGCTTCCACGTCGCGCTCGCCGGACGTTCGCGCATCGCCTCGGTACCGCTGGTGCTCGGCTGCTGGCGGCCGTCGGAGGCCGGACTGAAGCTGCGGCTGACGCGCTTGGTCGCCTGTCCAGAGGCGAAGCGGGCAGCCTGCAGGCTGGCGAGGAACTGCTGGTAGGAGCGGAATCGGGCCGACACCGACTTGGCCATGGCCCGCTGCACCACCGCCACGGTCGCCGGCCGCACCGCCGCGCTGCGGCGGGGATCGGGGACCGGCGCATCGAGATGCGCCGCCATGACCACACCGGCGCTGGAGCCGGCATAGGGCGGATGCCCGGTCAGCAGATGGCAGAGGATGGCGCCGAGGGCGTAGATGTCGCTGTGGAAGGTCAGGGGCTCGCCGCGGATCTGCTCCGGACTCATGTAGTACGGCGTGCCCATGACCTCGCCGCTCATGGTCCCGCCCGAGGCACGCTGGTAGTCGCGCGGGCTGAAGTCGTCCCAGTCGCCGAAATCGATGTAGGTGGCCAGACCGAAGTCGATGATGCGCAGCTTCGACTGCTCGCACAGACCCGGCAGGCCGCCGAGATCGACCATGACGTTGCTCGGCTTGAGATCGCGATGGATCATGCCTGATTCGCGGTTGCAGAAGCCAATGATCTCGGCGACCTGCGCGACCACCCACAGCGCCAGATCCTCGGACAGCGGTCGACCCTCGGGCACGAAGGCGTCGAGCGAATGTCCGGCGACGAATTCCATCGCCAGATACGGACGCCCGCCGGGGATCTCCCCATAGCCAGCAAAGGCGGGGATGCCCGCATGACGGAGTTGCCCCATGGCGGCGATCTCGCGCCGGAAGCGGGTCTCGGCCCGCACGTTGCCGACCAGCTTGGCGCTCATCACCTTGATCGCGATGGCGCGACCCGTGACCACGTCGCTGGCCAGGTAGACCTCGCCCATCGC
>JAIFKN010000146.1 GCA_020049615.1 bacterium | reverse complement strand
CCATCGATGACCAGCCATTGCACTGGAGCGGTCTGGGCGGCCAGGGCTGCGCAGGTGCGGTCCAGCGTCGCGCCCGGATTGCGGCAGATGGTGACGACGGACAGACGCATGGCAGTCTATCGCGCCTCGACGTCACCATATTGTTCGCGGGCGTTGGCCGCCCAAGCCAGGGCCAGCCACGGTGCGACCAGGGCGAAGCTGTCGATGGTCAGCCAGTCGACGGCGAGGGCGCCGAAGACCAGCAACGGCAGCAGCACCGCCTCCGGTCGCCCGGTGATCCGTCCTGGGCGGTGCAGCCAGATGAACAGGGCGAAGAGGGCGAAGCCAATGCTGCCGAGTTCGGCGAGCAGGCGCAGGGGCAGGTTCTTGGCGTTGGGGAGCCGGGGATTCGACTCATCCAGGTCGGCGGCGATCTCCGTGATGCCCACATCCGCTCTTGCCCAGGCCGGAAAGCGCTGGCGCAGTTCCCAGCCTGACAGCCCCAGGCCGGTTCCAGCAACAGGATGGTCGAGGAAGGTTTCCATGGCAGCGATGCCGCATAGCGCTCGGTAGAGCATGCCGATTTCACCAAAGTGATCCACCCATGCGGGCCGGACCGTCTGCTGCGCGGCTGGTCCGAGATAGCCAACCGTCGTGGACGATGCGACGGCTGCTGGTCTGGCAGGTTGGGGCGCAGACGGGTGAGCTGCTTCGTTGAGCAGTGGAGGGAGATGCACAACACAGGAGGTGACGCGAGAGCGAGCACCCAGTCCAAGACCGATTCCGAGCAGGACAGCGAGGGCGAGGCCCGCGAGCAGGCGCCGTCGCCTACCCAGGTGCCGGGCAGCTGGCATCGACAGCCAGACCAAGCTGATTCCAGTCACTACCACGGCCGCCAGCAGGCCGCCGCGTGAGGTAGACAGGCCGATGCCGACGTAGCCGAGTGCGGCTGCATACCAGCCCATCCGGGAACCATCAATCAAGGCGCGGGTCAAGCCGATCGGCAGGAGGATGACGGCCAGGGCGCTGGCCATGAAACTGGGTTCCAGCGACAATCCCCAGGCCCGCCCTTCGGCGAGGTACTGCTTCGCGCCATATTGGACGGTGAGGTGATCCGCCACCCACAAGCTCAGCTGGCTGGCCCAGGCGACACCGAGTCCGGCCAGCGCCTGCACCAGAGCCAACAGCACGCACGCACTCATGCCGGCGATCAGCCAAAGCTCGGATTGCCGTCGGCGCTCATGGTCCATCAGGGCGATCTGGGCGGTGAGGTATACGCACACGCCCATGCCCAGCGAGATGACCCCCTTGGCGGCCGCCGACAGGCCGGTGTAGCCCTTCATCGGCGGGTGCGCATCGAGCAGCAGACCGATCGCGGTGGCGAACAGCGCCCAGGCGACGAACAGGCCTAGCGCTCGCACCTGGCGCATGGCCAGGAAGTTCCGCCAATCCATGAATCCGGCCCCCAGCAGCAGCGCCATGGCCAGACCGGCCAGGACCGGGGTGGGCGGTCGGACCGGCGTGTCGAACGGGATCCACGACAGCGAGGTCAGCGGCAGCAGGGCCAGGGCCAGCAGCCAGAGGAGCCAGCCGAAGCGGCCGACCCCGGTTGCCTGCAGAGGTTTCAGCGTCTGTGCCTGATTCATGGACGGGCTCCCTCGGGGCCACGATGCAGATGCCGGGCGATCGCCGTGTCGAGGAAGGCGCGGAACCGTTCGCGGAAGGCGCTGTGCTGGAAGCGCGCCGCTTGGGCGACGCAGTCCGCAGGGTCGGGCGGTGACCCGGCGCAGAACCGGCGCACCGCATCGGCGATCGCCTCGGGGGACTGCTCGTGGAAGAAGCTGCCGGTCCGTCCGTCGACCACCGTCTCGGTGGCTCCGCCACGGCCGAAGGCGATCACGGGCGTGCCGCAGGCCATCGCTTCGACCGGCGCGATGCCGAAATCCTCCTCGGCGGCGAAGAGGAAGGCTCGGGCGCTGCGCATGTGGCCGATCAGTTCGGCGCGCGGTACATGGCCGAGGATGGAGATATTGCGTGTCCGTGCTGCGGCGCGGCGGACGGCGGCCATCTCCGGACCGTCCCCGATCACGATCAACTGGTGTTCGGGCATGCTGGCGAAGGCCTGGACGATCGCGGGAACCCGCTTGTAGCCGACCAGACGCGACGCGGTCAGGAAGGTGGTGCCGCGTACCCCGTCCGGGGTGAAGGCAGAGGTGTCGACCGGCGGATGGATGACCTCCGACTCGCGCCGCCAGGACCGGCGGATGCGTCTGGCGATGTAGCCGCTGTTGGCGGCGATGGCATCGAGCCGGCTCGCCGAGGTGGTGTCCCACTGCCGCAGGCCATGCATGGCCCGCGACCACAGCGGCCGCATCGGCAGGGGGATGCGCGCCTGGTAGTCGTTCTGCAGATCCCAGGCGTAGCGCATGGGCGTATGGACGTAGGCCACCTGGCAGGCATCCGGCCGGGCGATGACACCCTTGGCGGCGCAGTGGCTGCTGCAGATGACCACGTCGTAGGCCGTGACGTTCAGGCGCTCAGCGGCCCACGGTAGCAGAGGCAGGTAGAGTTGCGGCGCCCGCGAGCCCAGGGGCAGACGCTGGATGAACGAGGTCTGCACCTTCCGGCCCGCCAGCCGACGTTTGCCCTCAGCATCCGGCCGGCTGGTCAGGGCGAAGAGGTCGGCATCGGGGACCACGGCGAGGATCTGCTCGATGACGGCTTCGGAGCCAGCCCAGCGGGTGAACCATTCGTGGACGAGAGCGATCTTCAGGCCGGCCATGTGCGCGCGGATCGGATCGTCAGGAGGGGTCCAAGGCAACAAGAGGATCTAGCCCATAAATTGCGATCCATACGGACCCAATCGATCGTCTCTGGATTGCACTCCGCGCACCGCAATGCAGACGATCAGAGTTCGAGAGCCTGCTGCATCGCTGCCCACGTCCCCCGTGCTGTGGCCGACCACGTCCACTGCGCGGCGCGCGCTCGACCTGCGGCAATGGAGGCGGTCCGGAGCGCCTCATCTCCGACCATCCTGGCAAGCCCCTCTGCCAACGCCCCTGGGTCGCGGGGAGGCACCAAGAGCGCGGCATCGCCGCACACCTCGACCACGGGCGGTATCCGGCTCGCCACCACAGGGACACCAGCAGCCATGGCTTCCAACGGCGGCAGACCAAAGCCTTCGTAGAGCGAGGGAAAAGCGACAACCCGGGCGTGCGACACCCAACTACGCAGCGTCGTGTCGTCGATCGGCCCCGTCCAAGTGCAGCGTGTGCGAAGTTCAGATGCCAGGTGCAAGGCTTGATCGTCAATCGTGCGCAGACCCTCCGCGCGACCGATAAGCACTAGGCGGAAATCACGTAGGGTCGAATCCTGCATTGCCTGTAGCAAGTAAGTTAGGCCTTTATGAGGCTTGACGTTCCCAACAGCAACGATGTATGGGCGACCATCCCAACCAGGTGGTGTAGATATTGGCAGCGACCAGGAGGGGTCGACGCCATTGCCGACGATGTACTCGGCGCCGCGCGGCTTGCCTATGAGGCGGTGGAACTCGTCACGGCCGAAACCTGAGACGAAGCAGACAGCTGCGGCTCGGTCACGCACATCCGTCAATAGGACTCGTGCCGCCAGGCGGCGCAGGTGGCCAGGGAACAGTTCCGGCATCGCCAGATGGATGACATCATGCACGGTGCACACCCAGCGCCCCGGGCAGCGCCAGGGGTGGGCGTAGTGCGGGAACCAGGTGACGTCGGCGGCGCGTGCGAGGCGGCGCAGGGTGGAACCCTGCTCGGCTAGCGAATACATGCCGGCGCGGCACGGTGCTGCAAGCCAGCCGGGTGGCGCATCGCCTGTCGATGCGATGGCGGCCGTGCCGGAAGGGCCGATCCAAGCGCCCAGTACGCCGGCAAGGTGGCGTCCAATGCCACTGTGTTGTAGGAAACGCGCGTCGACGAAGGGGCTCACGTGTGGCCAGCAACGTTCTGCAACATTGAGGCGAAGCGCTGGGCGCACGCTCGCATTGCAAAGCACTCGCGGACCCGGGCAAGTCCCGCTGCCGCTATTCGCTCGGCCAGACCCGGGTGTTCGAATAAAATCTTGATTCGTCCGGCTAAGCTGACGGCGTCCAGTGCCGGCATGAGCAGACCACTTTTGCCATCGACTATTTGTTCTGGAATTCCTCCCACAGACGAAGCCACGACCGGAACCCCGGCGTCCATGGCTTCAAGGATGCACAGCGGCGTCGTTTCGCTGGCGCTCGGCAGGACCAAAGCATCTGCTCCGGCGATCAGGGAGCGAGCATCGTTTCGGTAGCCGAGCCAGGTGCATCGGTCCTTGATCCCCAAATGGGCGGCAAGTTGAACGAGTTCAGCAAGTTGCGGCCCATCGCCGATGAAGACGCCACGGACCTCCGGCAAATCGGCCAGTGCGGCCACCGTCAACGCTGGATTCTTGCCAGGTTCGAGTCGACCCACCTGCACGATAATGCGTTCTGTCGGAGAGGCCCCGATCAACCTGCGCAGTCCCTGGCGATCAGGCGATTCCGATACGATCGGCACTGCGTTAGGCATGTAGACGCAGCGTTGTTCAAGTCCGAGCTTCGACAAATCGTCAATGATTCGGCGGCTGGTACATGCGACCTGGACGTAGCCACCATAGATGTGACTGGCAAGGGCGCGCCGAGCTATGATGCGCCAGCGAGCGACCGAAGGAACGCTCAAGTCACAATGTTGATAGGCGGCAAGTGGTAGGCCGAGGGCCATAGCACGGCATAGGTAGATCGATCGATTATTGTTCGCAAGTACAGCATCCGCCCCAAGTGCGCGGGCCGCTTTCGCGATCGTCCGTCGGGTGGTGAGAATATCCTGGTAGCGAGGCGAGGCCGGTCGAACTTCGACACCAGGAACGGCCGAGGCTGCTTGGATCATTCGCTCTGGTGCAGCGACGCAGATGACACGGAAGTCTTCGAACTGGTTATGAAGTTCGCTGAGCATGCGTAGTAGGGCGATCTCAGCCCCACCAAAGCCTTCAGAAAGCGAGACTGCGATTAGGCGCATGTCAAAGTCCTTGTCCATCCAGCCAAGATTGCAACATTAGCACACCCCACAGCTTATACTCCCAGTCGCGGACGCCCGAGCGATGCTCGTTCCAGATCGCCGCGACTGGACCAGGTGCGAGTAGGCCTTGTCTAGCAAGCCGCGCAGGTGCCAGGAGGTCATCGGCCCAAGTACGCAATTCACCGCGTAGCCAAGCCCCGATCGGTGGGGCAAACCCACGTTTGGGTCTATCGAGGAGTTGGCGCGGAACGCGCCGCTCAACGACCCTACGTAGCAACTGTTTGCCCTGCTTGTTTGTGATGTTGTTAGTCGGCGCAAGGGCCAGGACGAATTCCGCTAGGCGATGGTCGAGCATCGGCGCCCGGGTCTCCAGGCCCACCGACATGGCGGCGCGGTCGACCTTGACCAGCAGATCGTCGGGTAGGTAGACGCCCAGGTCGACAGCGCGCATGTCCGCTAGCCACCCACTGCTGGGCGGCGCCCGCCAGGACAGTGCGCAGGGTTGCGCCCCCGGCACCACTTGCTGCACCTCGTGCCACCGCGACTGCATGAGCAGCAGGGCGTTGGTCGCGTCCGGCGTTGCCAGCAGCGCTGCCAGCTTCTCGCGCTTGTTGCGCAAGTCGGCCGACCTGCCAGAGGTGGCCTGCATGAACCCGCGCGGCCGCAGGACGCAGGCCAGGAGTCGACGCGCCGCTGGCGGCAGGATTGCGCGCAGGGCGGTCGGCCACGGCCGCCGCTGATAGCGGCTATAGCCGAAGAACAGTTCATCCCCGCCATCGCCGGTCAGTGCCACGGTGACATGACGTCGCGTCAGTTCGCTGATCAGCAGGGTCGGCAGCATCGAGGCGTCTGCGAACGGTTCCTGCCAGACTCGGGCCAAGCGAGGCACAGTCGCCAGAGCGTCGGCGCCAGTCAGCGGCAACAACGTGTGCTCGGTACCGAGATGGCTAGCGATGGCCTCGGCAAAGGGAGACTCGTCGTAACGCGGATCGTCAAAGCCGGCTGTGAAGGTACGGATCCGACCGCGTCCGGCCTGAACCATCTCGGCGACCACCGCCGTCGAATCGATGCCGCCGGAGAGCAGCGCGCCCATTGGCACGTCGCTATCCATCGCCGCACGCACCACCGTGGACAGCAACTCCGCACAGCGCGCAGTCGCCTC
>JAIFKN010000174.1 GCA_020049615.1 bacterium | reverse complement strand
GAGGCCTGGGCCGCGATCGCGGCGGCCAATGCCGCTGCTGGCGCGCTGCACGCATGGCAAGGTCGAGCCCGCGGCGGTGGCCGGGCTGGCGCAGCGACATCCACTTCCTCGGCGGCGACCAGCGTCGGGTCATTTTTCCGGGTTCAATCTACCGTCGTAGACCCTACTCGGCGGAGCGCTGTGATTCGCCGGCGTAGTGGTTGGTGATCCAGCGCTGGTAGAGGGTGCAGGAATCCTCCAGGCCGGCCTTGGTCGTGGCGTTGTAGTTGCCGTCCGGGTCGATGGTGAAGACGGTCTCCAGGTTGGCCTCGTCGACGGCCTGACGACGCAGTTCGTCCCAGACCTGGCCCCGGACCAGGGCGCGGACGTAGCGCACACGGTCGAAGACGAAGTAGCCGGTCAGGGAGAAGTGGAGGTCGGGGGCTGCGCCGACGCCATCCGTGGCAAGAGAGGCGGGGATGTCCCTCGCGGGTGAGTGGGTCGATTTCAGTGTCGGGTGCTTGGTGTTGTAGAACGAGGCCACCGCGTAGCCGTCGCCGTCGAAGTCGATGCCGACGAAATCGCTGTAGGTGGGATTGGCGCCGAAGAAGCTCATGCGCCAGTCGTTCAGCACGCGTTCCATGTTGGCCGCTTTGCGCGCTGCCGCATCCGCTGCCAGGGCCGGACCGGCCGGATCGGCCAGGAACGCCTTCACTCCGCAAATGTTGGCGCTGGCCAGCCAGTCGAAGATGTAGCGCGGGCTCTTGGCCTTGGATTCCGCCCCGCTTCCGATCATCGTCAGGATGTGGGCCGGCTTGACCGTGGTGCTGCTGCCGGGCTTGGTGGCATCGCCGGGGAACCATTCGCCAAGGACACTCAGCATCAGGCGGTCCACATCGCGGATGTGGGTCGGCTTGACGGGGGCGGTGCCGGCCGGCGAGCTGGTGCTGATATAGGTGGGTATGGACACTGCGCCGACGCAGGTCGCGTCCTGGTGCAGGGCCTTGGCCAGGGTGATGGCCTCAGCCGTCGCGTTCAGGATGTCGAGCCAGTAGGAGTCCCGGTGGAAGAAGCCGCGGTTGGAGTCGAAATTGGTTTGGGTCTTCAGCCCGCCGATGACCGACTGGGTCCCATTCCAGTTCAGGTCATGAGAGAACATCGCCATGCTGCCGCGCATGGGGTCGCCTGGCAAGGCGGAGTAGTACTTCTTCATGGTCCAATCAGGCTCACTCAGATTGTTGGGATTGCCAAACCAGGAGATGCCCGGGCACAGGATGCTCGGGCGGGTCAATTCGGGCAGGTCGGTCGGCGACTCCGGCGGCTTCCAATCGAGTGATGAATCCAGGTAGGACCAGGTGCAGGTTCCGTCGGCGATGCCTGTGCTTGTGCCCGACGGACCGGTAGCCGGTAAGGCGGCGCTGGTGCCCGAATTGGTGCAGGTGTAGTAGTTGCTGCCATTCTTGACCACCGCGCCGATGGCGTAGACGGTGGCGACGGTCCATTGCGGGGGGGAATCCGGCAGATGCCAGGCATTGACGCGGGTGCCCAGCATCAACTTGTGGATCACGGCCGTGGGATCGCTGCCGGTGCGCGCCGTCTTGCTGGCATCGAGTTCGGTTTCGGCGTAGTCCTCCCAGTCGTCAGGTGGGCCGGGATAGGCGGTGGCGTAGTAGGTGTCCTTGTTGCCGGCGCTGAGCGTGAGCGAGAAATTGGGGTTGGTGAAGCCAGCGAAGGGCTTGGCCCCAAACAGCTTCGGCGGCGAGAAGAGGTCGTCCTGGAGATCGGGTCCTGGCGAATTCAGGCCAGAAGCCCGCAGCGGGTTGAAGGGCGATCCAGGCACGTCGACGCCAGCCGCATTCCATTTCGGCTGCAGGGGATCCCACCAGTTGGCACCGGCAACGAAGCCGGCCCACGCATACTCCTTGATGCTCGACACCGGCAGCCTGAAGATGACTTGCGGCATGTACCCATAGAGCATGTATTTGATGGTCGCGGCCGGCGCCGTCAGCAGGTTGATCCTCCAGGGCGTGTCGACCTTGGAATGCCAATACTGTGTGGGGGCGGCGGCGTACGCACTGGTCCGCCCGAAAGGGCTCATCGTCCATTCCCCCAACCAGCCCATATTGGCGTCGGCTGTCGTGACTTGGCCGGCCTGCCACCAGGACATAGCGCCGCCGCGGGCGGTGGCGATGACATTCACATTGGTCTGGAAGGCGGCGTATGCAGGATCGATCCACAGATCCAGGTTGCTGTAGGGCAGCACCTGGGGACCGGCGGCGAAGCCGGTCAGGAGGTTGTTGGCCTTCCCGTCCCCCGCCCCGTTCGGAGTGCCGCGGCCGAGGAAATAGGTCTGGGCATCGGTGCGCTTCGTCCTGCCTTCCCAGTCGTACTCCTCGATTCCACCCCGGGAGAGCATGGCGACGAAGGATCTCAGGTAGGCACGATTGGACGCCTCATCCCACTCATGCGGCGTGGCGGTGGCATTGGTGTAATCGTTGGCGGCGTCAAAGGGCAGTTGCCGGCCCCATTGCAGGTGGCCGCCGAGATCGACGGCGGCGACGGCGTAGCGCAGGCGGAAGCGGGCGGCGGACCGGTTGGCGACCGGGTGCCAGCGCTGGTCGAAGTACATCGGCTGGTTGCGTTCCGGAGCTGCCACCGGCACAGTGGTGAAGCGCACCGGCTTGGCGAAGCCGTCGGTGTTATAGTAGCCGGGCTCGATCCAGCGGGGTATGCACGGATTCAGGAACGAGCAGTTGCGGTCGGGCAGATCGCCCCAGGGCCAGTTGCCGCCGCCGGAACGATAGGCCTGGCCGGCCCCCTGGTCGCCGTACCAGTAGTGGTGCAGGTTGTACAACGCCGACTCGGCGCGGACGTTGTCGTCGGTGTCGTTGTAAGGAGCGAGATTGTCGGACTCATCCAGGGTGGTGGGGTAGGGCGAGTTGTTGGCCGCGTTATCGCGGTCGAGGTGGCCCAGGTGCTTCAGCGACCATTCGCCGGTGCTGTAGGTGTTGGCGAGTTCGCCCATCGCCACTTCGACGGCGTGTCTGGCGCCCATGCGCGCCGCCGAGCGCGCCAGTTCGGCGCGCAGCAGATGCTCGCCGGCGACGCGGTTGCTACGGGCGGTGGCGACGAAGCCGAAGGCGATCATGCTGGCGGCGGCGACCAGGGCCATGACCAGCAGCAGCATCGAGCCGTGACGCGAATGGTGCAGCATGCGATGGGTTCTCGGGCTAGCGGCCGACGGCATCAGGGACGCCGAGGTCGAGGGCAAAGGCGAAGCGCAGGGGTCGCTCAAGTCTGGTGCGGGGGTCGTAGAGGGTGAGGGCCACGCGGACCACGGCCGGACGCCACGCCAGGATGCTGCGCGAGGATTCAACGGTCTCGTCGCGCGCATCCCGGTACAGGCCATCGACGGCGCGGACCTCGCCAGACCACCAGGCGGTGCCGGCAGCGGTGATGGCGGCGCCCGTATCATCCCGCACCTGGACCCCCGCGCTGTCGGCGGTGGTGGTCCAGCCGCCGCGATCGACCCAGGTGATGGCGCAGGCGGTGACCCGGCCGCTGACCCGGCGCATGCGGCCGGGAGCCTGGCCGCCGTCGCCATCGACATCCTCAGGGACGTCGAGCGCGCCATCGCGGTCGAGATCTTCGCCCAGCAGGTCGGCCCGGTCGCTGAGCAGGCGCACCAGCGGGGCATGGCTGGCGCCGGGCAGCAGGCTGAGATCGTTCATCGCCGGATCGGCCTTGCGCGAGCGCAGGGGCTGGACCGCTTGGTAGAACTCGACCCCGGGTCCGTAGGCGTCCGTCGGGATCTCGTAGTTTCCGCTGGCCGTGTTCAGCACCTTCATGGTCGAGATGCGGCGATTGCGCAACGATGGCGAGGACCGTCCGCACCACAGGCTGCCGGCTGCCCGCGCGTCAGCCGCGCGCTCGACCGCCGTCGGCGGTCGCCACTCCCAGGCAAACCACACCACCGGGTTGCGGTAGGCGTCCTCCCACTGCCAACCAAGGGTGTCGCGGCCGGGCCGATCATCGTCCGGCTCGGCCATGGCGATGAGGCGCACGGCCCGGGCGCCGCTGCCGTACACCGTGCTGTCCAGGGCCGGGGTCTCCAGCCGCATCTGCGCTTGCTGCTGGGTGCGCGTGAAGTCGGCATCGAAACGGCGGTAGAGGGTGCCGCCCTCCAGGGCCAGCTCGGCCGAGACCTGGGCCCGCTCCGACGACCGCTTGAGCTGGACCAGTCCGGTCCAGGCCAGGCCGACCAGGATCACCGCCAGGGTGACCGAGACCAGCAGTTCGATCAGGGTGAAGGCGCTACGGGGCATCATGCAGCACCATGCGTTCGGACAGGGTCAGGGCGCCGTCGCCTTCGCCGCTCCAGAAGACCTCGACGGTGACCAGGGCGGTGGTGATCGCCCCGGTCGCCGCCTCGTCGGAGATGGTGCGGCGCACGAACAGGCCGTTGACGTAGCCCTGGCTGACCGACCCGCTGGTGGTCCAGTCGGTCACCGCCGGGCCGTCCTGGCGCGCATCGGCCAGCACCGAACGGGCGGTGGCGGCGGCCAGGCTGGCGGCGATCGACTCCTGGGTCAGCAACTGCCCGCGCTTGGCCAGCAAGATGGCGGCGGTGAAGCCGAGGGCCAGCACCAGCAGGATGGCCAGCACCTCGACGAAGGTGAAGGCCCGCCTCATCGGAACCACCAGATCTTGTCGGTCATCATGCGCGGGCTGATCCGGTCGGTGATCGGCGTGCCGACAGGGACGGCGTCGGGTTCGGTATTGTTGTGACCCCAGGTCGCACCGCTGGCCGTTTTCAGGCCGTGGAGCCAACCGTACTTGCAGTTCTTGCTGACCTCCTGCTTGTCGGCGGTACTGGTCTGCTCCCACACCGTACGAGCCGCCGGCCAGGTCGTGCCGGTCGCCAGGTAGCCGTCATCGGTCCTCTGCACCTGGAAGACCCGCACATCGCCCTGGCGGGTGATCTCGACCCGATACATCGGCCACATGCTGGCGAGGGCCTCGCGCGCATCGGCAAAGGCGTCGCGATCATCACGGCTGTCGGGGGCGAAGGTGATGCGGTAGGCACCGGTGTGGCGGTCGAAATGCGCCACTTCGCTGCCCATCGTCATTTCCTTCGTATTATTGCCGAAGTCGTAGCTGTTCCAGTAGGTCTTGCTCGGATCGATGCCGCCGCCCTTGTACCACGGCTTGGTGGTATCGACGACGCCGTTGGCGTAGAGCTTGTCTCTCGAGGAGGAACCGATGACGAACTGCTGGTTCGAGAAGCGCTTGCGGTTGGTCTTCAGCGGGGGGATGGAGACCGTGCCATCCGGGGCGAACAGGATCATGAAGTCCTGCCAGTCGGCCGAGATCAGCGGGCGCGACTCGCCCTTGGTCATCACCTTGTAGCCGGTCTCGGGGCCGCGCACCGCATCGGTGTCGTCGAAATCCGCATCGTTGTTCCAATCGACATTGAAGATGCGGTCGGCGGGATGGCGACTGTCGGTGATGATGCCGTCCGCACCCTGGTAGAAGAAGCCGGTGTAATTGTCCACCGTGGTCGGATTGCTGCCTGAGAGCCGGGCCTGTGGTTCGGCAGCGGACAGTGCGCCGTCATAGCCGCCCCAGGGGAAGAGACGTTTCCGGCCCGGATCAAAGTAGCCGAAATACGGCCGCGGATAGGTGCTGGGATAGCCGTAGGCCCGTTCCTGGTAGTAGCCTCCGGCTTGATCCGCGGCATTGACCCGCGGCCCCTCGTCGGTGTCGGCCAGGGCGAGGAAGCGCACCCTGCCCGCCGGCAGCGTCGTCGGCGGCCCGATCCAGGTCTCCTTGATCGCCTCGATCCAGTGCGGGAAGGTCGGCAACCGGCCGAGGTTGACATCCTCGCTATTGGGCCAGGCGATGAGCAGTTGCCGACCCGCCTTGGTCAGGTTCATACGCGGCGGGCCGAAGGGTCGGTACCAGTGGCCGCCGCTGCGGTTGTTGATCACGCGGCCACTGCTGCCTGGGGCGTTCTGGAGGTTGATGGCCAGCCCGTAGGGCGTGTCGTCGGCCATGGCGCGGGCGCGCAGCAGGCGCACCTCGGCGGCGAAGCGGTCGGCGGAAGCCTTGATCTGGGCGTCCTGGGCGGTTGGTCAGGATCATGCCGGAGGCGATGGCGATGATCGCCACCACCACCAGCAGTTCGACCAGGGTGAAGCCGCGTTTCATTGCAATCCCCGTTGCCAATCGACCGCGGCGAGGTTGTCGCGGTTGGCGGCGTCATCGCGCAGGGCATGGAAGCGGCGGTCCTCGCCCGCGCTCCACAGTTCGTAGCCGGCCAGGTGCTGGCGGGCGGCGTGGGTGCGGATGTCGCTGGCGCGGCTGGTGGTGAGGCTGCGGGTGCCGGCCTGCAGCGCGAACCAGTCGGCCATCAGCGGACCTTCGACATCCTGGTGCAGGGTGCCGACCACGCCGTTGCGGACGGCGTGGACATAGACCAGGGCGCCGCCATAGGGATCGACGATGGCGTCGGGGACGCCGGCCTTGTCGAGGGTGTATTCGGCGCGGCGCAGCTGCCCACCCAGGTAGTCGTCGCACCAGCCGCGGGACTTGGGGTTATCCAGGACTGCGCTGCCGTCCTTCCAAGGGCCGCCACCGTCCGGCACGGTCCGGAGTATGCCGGTATTGCCGCCGAGCACGGCGACGCAGGCCCGCTCGCTGGCCAGGCGGTTGAGCAGGGTGGCCAGCCGCGTCTTGTCCTTGGTGCTGTAGGTCGAGGTCATCGACAGCGCCTTGCGTGGCTGGTCGATGCTGGTCCCGGCGATCCAGCAG
>JAIFKN010000034.1 GCA_020049615.1 bacterium | reverse complement strand
CATCAGCGAATCGCTGGAGATGTCGAACTGGGGCTACCGCTGGGAGCAGCGCTTCTGGGGCCGGATGGCGAAGCGGAAGCTGAAGGAGACCGCCTAGCCGCCCTTCGCCTCGAGTGCGGCGCGCAGGCGCTGGATCTCCTCGTTGTCGATCCGCTGCCGTTCCTTGAGCGCGGCATGCGCCTGGTGGAGGGCGTCCTCGGCACGGCGTCGCATGGTGATGTCCCTGCCGATGCCGATCAGGCCGATGATCTCGCCCTCGTGGTTGCGCAGCGGCCGCTTGGTGGTGAGGATCCATCGGTCGGTCCCCAGCGGATCGACCACGCGCTCCTCATGGTTGGCCAGGTCGATTCCGTGCTCAAGCACGGCGCGCTCGTCGATGCGGAAGGCGTCCGCCATCGCCTGGGAAAGGAATTCGTCAGGTCGTCCGGCTTCGCCGCCCCCATGAGCATGGCGGTGGCCATGTTGGCGACGACGAAGCGGCTCTCGAGGTCCTTCACATAGACGAGGTCCGGGATCTGGTCGATCAGCGCCCGCAGCAGCGATCGCTCCGACTCCAGCGCCACGCGCAGCGACCCGATCAGTTCGCTCTGGCTCATGTCCCCTCCGTCGCCAAGCATACGCCCCCCGACCGTCCTGCCCAGCCCCGGTGTTTGCATGACCGTCCGCCGAGCGAGCGCCCGGGTGAGCGACGATCGATCAGAGCAGCACCATGTGGCAGATGTCGCGAGCCCGCAGCGAGCCTGGAACGGTCGACCCCGATAGACCAAGTCGACGCGCGTATGCGCGGCGTGTCGAGCGGGGGATCCGGGGGAGAAGTCCCCCGGCAGGGGCTCGGGGACGGAGTCCCCGGGCTTCAGTCGTCCATCTTCGCCATCCGGACGACCTCGTCCGGAGCGGTCAATCCGCTGAGCACCTTGCGCACGCCGTCGACCGCCAGGCTGCACATGCCGTTGGCGATGGCCGCCTTGCGCACCTCGTTGGTCGGGGCCTTCTCGAAGGCCAGGTCGCGCAACTGGCGGTTCATCACCATCATCTCGAAGATGCCCTTGCGCCCGCGGAAGCCGGTGCCCTTGCAGTAGTCGCAGCCCTTGCCGCGGACGAACTCCACATCCGGATACTGTTCCGGACGCAGGTTCAGCGACAGCAGCGTCTTGGTGTCCGGCTTGTACTTCTCCTGGCACTTGGGGCAGTTGACGCGGATGAGGCGCTGCGCCAGCACGGCCTGGATCGAGGTGGCGACAAGGAACGGCTGCACGCCCATGTCGATCAGGCGGGTGATCGCGCTCGGCGCGTCGTTGGTGTGCAGGGTCGAGAACACCAGGTGACCAGTCAGCGAAGCCTGGATGGCGATCTGCGCCGTCTCGGCGTCGCGGATCTCACCGACCAGGATGACGTTGGGCGCCTGGCGCAGCATAGAGCGCAGGATACGCGGAAAATCGAGCCCGATCTTGTGCTGCACCTGGCACTGGTTGATGCCGGCGAGATGGTACTCGACCGGGTCCTCGGCGGTGATGATCTTGCGGTCGATGGTGTTGAGGGTGTTGAGCGTGGCGTAGAGCGTGGTGGTCTTGCCCGAGCCGGTCGGACCGGTGACCAGGACGATGCCATTGGGCCGGCGGATCAGGCCGGTGTAGTTCTTGAAGTCGCCCGGGTCGAAGCCCATGTCCTCGAGGTTCAGCTTCAGGCTGTCCGAATCGAGGATACGCATGACGAAGGCCTCGCCGTGCACCGACGGCAGGCTGCTGACGCGCAGGTCGATGCGTTTGTCGGCGATCTTGACCTTGATGCGCCCGTCCTGCGGCTTGCGCTTTTCCTCGATCTGCATGCCGGCCATGATCTTCAGGCGCTGGATCACCGGGCCCTGCAGGCGCTTCGGTGCCGGATCCATGGTCAGGCACACGCCATCGATACGGTAGCGGATGCGCAGATGGTCGTCCATCGGCTCGACGTGGATGTCGGAGGCGCGCGAGGAGATGGCGTTCTGGATGATCTGGGTGACGTACTTGACGATCAGCGCGTCGTCGCCGCCCTCGTCATCGTCGCCGTCCTTGCGCCGGACGTCGAGGGCGTCGCCCATCGCGCCGAGCATGTTCTCGACCTTCTGCTCGGAAAAGCCATGCGCCTTCTCCAGCGCGGCCATGATCTGGCGTTCGCTGGCCACCGCGACGTCGATCGAGAGCGAGGTCTGGAAGCGCAGCGTGTCGACCGTCTCGAGGTCCATGGGATTGCACATCGCGACAGTGAGCGTCTTGCCGGCGAGCATCACCGGGCAGACCTTGCGCTCGCGCGCGACCTCGCCGGGGATGAGTTCGGTGACCTTGGGCGGTATGTCGGTGGTTTCGAGGTCGTAGAAGCGGAGCCCCAACTGCTCGGCCTGGGCGCGGGCGATGTCCTCCGGTTGGCACGTCTGCATCTCGACCAGGATCTCGCCGATCAGGCGCTTGTCGCCCGCCATCTGCTTCGACAGGGCATCCTTCACCTGGGCATCGGTGACGGATTCCATCTCGACCAGGATCTCGCCGATGAACTTGCGTCCAGCCATGGGTTCTCCGAACCTACGTCCTTACGGTTCCTGACCTTACCCGCAAGGTGCGCCGTCCCGGTTGGGCGTGGACCGTGGCACCCGCCTGCCATCCTGCCGCCATGTCCGGAACGGCGTACCCCCTGCCCGACCCCATCCCCGGCCTCGGCCCGGAGATCCGTCCCGAAGCGCTGGACGAAGGTGCCGTCTCCCTGCTGGCGCAGGGCCGGCCCGACCTGCTGCACGCCTGCCTGCTGCTCTGGCACGATCGGCTGGACGCAGCCCACGTCATCGTGCAACGCCAGGAAGGCGAGCGGATGGCCGATACCCTGCACGCCATCATGCACCGGCGCGAACCGGACGAAGGCAACAGTTGCTACTGGTGGGCCCGGGTCGGCGCGCACCCCCTGGCCGCCGATCTGGGCGCCGAGGCCCGGCGTCTGGGACTTGGCGGGCTGTGCGGGGCAGATGGCGCGATCGACCCGAAGGCCATGACCCGGGCCTGCTGCCGCACCAGCCTCCCGGCCGACGCCCTGCGCGCCCTCCAGGCCTGCGAGATCCGCCTGCTGGCCTCCCGGTTGGTCGCCCCGTGACTTCTCCAGCGGACGCTTAGCGTCCCGCGCCTCGCACTCCATGAGACAACCCCGCTTCGACGCGGCTTCCTTGCCGTCCGACCTCCGCGCGGACGCCGTCTTCGTCAACCTCGAAGGCGATTATTCCTACCTGTCCGATGGCTACTATCGGAGCATGGAGGCCGAGCATGAGGGCAACCGCCCGCTGCCGACCTGTGAAGAGGCGCTCGACGCGTACGTCGTGCCGCTCGCCCTGGCCAAGGCCAAGGCGGCCGGCATCCCGACGCCGGAGTGGGAGATCGCCAACGACACCACGACGACCATCCGTCCGCCGCTGATCGCCTACCCGGTGAACCCGTTCCAGGATGAGGGCCAGGTCATCACCGACACCGCCGGCCTGGCCGAGGGCATCAAGAGCCTGACCATGACCGGCAAGTACGCCGTGGTCTGCCAGCGCATGCCGCCGGACAGCCGCGTCGACACCCTGCGCCTGGTCCTCGGCCGCTGCACCAAGCCGGAGTACAAGCAACTGGCCGAACTGCTGTGGCAGACCTTCCACCTGCCGCTGGCGCGGGTGAAGGTGATCGTGACCGAGCGGGAGTATCTCTTCTCGGCCATCGCCCCCCTGCGCGAGGACGAACTGACCCTGGGCGAGCAGGCTTTCGTGAAAGAAGCAGGACTCTGGCGCGCATGAGCCACCGCGAACAGACACTGGGCCCAGCGGCAGGTTTTTTGCCACAGAGGCACAAAGATCCACGGAGGGCCACAGAGAACGCCCCCTGGCCGTCCTCTTCATGCCGCCTGTTGCCCACTGGCATGGCAACACGCAGGTCGCTTCCCGTCGTCTCCGTGACCCTCCGTGGATCTTTGGGCAAGATCCCTTCTGCGCTTTCCAGGGTGATCTGACATGGCCCGCTTAGCCATCTTCACCGAACGCTACACCATCCGCCGGTCGGTCGAGTTGACCGCGCTGACCAACTTCCGCATCGCCGCCGGCAAGCTCGGCCACGACTGCGACTTCCTCTTCCGTTCCGAGATCATGAGCATCCCGCGCTACGACGGCCTGCTCATCCGCGCGCTGACCGACCCGCTGAACACCAGCTACGTCGCCGCCCGCCTGGCCCAGGTCTCCGGCCTACGCGTCATCGACGAACCGGACTCGATCCTGGTGTGCTGCGACAAGGTCAACATGTACCAGCACCTGATGCGGGCCGATGTGCCGATGCCTGACACCTGCTTCCTCACCGACGACCAGGTGACGCCGGAGCAGGCGCACGAACTGTTCGAGAGCTACGGCACCCCGCTGGTGCTGAAGGCACCGAACTCCTCGTTCTCCGCCTACGTCGAGAAGGTCCATGACGCCGCCAGCTTCGTCAAGGTGGGCAAGCGGTTCCTGCGCCGCGCCGACCGCTTGGTGGTGCAGCAGTACCTCCCCAGCGCCTTCGACTGGCGCGTCACCATGCTCGACGGCAAGGTCCTTTCGGTGGTGAAGTACGTCATGGCCGAGGGCGCCTGGCGGATCCACGACAAGGACGAGGACGGACGCGACAATCTCTGCACCGTCGAGGGCATCCAGGCCAGTCAGGTGAACCCCGAACTGGTGCAGGTCGCGCTGAGGGCCGGCAACGCCATCGGCCGCAGCCTCTATGGCGTGGACGTCAAGGAGTTCGATGACGGCTTCATGGTCATCGAGGTCAACGACAACCCGAACATCGACGCTGGCAGCGAGGACTCGAACAACCCCGAGGTCTACCGCAACGTCGTGCGTCATCTCGCCGGCGAACCGTGGGAAGGCTGGATCTGAGCGGGTATCGCCTCCGTCAGGGCGTTCCCGGGGATCTCGATGGGATCCTGGCGCTGGAACAGGCGTCCTTCCCGCCCGAGGACCGCTTCCCACGCCGGTCCTGGCATGGCCTGCTCGCCTCGCACAGCGTGGTCTGCCTGGTCGTCGTTGATCCCAGTGTCATCGCTTCCGTCGCCTGGCTGCTGCGCTGCACCTCCGCCCTCGCGGTGCATCCAGACGCCCGCGGCCGCGGGCTGGCTCGGCGACTGGTGGCCGAGTCGCTGCGCAGACTCCCCAGCCGGATCGACACCCTCGGACTCGAGGTGCGCAGCGACAACCAGGCGGCCGTCGGACTCTACTGCGCCCTGGGCTTCATCGAATCCGCCCGGTTGCCTGATTACTATGGCCCTGGCAGATCCGGACTGCGCATGCGTGCATCCTTGTCTGCGGTGCGAGAGGCGCTGTCCCGAACAGGCTAGGTCCGGGCCTTGCCGGTCCCTCGTCGGCCCGCATGCTCCCGCCCATGCGTCTCGCGCCGTTCATCCTCGCCTTCCTCGCCCTACCAGCCATCGCCCTGGCCCCAGCCTGCCGCCGGGAACCGCCCCCGCCCCCGCCACCGCCACCCGCCGCCCCGGTCAGCATCTGGGGATCCGCCGATTCCAAGGAGGTCGCCGCCCAACTCGTCGATGCGGCCGGCCGCGACGCCTGGACCAGCCAGTTCCGCGACCGCAACGGTCGCGCCGCGACCATCGCCGTGGGCGACATCGTCGACCGCAGCGGTCAGTCCGTGCCGGTCGGCGAATTGACCCAGGCCATCGCCGGGGCTTTGGCCGCTGGCGGTGGAGACAAGCTGGCCGCTGGATCCGACAGCAGCGACTATGTGCTGGGAGGCGTCATCGCTGCCAGCAAGGGGACCACGGCTGACGGCGCTGCGGCGACCTACTTCGCCATCGACCTGACCCTGACGGAACGATCCAGCGGCGATAAGACGTGGCACTTCGCGGTCGAACGGCCTATCGCCGATCGTTGATCGCATGGATACGCGGCGCCAGCAGCGTACGGGTACCGGTTTCCGCGCCGGGTTGTCGCGCGCCGGCACGCAGCGCGGGCAGAAGCCGCGGCCTGCAACCGGACACACGGCGATGCACGCGGTCAAGTCCATGCCCAAGCCCTTGCCGCCAGACCTGTTGCGCCGGATCGAAAACGATCCGCTGTTCATGGTCGTGACGCTCGACGGGACGCAGTGGATCGATCCGTTCAGCGGCGAGCCTGTACCGGTCGGCCCTCAGGGCCGCGCTTCTGCGGCCCGCGTCCACCTTGCCGAGTCAGGCGGCTGGCGCCAAGGCAGCGCCCTGCCACTCAGCCAATTGGAAACCGAACGCTGGCGTCTCGACCTCACCCGCCTGCTACCCACCGAACCGCGACTGCGCATCTTCCTCAAGGACAATCGCGGCTGGATGAACCCCTTCAGCGGCGAGGTCATGCAAGGCGTCGAACGTCCCGACGGCAAGCTGACGCCCCGCACGCTGTGGCAGATGGCGCAGAAGCTCGCGGTATGCCCGCACGCACGAGCGGGACGCATGCACGACATGCAGGAGCTGCTCAACCGCGGACGCGCCTACGGAGCGGCGCAGGCGACCCAGGAGCCCAGCGCGCCCACACCACGTGCCGAGCACGCCCTCAGCGAGGACATGGTCCAGGCGCAGTCGGTGCAGCAGCACATGCTGGCTGAGATGCCCAAGCCACCCGGCTATGAACTGGCAGTGCACCTCAGCCCGCACGCCGGCGTGGCCGGCGACTTCTACGAGGTCACCACGCTGCGCGATGGTCGCATCTTCATCGCGCTCGGCGACGTCAGCGGCCACGGTATGCAGGCCGCCCTGGTGGTGGCGACGGCGCTCAAGACCATCCGTTTCGTCGCCCGCTCGACCAGCGACCTGACGGAACTGGTGTGCCGTTTCAATGACGAGATCAAACCGGACCTGATGCCCGGCCAGTTCATCACCCTGTTCGCCGCCGTGCTCGACCCGGACAACCGCGTGTTCAGCTGCCTGCGCGCCGGCCACCAGCCAGCTGTGCTGGTCAACCTGGCGCGAGACGATGTGATGCGTCGCCTCGGACGGCGCGGCATGGCCATCGGCCTGGCGACCGGCGCCGTCTTCGCCCAGTCGCTGCACCAGACCTCGATGCAGTTGGAGGCGGGCGACATCATCGTCCAGTCGACCGACGGGGCGCTGGAGGCGATGAATGGAGAGGACGTCCAGTTCGGCGAATCCCGCTATCTCGCCAGCGTGCTCAGCCGCTATGAGTCGAGCGCCCAGGAGCTGGTCGATGGCGTAGCCGAGGATGTGCGCGACTACGTCGAGGAACGCGGCGTCGGCGATGATCTGACCGTGCTCGCCCTCGCGGTGCTCCCGACTGACGACACCGCGCTCGAGCACGCCCCGCCGCAGGCCTGAGTCAGGCCTCCCACATCACCGGGTTGAGCGGGCTGGCCATCACCGCTCCGATCGCGATACCGGGGGCCCACGTACGCGCATCGCCCTCCTGGTTGCGGTTGGCAGGCGACGCCAGGCGCATGTCGGCATCGATGTAGATCACCGTCATCACCCCGCGCATCCGCGACGTTCGGTTGGGACCGGCGCGATGCATCGACCAGCCGGCGTGGAAACTGACTTCGCCGAGGTCGTAGGCAGTCTCGTCCTTAGCCAGGTCGCTCAGCTTCGCACCGATGAAGCGTTCGCTCTCGTCGCTGATCTCCAGTTCGCGACCGATCGGCAGACGTTGGCTGCCGATGGCGAACTGCAGCGGCCCCATCTCCAACGGCGTGGCCTGCAGCGGGATCCAGGCGGTGACGCTTCGGTCGCTGGACAGCGGCCAATACTGCTGATCGGCATGCCACGGCGTGAAGCCGCCACCGGGTTCCTTGAACAGGGCCTGGTCGTGGTACATGCGCACGCCTCGGCATTCCATCAGTTCGGCTGCGATGCGCGCCAGACGCCTGGAGAAGACGAGTCGGCGGATCTCCTCGTGATGCGGCCATATGTTGCTGATCTGCTGGAAGGCCTTGCCGTAGGTGCCGCGCAACTCCAGCGGGGGCAGGTTCCTGGCGTTCTCATCGACATAGGCGGCGATCATCCGGCCATAGTGGTCAAGGGTGGTCGCGTCGAGCACCTCCTTCAGCTTGATGAACCCGTCGCGGCGATATCGCGCGACATGCGTCGCATCGATGGCGAACGGGCGGTCGAGGAGGTCGGTGGCGGGGACGACGCGGGTGGCGGTGCTCATGCACTCCATCGTGCATGTCCTGTCGCAGGCCTGCGACTCGCCACTTCACGAATGAATGTCTTCAATTAACCTTTTTATGGGAAACGAAACCGATTCATGCTCATCAGCGTCAAAGGCAAGGGACAGCGCGAGAGCTTCGTCGCCGATCCGGGAAGCAGCCTGCGCTCGCTTGAGTTCACTGGCGATCACTGGCCCTTCAACTGGCACCATCATCCCGAAGTCGAACTGACCCTGATCGAGCGGGGCTCCGGCATCCGCGCGATCGGCGAATCGGTTGCGCACTATGCCCCCGGTGATGTCGTGCTCATCGGCAGCGGCATTCCCCACACGTGGTCGAGCCGTCCTGGCGCCCCAGGCGGGGTCCACTCGGTAGTGGTGCAGTTCCCGCCTGTCCTGCTGTCCACCGTGCCCGAGTCGGAGCGCCTCGCCGGCATCCTCGAACGGGCACGCCTCGGGTTGCATGGTCCGACTGGAGCAGGCGATCTGGTCCGCGCCGTACATGCCGCCGGCGACCCGGTACTGCGCATCGCCCGCCTGCTCGACGCATTGGTGGCGTCCTCCACTTGGCAGCCGCTCGCGCGTACGCCGGCCCGTTCGCGGCGCCATGATCCGCGACTCGACCGCGCCGCCGCCTTCCTCCATCAGCATGCCCGCGAGCCGATCGAATTTGCTGCGCTGGCGGCGCGGGTCGGGATGCTCCCGCCGGCGCTCTCGCGCTCGTTCCGTTCCGGCTTCGGCACCACGGCCGGGGAGTATCTCGCCCGTCTGCGCATCGGCCTGTGCTGCCGCGATCTCGCCGGCAGCGAGGACGAGGTCGCCGCCATCGCCTTCGCCAACGGCTTCGGCAACCTGCCGAGCTTCCACCGTTGGTTCCGCCGGGTCACCGGCACCACGCCGGAGCGCTGGCGCCGTCGCCTCAGCGCAGGCTGAACCGGCGCTTGATGCCCGTCTGACCGCAGGCCGCAATGCAGTCGCCGCAGGCGATGCACTCCATGCCGCCGACCTCGCGCCGGACATCGAGTTCGGCCGGGCAGACGCGATCGCAGGCGCCGCACTGGATGCATTTGCTGTGGTCGATCTCGATGCGTGCCAGGGACGCCCGGGTGGTCAGGGCATAGCTTGCCCCAAGCGGGCACAGGCCACGGCAGAACGGACGGCTCGCCAGCCACATCAAGGCGAGGAAGGCAGCGAGGACGCCGAGGCGGACCCAGGTTATCCAGGTCGGATTCCAGGTGCCGCTCTCGATCATGGCCGGCACCGAAGCCTCCAGCGTCCCGGCCGGGCAGAAGCGGCAGAAATAGGTCAGGCCAGGCTCCAGGGTCGGACGCAACTCGGCCGGTTCGACGGCGAGATCCGCCTCACCGAGCAGATTGGGGATGCTCACCGCCGGCAGTTCGCGGCGTTCGCCAGGTGCCAGGACCACGCCGGTCCAGGCGTGGTCGGTGCGTCCGACCTCGACCCCTTCCGCATCGCGATAGACCAGCGCGACGGCCGGATCGACAACCGGGGCATCGCCGTGGTTCCGCGCCGTGATGGTCACATCGAGGTTCCCGTCCTCGGCCTTGGCCACCTGCGGCTTGGCCAGCGAGATGAAGCCCGGCACGGCCATGCCGAGGATCGCCGGCAGCAGCAGCACGGTCAGGGCCAGGGCGGCGTATTTGCCGTAACGCCACCAGCGTGGCAGCCGCAGCTTCGGCCCCGGAATGCGATGGAGCAGGTCCTGCAGCAGGCCGAACGGGCAGACGAAGGAGCACACCAGCCGGCCGCTGAGCATGCCGATGGCCAGCACGCTGCCGATGGCGAAGGCCGGTATGGTGTGCATCGCCCCGCCATAGGCGATGGCACCGACCGGACAGGTGGTGGTGGCAAGGCCGCAGCCGTGGCAGTGCAGGCCCGGCCCGCAGATCCCCCGCAGGGATACGAAGGGGCGCAGGCTGAGCACCCAGGTGCTGATCAGCGAGGCGTAGAACCGCGACCGCTGCCAGAGTTTGATCTTCACGGCCGCCACCGGCGGACCGCAGGACTCACTTTCATGTCGCGCAGTCCTTCAGCGAAGCGCGTCCCGGCGCCAGGGTGGCGAGGTGGTAGAGGCCGTCCTCGCGGCGGACGAGGGCGTCGGTGGCCGCCGCCTCGCACATGGAGGCGGGCCACCACGGCTGGCCTTCGCCCTCGCTGAGACTGCCGCCAGGCACGCTGCGGATGCCATCGTCGGCGAATGACCGGACATCCTGGCGTTCGCCGAGCACGCCCCAGGCGAAGATGGACAGGACCGTGCAGAGGGCGACGAGGCGGATGGCGAGCATGGGGCCACCCTACCCGCCCGGTGCACCGCCTCAATCCCTGCGCCGCCGACGGTCGAAGGCGGCTGCGCGGTCAGCTCCGCAGCCGGTTGTAGGCCATCGCCGTCGGAGCGCCGCCGAAGGCGATGCCCAGGGCAACAGCCTCGCCGAGTTGCTCCTCGCTGGCGCCCGCCTCGCGGGCGCCGCGGGCGTTGATGTCGACGCAGGGCTCGCAGCGCTGCGCCACCGACAGGGCGAGGGCGATGAGCTTCTTGGTCTTCGCGTCGAGGGCGCCCGGCGCGCTGACCGCCTTCATGTAGGCGGCGAATGCCGCGGCTCCGGCGGAGGGAGGCAGGCCGCAAGAGAGGCTTGAGGCTTGAGGCTTGAGGCTTGAGGTCGATTGCACAGCTTCAGGCGCCGAGCAGCAGGCCGGGGCCTCTGCGACCGGCGCTGGAGTTGGCGCCCTGGCCACGACCAGCGGGGTCCATGCCGCAGCTGTGGCGGAGACGGCTCGGATCAGACCGGTGGCATGCGCCGCCGCAACGCGGCCGATGACCGTCGTGGTCACGCCAGCGGCGGCGCACTCGGCGCGATAGGCCTCGACCCGGCTGGCGCGCAGGCAGGCGAGGATGCCGCCCGAGGTCTCGGGGCAGAAGAGCAGTGCGACCTGGGCCGGGGCGAGGCCGGCGAGATCGAGGTGCTGCGCCGGCACAGCCTCACGATTGCGCTCCAGCGCACCGGGCCAGACCTCGGCCCGGGCCAGTTCCTTGACGCCGGGATGCAGCGGCAGGGCATCGACATCGAGTTCGATCACCACCGGGTTGCGCCGCGCGATCTCGAGCAGGTGTCCGAGCAGGCCGAAGCCGGTGACGTCGGTACCGGCGCTTGCGCCATGCCGGGTCATGGCCTCGCCCGCGATCCGGTTCAGGGCGCACATCTGCGCCGTCCAGGCCGCCAGCGCCTCCGGCGGACAGCGGCCGATCTGCTGGGCGAAGGCGAGGATGCCGCCGCCCAGCGCCTTGCTCAGCACCAGCACGTCGCCCGGTCGCGCCCCCTGGTTGCGCACCGACATGCCCGGTGCGGCGCTGCCGACCACCGCGTAGCCGCACAGCGGTTCCGCAGCGTTGATGCTGTGCCCGCCGACCACCGGCACACCGGCCTCGGCCATCGCTTCGAGCCCGCCGCGCACCACCTCGCGCAAGGCGGCCGCCGGCAGGTCATGCATCGGCCACCCAAGCACCGACAGGGCGCACTCGGCCTTGCCACCCATCGCCCACACATCTGACAGCGAATTGGCGGCAGCGATGCGGCCGAAGGCATAGGGATCGTCGACCGGCGGGGTGAACACGTCGACGGTCAGCACCAGGTCGCGGTCGCAGCCGTCCAGGTGCACCACGCCAGCGTCATCGCCCGCCGCCGAGCCGATGAGCACGCGCGGGTCGAGTGGTTCCGGCAGGCCGGCGAGCAGTTCATGCAACTGCGCCTTGCCGATCTTCGACGAACAGCCGGCGCTGCGCACGTGCTGCGTCAGTCGCAGTGGCCCGTCAGCCGGCTTCACCGGCGCGGTCTCGCCGGCGCAGGGGCAGCGATCGTCATTTTTCAGCGTGTCGCAAGGGCAGCCCTTGCCGGGATCGCAGATGCAATGGCCGAGGGCGATGGAGCGGCGCATCACCGCCTGGCGCTTGGCGTGGTCGATGGGCATGGCGGACACCGTAGCTGCGGCAGCAGGCGAGGAAACGGCCTTCACGACTCACGAAGGGTCTGCCATCTCCGCGTATAGCATCACTCGTCGTCAGCGACCGGCACCAGCTTGACGCGGATGGAGCCGGCCCGATCCCCGGTCGCCCAGAGGATGTGCGGAGCGAAGTAGACTCGGCCGGGGCCGGCGATGATCCCGGCGTTCTGCTTCTCGCGATTCTCGACCCACACCATCAAGGCACCGGGGCGGTTCTCGCCCTGGCCATAATAGAAGGTGTCCGAGTTGTAGCCGCGCCAGTCGCAGGACTCGGTCCGGGCGTTGCCGGTATACCATCCGTCGAAGACGATCGACCAGGTGTCGGCCGGGTGCGGTACGACGCGGACGCGCTCGCCGGCAGCAAGGGCTATGCCTGGATCGAAACGGTCGACGCGTGCATTGACCGCAGCTCCGCGACCCTTGAGCTTGTCCCATTGATTCGGCGTCACTGCTGCCCAATCGATGTTCGCAGGATCGAGTGGCAGGAACTTGTCGATCTCGGCGATGCGCTGCGCGACACGCTGCTTGGCAAGGCCATCGATGCCAACGACCGCCTGCTGGTACCAGTGCATGGCGCGGGTCTGCATGCCGATCTTGTCATCCTTGGATTTCTGCTTCAGCGAACCGTCATACCAGGCGTCGGCTGACTGCATTGCCTCGGACGAGCCTTTCGGCTTTGCCAACTCCAGATCGGCAAGCTTGGCCAGTTCGGGGTCGGATCCGAGGGCGAGGAGGCGGAACCCCTCATCCCAGCGCCTGGCGGCGAAGCAATACCACTTGCCGACGGCGAGATTCGCTGCTGGATCGTGCGCCTCGGTGGTCAGCTTGAGGATGGCCGCGGCCACCGGCTTGCTGCCGAGACGCTTGAGGGCGGCCTGCTTTTCGAGTTGGGGGTCGATGCCGGTGAAGGAGGCGGCCAGACGTTCCACGCCATCCAGCAACGGTTCGTAGGCCTCCGCTTCACCAGCCAAGCGCACCGCTTCGGTGAGCATCTGATGGAAGATCGCCGGATCAGCTTTGTTCTTGCTGGATTCATCGATCAGCCGCAAGGCAAACCGCGCCTTGGCCGGACCGTCCTTCTTGGCGTACTGCTTCGCGTAGGTCTTCTTGAGCAGGTTCAACGCTTCCTTCTGAGCCGCCGCAGGAGGCATGGGAGTCGCCCCGGGCACCACCTTCGCCGGTCTGGTGAAGCGGGTTTCGCGGGCCGCCACAGCGGCCTGCTGCATGGCCGTCATCTGCGCCTGCACCGCTGCCGCCGCGCGTTGGTTCGCCTTGGTCCCTTCTGGCGATCCCGGGAAACGCTCAGCCACTTCGGTGAAGCGGATGGCGATCTGCAGATACTCGGTCGGATAGGAGTCCGCGTAACGTTCGGCCCGGGCGAAATACGACACGGCATGGACCGGGTCGACCTTGGCTAGCGCAACTGCGTCCATCTGCTTGGTCGCCAGCGAGAAATCCTCGCCCTTGCGTGCGACGTAGTCCTGCAGCGATTCCAGATTCATCTGCTTCTTGCACCAGAAGAGGTTGGCCTGGATCTCGGCGGTGATCTCTGGATCGGTGCCAGCCGGAAGCATCGCCCGCGCCTTGCCAAAGGCTATCGCGGCATCGACGATGGCCGTGGCATTGCGCGCCTGATCCTGGTTGTACCGGCGGACGTTGTCCAGCCCCTCGCGGATCAGACCGCTGGCCTTGGTCTGTGCCCGCCTGGCCAGGGCGATATCCGCCTCGGGATCCGTTGGGACGCCGGACGCAGCGGGTGGCGGCGGCGGCTCATCGCCCAAGAGATCCAACCCGGCATCGGCGGCGGGAAGACCGCCAGCCAGCAGAAGGGTGATCATCAAGGCGTTGGCCCGAAACCGCCGCGGCAGGAAGGGCAAGGGGATCAGGTTCTGGTGACGGTGGGACATGGGGCAACGGTATGACGTCCACGCCTACCGTGTCCAGAGGCAACTGTGTCCCGAAAATCGGACACTCGTGCCACGATCGCAGCCTCCCCCACGCTCATCATATCAATAGGTTGAAGCCTGCATGGATGACCTGTCTGCATACCACGATACGACGCAGCCGTGCACGCACTCCACTACCAGCGCGTGTCGATCAGAGCCTGGAGCGCCATCAGCGCCGCCGGAGACTCCCAGTCCACCTGGCGGGCGGTCGAGAACCGCAGACGTGCCCTGACCTGCGACCCCACCTGGGGCTGGCAGGGGACCTGCGGTGCGGACCAGGAGACGCTCGGCTTGCTGGCGGCACAAGCAGTGCCGCTGCCACGAGGCCGATTGGCCGTCGGCATCGGCACGAGCAAGGGGGCGTTGGCTCAGCATGCCGCCAGCGGTATGCCAATCTGGACGGCAGCTTTCCCCGGAGCCGTCTCGATGCGGATCGCTTGGCGGCTGCAACTGGGCGAGCACCAGCCCTGCGCCTGTGCCGCGGCCTGCTCGACCGGGCTCGCCTGCCTGCTTGCCGGGGCTGATCTGATCGAACGTGGGCAGGCGGATGCTGCACTGGTCGGCGCAACCGAAGCCTCGCTGACGCCGCTGGTCATGGCCGGCTTCCGTAACGCCGGCGTCCTCTGCGGGATGACTCCACCACAGGCCTTCGCTGCCCCTACCGGATTCGCGCCTGCGGAGGGAGCAGCCGCCTTCGCGCTCTGCAGCGACGGCCCATGGCGACTGGTCGCAGGCGTGCGCCTCGGCGACGCCGGCCATGAAACCCAGTTCACCGATCCGCGCACCCTCACGACCGCCCTCTGTGCCCTCTGGCAGGCTCTGCCTGAGCCGGATCTGATCGCCTGCCATGCGACCGGCACGGCGGCGGGCGATGCCTATGAGCAGGCCGGCCTCGATCACGGGCCGTGGAGCAGTATCCCGCGCTGGTGCGCCAAGCCGTACATCGGCCACGCTCTGGGTGCCAGCGGGGCCGTCGAACTGGCGGCGGTCCTGCACAGCGGGGCAAAGCGCCTGTGGAAGCTGTCCTTGGGCTTCGGTGGCCACCTCGTAGCGATCGCCATCCAGCGGGCATGATCCACAGCGGCAATGATGCCGTTGGACCAAAAATCAATCCTCGAACGAAAATCCTCGCGGCATCGTCGTTCAACTTGTTGCCGAGTTTGTATTTATATAAAGTTTGAAACACCCATTGCGATCCACCTGTCATCCCATTTACTGCGCAACGATCCGGCAACACATTCCGCAATTCATGCTCGCCTCCGTCGACATCCTGCAACGACCGGAACATGCGCCCGCTGACCTGCGTGCCCTGGTCGCCGAACATGCCGAACGGCTCCAACCGATCCTGGCCGTCCTGCGCGACCAGCCTTGGCGCGAACTGCTGACCGCCAGCGAGCTGATGGACGCACTCACCGCGCAAGGCCACAACCTGTCCGAACGCACCCTGCGCCTGCATTGCGCCGAACTGTGCGAAGCGGGCCTGGTCGATCGCGAGGGTCGGCGAGGCTACCGCCTCACCGCGATCGGCACCGAGATCGCACGCGAGCTGACCGCCAGCCGCCGGCTGGGCTCGATCCTCTACCGCATGGAGGAGACCATGTGCCAGCTCACCTTCGACCCGGAAGCGGGCGAAGGGCTGGTCTCGGTCAACGCCTACGTCCTGCGCCAGTCGCTGTTGCCGACGCTGATCGACGATATCGAAGCCGTATTCCGCGCCGGGATCGCGGTCGGCCAACGCGTGCTGCTCGCCGGCCCGGGCGAGGACATCCTCGGCCGGGCCGTACCGGCCGACCACATCGGCCTCGGCACCGTATGCTCGCTGACGCTCGCCTCGCTGCTCCTGCGGCGCGGGGTACCGACCCAGCCGCTGTTCGGCGGCCTGCTGCGGATGGCCGATGGGCGGCCGGCCCACATCCTCGACATGGTGCGCTACGACGCCTCGTCCCTCTCGCCCAACGAACTGTTCATCCGCGCCCGCCTCACCAGCGTCGGACAGGCCGCACGCTTCGGCGCCGGCGCCGTGACAGCCAGCATGCGTGAACTGCCGATGAGCGCCCTGCCCCGTCTGCGCGAGGCCGAGGAGCGCTGCCGCGAAGCCGGCTTCCCCGGCATCCTCGCCGTCGGCCGCCCCGGCCAGCCGCTGCTCAACGTCCCGGTGCATGAGGGCCGCGTCGGCCTGCTGCTGTCCACCGGATTGAACCCACTCGCCTGCCTGTGGGAGCGCAACCTCCTCGCCGGCGGCGATCCCGATTCCGCCCGCCCGATGGTCGGCCCCGCCGACTGGCGCACCCTGATCCCCGTCCATGACCTGCGCTCCCGCGCTTCCGCACTGACCTGAGAACACCATGACCGACCAGCTGACCGCCTACGGACTCCCCGCCTCCCAGGGCCTCTACGACCCGGCCAACGAGCACGATGCCTGCGGCGTCGGCTTCATCGCCAACATCAAGGGCAAGAAGTCGCACGAGACGGTCGCGCGCGGCGTGCTCATCCTCAAGAACCTCAACCACCGCGGCGCCACCGGCGCCGACCCCCTCGACGGCGACGGCGCCGGCATCCTCATCCAGATCCCCGACGCGTTCTTCCGCGCGGTCAGCGGACTCGACCTGCCGATGGCCGGCGACTACGCCGCCGGCAACGTCTTCCTGCCGCGCGACCCCAAGAACCGCGAACTGTGCATGGGTGCGCTCGAAAGCGCCTGCGCCGACCACGACCTCAAGCTGATCGGGTGGCGAGATGTGCCGGTCGACTCGTCGGTGCTGGGCAAGGCGGCAAAGGCCAATGAGCCGATGATCAAGCAGGTCTTCGTCGGCCGCGGGACCGTCCCGACCAAGCGCTTCGAACAGGTGCTGTACCTCGCGCGCAAGCGCGCCGAGAAGCGGATCGCCGAGAACAACTGGTCGCCGCTGCGCTTCTTCTACATCTGCTCGCTGTCGGCGAAGTCGATCGTCTACAAGGGCATGTTCATCAACGACGTGCTCGACCGCTACTACCCGGATCTGGCCGACCAGCGCATGGTCAGCGCGCTGGCCCTGGTCCACTCGCGCTACTCGACCAACACCTTCCCGACCTGGGCCCTGGCCCACCCATTCCGCCTGATCGCCCACAACGGCGAGATCAACACCCTGCGCGGCAACATCAACCGCATGCGCGCGCGCGAAGCCCTGCTCTCCCACCCGGAGATCGGCGACAACATCGAGGACCTCAAGCCGGTGATCATCGAGGGCGGGTCCGACACCGCCTGCTTCGACAACGCGCTGGAGTTCCTGCTGCGCACCGGCCGGCCGCTGACCCACGCCATCGCCATGATGATCCCCGAGGCGTGGTCGACCAAGGCCAGCCTGTCGCGCGGACTGAAGGGCTTCTACGAGTACCACGCCACCATGATGGAGCCGTGGGACGGGCCGGCGAACATGGTCGCCTGCGACGGCGAGCGCATCGTCGCGGCACTCGACCGCAACGGCCTGCGCCCGGCGCGCTACCTCGTCACCACCGACGACGAGATCCTCTACGCCTCGGAGATGGGCACCCTGGACTTCGCCGCCGAGAAGGTCAGCCACAAGGCGCGCCTGGCGCCCGGCAAGATGATCCTGGTCGACACGGTGAAGGGCAAATTCCTGCAGGACGACGAGATCAAGAAGGACCTCGCCAAGGCCGCGGACTACGCCACCTGGGTCGAGGAGCACAAGATCAAGCTGGAGCAGCTGCCTGCTCCGGTGCAGCCGCCGATCCCGCGCCACGAGAAGATCCGCCAGCAGCAGCAGGCGTTCGGCTACACCATGGAGGACCTCAAGTTCATCATGGCGCCGATGTGCGTCGACGGCCAGGAGCCGGTCGGCTCGATGGGCGACGACACCCCGGTGGCGGTGCTGAGCACCCGGCCCAAGCCGCTCTACAACTACTTCAAGCAGCTCTTCGCCCAGGTCACCAACCCGCCGATCGACCCGATCCGCGAGGAGGTGGTCATGTCGCTGACGCAGTACGTCGGCGAGGCACGCAACATCCTGCAGCCCGGCCCCGAGCACGCCCGCATGCTCGAGATCGACCGTCCGATCCTCACCAATGAGCAGCTCGAGCAGCTGCGCCAGGCCGACATCACGGGATTCAAGGGCACGACCCTGGAATGCCTGTGGCACGCGGCCGAGGGCCCGGCCGGGCTGGAGGTCCGGCTCGAGGAGCTGTTCGTCGAGGCAGAGCGCGCCGTCGACGAGGGCAACACCATCCTGGTGCTGTCCGACCGTGGCGTGAACGAGGGGCACGCGCCGATCCCAGCGCTGCTGGCGGTAGCGGCGATCCACCACCACCTCATCCGCGCCGGCAAGCGCAGCCGTTGCTCGCTCATCGTCGAATCGGGCGAGCCGCGCGAGGTCCACCACTTCGCCATGCTGGTCGGCTACGGCGCCACCGCGATCAACCCGTACCTCGCCTTCGACTCGGTCCACGACCTCTACGACCTCGGCGTACTGCCAAAGCTGGACGGCAACGCCCACGCTGACGACGAGCACGATGCCGTCTACCACTACCAGAAGCACTTCGTCAAGGCGATCGACAAGGGCCTGCTCAAGATCTTCTCGAAGATGGGCATCTCGACCCTGCAGAGCTACTGCAGCGCGCAGATCTTCGAGGCCATCGGCCTGTCGTCGAAGTTCATCGACAAGTACTTCACCTTCACTCCCTCGCGCATCGAGGGCGCCGGCATCGCCGAGATCGCCCGCGAGACGCTGGAGAAGCACCGGGTCGCCTTCGCCCCGCTGATCGACAAGAATCGCGACCTCGATCGCGGCGGCTACTACCACTGGCGCCGCGACGGCGACCTCCACCTGATGAACCCCGAGGTCATCGCCTTGCTGCAGCACAGCGTCCGCTCGGGCGACCGTGCCACCTTCCGGCGCTACACCCGGGCGATCGACGACGGCGCGAAGAACCTGTGCACCCTGCGCGGCCTGTTCAAGTTCGCCAAGACCACGCCGATCCCGCTCGACCAGGTCGAGCCGGTCGAGAGCATCTTCAAGCGATTCTGCACCGGCGCGATGAGCCTCGGCTCGATCTCGACCGAGGCGCATGAGACCATGGCCATCGCCATGAACCGCATCGGCGGACGCTCGAACACCGGCGAAGGCGGCGAGGACAACCGCCGTTTCGTCGCCGACGCCAATGGCGACCGCCGCCGCAGCGCGATCAAGCAGGTCGCCTCCGGCCGTTTCGGCGTGACGCCTCACTACCTGGTCAACGCCGACGAGCTGCAGATCAAGATCGCCCAGGGCGCCAAGCCCGGCGAGGGCGGCCAGCTGCCCGGCGCCAAGGTCAGCGAGTACATCGGCTGGCTGCGCTACAGCATGCCAGGCGTGACCCTGATCAGCCCGCCACCGCACCACGACATCTACTCCATCGAAGACCTCGCCCAGCTGATCTACGACCTCAAGAACGCCAATCCCGAGGCCAACGTCTCGGTCAAGCTGGTGTCCGAGGTCGGAGTCGGCACCGTCGCGGCCGGCGTGGCCAAGGCGCACGCCGACCTGGTGACGATCAGCGGCGGCGAAGGCGGCACCGGCGCCAGTCCGATCAGCTCGATCAAGTACGCCGGCATCCCCTGGGAGCTCGGTCTGGCGGAGACCCATCAGACGCTGGTGATGAACGACCTGCGCAGCCGCATCAAGGTGCAGACCGATGGCCTGCTGCGCACCGGCCGCGACGTCATCGTCGCGGCGATGCTCGGCGCCGAGGAATTCGGCTTCGCCACCGTCGCGCTCGTGACGATGGGCTGCATCATGATGCGCAAGTGTCATCTCAATACCTGTCCGGTCGGCATCGCCACCCAGGACGAGACGCTGCGCAAGAAGTTCAACGGCAAGCCAGAACACGTCGTCGCATACTTCACCTTCCTCGCCGAGGAGACGCGCGAGCACCTCGCGGCGCTGGGCGTGAAGAGCCTCGACGAACTCGTCGGCCGCACCGATCTGCTGGAGATGGACGAGGCGCTCAAGCACTGGAAGGCCAAGGGCCTGGACTACTCCAAGATGCTGATGAAGCCCAAGGCGGGCGAGGGCGTCAAGACCCGCTGCTGCATCAGCCAGGACCACAACCTCGACAAGGTTATGGACCGCAAGCTGATCGAACTGGCCAAGCCGGCGCTGGAGCGGAAGGAGAAGGTGGTCATCGACCTGCCGATCCGCAACAGCGACCGCACCGTCGGCGCCATGCTCTCGGGCCGCATCGCCAAGGTCCACGGCCGGGAAGGACTGCCCGATGGCACCATCACGATCAATTTGCGCGGCGCCTGCGGCCAGAGCTTCGGAGCCTTCCTCTCGCCAGGAATCCATCTGACCCTCATCGGCGACGCCAACGACTACGTCGGCAAGGGCATGGCGGGCGGGCGCATCGTCGTCCGGCCCGAAGCCAAGTCCGGCTACCGTTGGGACGAGAACGCCATCGTCGGCAACACCGTGCTCTACGGCGCGACCGGTGGCGAAGTCTACTTCGCCGGCATGGCCGGCGAACGCTTCTGCGTCCGCAATTCCGGCGTCAAGGCGGTGATCGAAGGGGTCGGCGACCATGGCGCCGAATACATGACCGGCGGCATGCTGGTCTGCCTGGGCCGGACCGGCCGCAACTTCGCCGCTGGCATGAGCGGCGGCCTGGCGTTCGTCCTCGACGAGGAGAAGAAGTTCGCCACCCGCTGCAACGCGGGCATGGTCGACCTCGAACAGGTGACCAAGGACACCGATGGCGTCGACGAACTGAAGCGACTGATCGAGACCCACGCGCAACTGACCGGCTCGCCCAAGGCGAAGCAGGTGCTCGACCAGTGGCCGGCCATCCTCAAGAAGTTCGTCAAGGTGTTCCCGCGCGAATACCGCCGCGTGCTGTCGGAACGGGCCAAGAAGGAGGCGACCACCCGCCTCCAGAAGCCCTGAACCCCATCCCAACCACGATTTCCGGAACACAGCGAGACATCCCATGGGCGACCCCAAAGGCTTCATGACCCACACCCGGCGCGCGCCGAAGTACCTGCCGGTGGCGGAGCGACTCGTCAACCACGAGGAGCACATCGAGATCCTGCCGGAGGAGAACATCCGCACGCAGGCCAGCCGCTGCATGGACTGCGGCGTGCCGTTCTGCATGACCGGCTGCCCGCTCGGCAACATCATCCCGGACTGGAACGACCTGGTGTTCCGCGGGCGCTGGAAGTCGGCGCTCAAGGTACTGCATGCGACCAACAACTTCCCTGAGTTCACCGGCCGCGTCTGCCCGGCGCCGTGCGAGAACTCCTGCGTCCTCGGCATCAACGACCCGCCGGTGACGATCAAGCTGCACGAGGTCTCGATCGTCGACAAGGGTTTCGAGATGGGCTGGATCAAGCCCGAGCCGCCGACGGTGCGCACCGACCGCAAGGTCGCCGTGGTCGGCGGCGGACCGGCCGGCCTGGCCGCGGCCCAGCAGCTCAACCGCGCCGGCCACAACGTCACCGTGTTCGAGAAAGCCGACCGCGCCGGCGGCCTGCTGATGTACGGCATCCCGCACTACAAGCTGCGCAAGGAGAAGGTGCAGCGGCGCATCGATCTGCTGGCGGCCGAAGGCATCACCTTCCGCTACAGCTGCCACGTCGGCGTCGACGTGACATTCGAGCAGCTGAAGAAGGACTTCCACGCCATCGTCATCAGCACCGGCGCGGAAGCCCCGCGCGACCTGCCGGCGCCTGGCCGCGACCTCGACGGCATCCACTACGCGATGGAGTTCCTGCCGCAGTCGAACCGCTCGAACTGGGGCGACGCCGACATCGCCGCCCTGCACCCGAAGAAGCAGAAGTTGTGGGCCAAGGGCCTCAAGGTCATCGTCATTGGCGGCGGCGACACCGGCAGCGACTGCATCGGCACCAGCCTGCGCCAGGGCGCCGTCAGCGTGACCAACTTCGAACTGCTGCCCTGCCCACCCGAGACCCGCCCGGGCAACAACCCGTGGCCGCAGTGGGCGCGCATCAAACGCGTCAGCTCCAGCGTCGAGGAGATGACCACCAACGGCGGCGAGGTGCACTACAGCCTCGCGACCAAGGAGTTCTTCGGCAAGGACGGCAAGGTCACCGGCCTGAAGACCATCGACCTTGACTGGTCCACCGGCAAGCCGGTGGAGAAGCCGGGCACCGAGCGCACCTGGCAGGCCGACCTCGTCCTGCTGGCGATGGGCTTCCTTGGACCGAAGCGCAACGGTCTGCTCGAGCAGAGCGGCGTCGCCCTCGACGAGCGAGGCAACGTGAAGACCGACCCGAAGACCCGTGCCACCAGCGTCCCGGGCGTCTACGCCGCCGGCGATGCCCGCCGTGGCCAGTCCCTGGTGGTCTGGGCGATCAGCGAAGGACGGGAGGTCGCCCGCGCGGTCGATGAGTTCCTCACCGGCAAGCCCAGCCTGCTCCCGTCGGTGCGGCTCGATCCGTTCCAGTATTGAGACCGAACGGGCCGGGCGGTATCAACGCGAGGGCAGATATCTGTCGGCCGCCGCGGTCCAGGCCGTGGGGCCGCCCTCCTGGTATCCGGAGCGTCCCAACTCGGCTCCTTCGGCATTGGTGAACACGATGGAGGGGAACCCCTTCACCGCGTAGCGCTTCGACATGGCCTCGTTCGCAGCGCTCTCGGCCGCTGGAAGCTGGCGCTTGCGTGGGAAGTCAAGCTTCAGCAGCACGACCCGTTTCGCCGCCCATTGGCGGAACTCCGGGGTGGAGAACACCTCCTTGTCCAGCTTGACGCACCAGCCGCACCAGTCGCTGCCGGTGAACAGGACCAGCATCGGACGACGCTCGGTGACCGCGGCGGCACGGGCCTGCTCGGCATCGGTGAGCCAGGTGCCATCGCAACCCGCCGTCCCCTGGCCGCTCACCGTGGGAGTAGGCGGAGCGATGCGGATGACGACATCGACGACGGAGGCGACCAAGGCCGGATTGAGCTGCACCTCGCCGACGCGGCGACCGGTCTCCTCATGCACCTCGATGCGGTTGGTCGAGGCATCGTAGAGGCCGAGCAGCATGCCGCCGTCGTTGAAGCGAACCTGCTGCAGCCGCATCTCGCCGCGTGCGGCCAGCTCGCGGACCGAATCCGCCGCCTTCTCGCGCTTCTCGCCTTCAAGCCTGACCAGCAGGGCCTTCAGTTCGTCCTCGCCCATATCCGCACCGGGAGTGATGCCGAACTGCTTGCTGATGGCAGAACGCAGGCCCTCGAGCCGCTTCCTGACGGCGTCATCGCGCAGCAGGATCGCCAGACGGGCGCCATTCGCCGGATCGGCCTGCCATGCATCAGAGTAGAGCTCACGCACTGCTGCGTCGCTCAGGCCACTACGCGCCTTGACCCCGCGCTCACGCAGGTATTCGAGCATGGCCAGACGCTCGCCCAGGCCTTCCGGATCAGGCGGAAGCGGGACATCCAGGGCCGTCGCCAGGCAGGCGGTCAGCAGCAGGCCGAGATAACGCATGCTGCGATCAGCGCGCCTCGCGCCGCGGACCCTGCCCCGGAGACGGGCCCTGCCCGGGCGGCTGGGCGCGTTCGACCGCGGCAGTCATGCTGGGTTCCTCGGCGGGATACTTGGTGCCATCGCACCAATGCTGGCAGGTCAGCCGATCCCCTTCGATGCGGTAGAGCTCCAGCATGTTGCCGAGCCCCTCGCTCAGGAAGCCGGCCGCCTTGGCGTCCCAGCGCAGGCTGTAGGATGACCCCTGCGCGAGGTTGTTCGAACGCAGGACGCTGACCCTGCCATCCGGTTCGATGCGGATCAGGCGGCGCCATTCCGAGTCGAAATGCATCGCCCAGTGGCCGGCCAGTCGAGCCAACGACGGGGTCTGGGCGACGGCTTTGTCTCCCAGCAGATCGTCGGATTCGGCGGCGCGGGCATCAAGCTCCTTGAGGAAGTCGCCGCTGCGCACTTTGTCGGCGGCAGCCTTGACTGCGAGGGCAGCCTCCAGCTTACCGGCCTTCGTCTGCGCCTCCTGCTCGCGCTGCAGAGCGGTCAGCAGCTTGTCCTGCTCCTTGGTCGCCGCGGCACTGAAGGTGGCGCGAGCCTTCGCGATCGCCTCCTCGGCCGTATTCAGCGCCCGCTTGGCGGCAGGCGACAACTCATCGGCAGGCGGAGCGGCATCTCCGGCGTAACCGACGGTGCAGGCCGCCAGGAGGAGGAGCGATGCAGACAGGATGGATCGGGTGGGAAGCATGAGGGCCATGGTACATGGCCAGTTCCCCGCAGGCAACCACCGTTCACCAGGATGGCACAAGAGGCCATCCTGGATGCAACGGAAGCAGCGCCGGTCAGCGACGGCGGCCGAGGCGGATCGAGCCGCTGATCGGCTTGAGCAGCTGGAAGGTGCCCGGCTGGGTCTCGGCGAGGATCCGCTTCGGTCCGCTGGCGGCGGCGCCCGGATCATTGCTGAAGCCGTCGACCACCTCTTCCTCGAGCAGCAGGCCGATGTGCTTCTCGATCTCGAGCAGGAACTGGCCGTCCTCGGGGGTGATGAAGGTGCGCGCGACGCCCTTGGCGCCATTGCGGGCGGTACGGCCGATGCGGTGGACGTATTCCTCCGGCGTCTCGGGGACGTCGTAGTTGACCACGTGGCTGACGGTCGGGATGTCGAGGCCGCGGGCCGCGACGTTGGTGGCGATCAGGCACTGCAGGTCGCCGTCGCGGAAGGCCTGCAGGGTCTTCTCGCGGCGCGACTGCGGCAGGTCGCCATGGATCGCGGCGGCGCTCTTCTGGCGGCGCTTGAGCACCTCGGCGACGCGGTCGGTCTGGTGCTTGGTCTTGCAGAACACCAGCAGCTGCGGCGGATCCTGCACCCCGATGAAGTGGTCGAGGAGGTCGTTCTTGCGGTTGTGCGCCACCGCGATGTAGGCCTGGTCGACCTGCTCGACCGTCACCTGCTTGGGCGCGATGCGCACGTGCACCGGGTCCTTCATGTGGCGCGAGATGAGGTCGAGGATCGGCTGCGGGAAGGTGGCCGAGAACAGCAGCATCTGGCGTGACGGCGGGGTGTGCCCGACGACGTACTGGATGTCGGGCCAGAAGCCGATGTCGAGCATCTGGTCGGCCTCGTCGAGGATCAGCGCCTCGA
>JAIFKN010000313.1 GCA_020049615.1 bacterium | reverse complement strand
GCATGCCGAGGATGTCACCGGTGAGGTTGCGGGAGAAGACGACGCTGCCGGCGCCGATCATGGCGATCTTGGTCACGGGGAGGCTCCTGTGAGCGACACCATACCGCGTTTCCGCCTGTTGCGCATGAGCGTTGCGTGACGAGTCATGATCAATACGTGACATGTGTGGTCGAAGAGCCGCGCGTCGGGGGCGAGTGGACGCGAGGGCCGGGGGGACTACCGTCATCGAGTCGTGGACGTGGACCAACCCCTGGGCGGATGAGGCGTCAATGAAGAGCATGACCGGATTCGGCGAGGGTCGCTGCCAGGCCGGAGCGGGCACCGCGCGCGTCGCGGTGGCGTCGGTCAACCACAAGACCGTCAGCGTGCAGTTGCGCGGCGACCTGCGCGACCTCGGCCTTGAAGAGCAGGTGCGCGAGCGCGTGCGCAGCACCCTGGGACGCGGCTCGGCCAATGTGCAGGTGTCCTGGGAGCCGTCGGCCGTCGCCGGCATCGACCGCGAACGCGTCGCAGCTGCCTGGCGCGAGCTCGCCTCCCTGGCGCGCGAGATCGGCGCGCCGGATCCGACGCTCGCCGAGGCCCTGGCGGTCGCCGGCCGGCGCGGCGATGACGCCGGCGCCGCCACCCTGCCGGTGCTCGCCGCCCTCGATGAGGCCCTCGCCCGCCTCGACGTGGCGCGGAAGCGCGAGGGCGGCGCCCTCTCCGAGGCCCTGCGCGGACTCGCCGTGCGCATGCGCAAGCAGCAGGCGCGCATGGCCCAGGTCGCCACCGCCCGCCTGCCGGCGGCCCGCGAACGCCTGCTCGCCATCGTCACCCAGGCGGTCGGCCAGGCGGTGCCGCCGGAGACCCTCGCGCGCGAGGTCGCGCTGGAGGCGCAGCGCATCGACATCAGCGAGGAGCTGACCCGCCTCGCCGCCCACCTCGACGCCCTCGACCGACTGATCGTGCGTCAGGAGCCGGTCGGTCGCGAACTCGACTTCCTCGCCCAGGAGCTCGGCCGCGAGGCCAACACCGCTGGCGCCAAGGCCAACGACCCGACCCTGTCGGAACTGGCCATCGCGCTGAAGCTGGCGGTGGACCAGCTCAAGGAGCAGAGCGCCAACGTATTGTAGCGCCCTGGGACCGACGAGCTCCGGCTCGTCGGCGGGGCAATGCATCCAGCAACCAATAACCAAGGACCCACCCATGGCCAACGCCTCCGACGGCATGAACTACGCACCCCGGGGCAAGTCCGCCCCGGTGGTCGCACCCGGTGAATTCCAGTTCGCCGCCATGCATCTCGACCACGGCCACATCAACGGCCAGTGCAACGGCCTGATCGAGGCGGGCGGCACCCTGAGCAAGGTCTACGACACCGAGCCGGAGCGCCTGGCCAGGTTCTGCAAGACCTACCCGCAGGCCAGGCCGGTCGGCGATCCGCGCGAGATCCTCGAGGACCCCGCCATCCGCCTGGTCGCGGCGGCGGCGGTGCCGTGCGACCGTGGTCCGCTCGGCTGCACCGTGCTGCGCCACGGCAAGGATTACTTCACCGACAAGACGCCGTTCACCACCTTGCAGCAGCTGGCGGAGGCGAAGCGCGCGGTCGCCGAGACCGGGCGCAAGTACATGGTCTACTACTCCGAGCGTCTACACGTCGAGAGCGCCATCGCGGCCGGCGACCTGATCCAGCAGGGGCGCATCGGCCGGGTGGTGCAGGTGATGGGCACCGGACCGCACCGCCATGGCGCCAAGGGCAGCCGGCCGGCTTGGTTCTACAGGAAGGCGCAGTACGGCGGCATCCTCTGCGACATCGGCAGCCACCAGCTCGAGCAGTTCCTGTTCTATACCGGCAACAGCGAGGCGACGGTGCAGGCGGCGAAGGTCGCCAACTACCGCAATCCCGAGTTCCCCGAGTTCGAGGACTTCGGCGACATCGCGGTGATCGGCGGCAACGGCGCCACCGGCTACCACCGGGTGGATTGGCTCAACCCGGACGGCCTGCGCAGCTGGGGCGACGGACGGGCGGTCATCCTCGGCACCGAGGGCTACATCGAGCTGCGCAAGTACATCGACGTCACCACCGACAACGGCGGCGACCAGCTCATCCTGGTTGATCATCAGGGCGAGCACCGGATGGCCTGCGCCGGCAGGATCGGCTTCCCCTACTTCGGCCGCCTGATCCGCGACTGCCTTGAGCGCAGCGAGACGGCGATGACCCAGGCCCATGCGTTCAAGGCCGCCGAGCTGTGCCTGCAGGCGCAGGCGGTGGCGGTGCGGGTGGCCTAGGGTCAGCCAGGCGAGTCACGCCGGCGGAGAGCGGAGGCCGCTTGCCGTCCCGCCGACACTGCGACGCTGGCCATCGTGCGCATCGACGTCATCACGCTCTTCCCCGAGGCCTGCCAAGGTTACCTCGACGCCTCGATCGTCGGCCGCGCCCGCCGGCGCGGGCTGGTCGAGATCGAGCTGGTCGATCCGCGGCGCTGGGCCGGCGGCCGGCACCGCAAGGTCGATGACCGGCCGTTCGGTGGCGGCCCCGGCATGGTCATGGCCGCCCCGCCCATCGCCGAGGCGATCGACTGGTGCCAGACCCGTTCCAGCGCGCCACGCCTGCTGATGACCGACCCTCGCGGCACCCGCCTGCACCAGGGCTGGGTCGAGCAGCTCGCCCGCGACGACCATCTGATCATCGTCTGCGGCCACTATGAGGGCATCGACGAACGCATCGTCGAACTGTACCATCCCGAGCTCATCTCGGTCGGCGATCTGGTCATCTCCGGCGGCGAACTGGCGGCGCTGATCGTGGCCGATGCGGTCACCCGGTTGCAGCCCGGCGCGCTGGGCGATGCGCAGAGCGCGGTGCAGGACAGCTTCAGCGGCGGCGGTGGCGGGATCGACCATCCCAGCTACACCCGGCCAGAGGAGTTCCGCGATCTGCGCGTGCCGGACGCCCTGCTGTCCGGCGACCACAAGGCCATCGAGCGCTGGCGCCAGGCCGAAGGCGCCCGGCGCACCGCGGAACGCGGCCGCCCAGCCTGAGGCGGCGGCTCAGGGCGTCAGCGACAGCCGGATGCTCCAGCGCCGCTCGCCGTGCGCCGGCAGGCTCGCTGCCGAGCCGTCGGCGACCGCGGCCGACAGCTTCCTGGTCGGCCCGCTCGACGGTTCCGGCGCGAGGTGCGCCAGATCGCCGACGAAGGGGGAGGCCTCGCTGCACCACAGTGCCAAGTGCGGCAGCGCGGCGGCGTCCCAGGTCATGGTCAGGGCGGCACCTCCCGGCCGGCGGAGCCGCACGAAGGCCGGAGCGGGTGCGATGGCCAGACTCCAGAATCGCTTCGCGGCCAGGCTTGCGGTCGCGGTGGCGAAGGGGCCTTCGACGAGTGTGGTCCAGGGAACCGGCGCAGCGGTCCGGGCGAGGAAATCGTGCTGCGAGTTGGTCACCAGCACCGTCTGGGCCTCGGGCAGTTCCATGCGCAGCGGCTCGATGATGGAGAAGAGCGGGTGGAACAGGTAGACGTAGCGCAATCCGGTGTCGCCGAGGTTCTGCAGCGCGTAGGACAGTTCGACCGCGCCGGGAGCTATGGTGATGCTGCGCCGCAGGCGGTACGGACGCAGGCGACCATCCAGGACGTAGCTCAGCCCGGGACCATCGCCGCGCGTCCACGCCAGGCGCCAGGCCTCGCCATGCGCCGGCAGCCCGTCGCAGGCGTCCATGGTCGGGAAGATCTCATCGGCGCCATCGAACTCGCCGTCGCCGAAGCCGGCGAGGCCGTCGCGGGCACGGTAGGGCCTGCCGCTGCGGCTGAGCCATTCGTGGCCATCCGGCCCCTGCAGCGAGATGATCTTGCCGCCCAGGCCGGGCAGCATCGCCACGGTGATGCCGTGCGCCTGCAGGCGGGCGACCGCTTCGCTGCCGCCGCCGGCCAGTGCGACCTCCTCGCACGGGCCCGACAGCCAGAGGGCGAGCAGCATGGCCAGCGGGTGGAGCAAGCGCATGCGGCGCGATCCAGGTTGGGTGTGGCCGGCGGCGGCGCTGGCGCCGATCGGGAAATCTAGACAGTAGCCGGCATGGAAAGTCGTCCGGAAGCGGTCACACGCGTCGCGCGTTGTCATTCCCCAGGTATCATGCACCTCCGGCTCCTCACCGCCATCCTCCTCGCCGCCTGCATCCCGGCGGCCGAGGTCATCCATCCCGCCCTGCCGTTCGATCCGGGTTCGCTGCAGGTGATCGACGAGTGCGATCCGGCTGCCGCCGATCCCGGGCACCGTTTCCAGGTCTGGCCCGAGGCCGGCGTCCTGGCGCGCGGCGAGATCCTCGGCCGGCAGGCGGTCAGCCTCCCCGCCACGGCCACGGCCCCGGATCGCTACATCGCCGTCCGCCTCGGCGAGGGCAAGGAGCTGCAGACGGGGGTGCGCTACGTCCTCCAGATCGACTATCCCGAGGACGTCCCGCGCAGTCTCACCATCTGGACCACCGGCAACGAGACCTGCCGCAGCTTCCGCACCGGCAGCGCGCTCGGCGATGCGCTCAAGATGCCGTACGTGTACGGCAATCCCGAGTCGCTGGGCTTTCCCCTGGCCAAGGCCTGGCGAACCTGGACCACGGTGCTGGAGCTGCACCAGCGCTATCCCGAGCTGAAGCGGACCGGCGAGCGGACGCAGACGCCGGCCGACGGCTTCACCGTGGTCATCGCCAGCTACCGCCAGGAGAACGACCCTGCGTCGCACGGAGCGGCGGTCGGCCGGATCCGCCTGCTCCGCTTGGCGGACGGACAGGTGCTCGAGCAGGCCGTGCCGGAACTGCCGGCAGCCCTGCCGCGCCGCCACCTGTTCTGGCGCGAGGAGATGTCGGACGGCATCCTCGACACCCGCAATGCCGCCACGCCGGGTTTCGACGCCGAGCGCCAGCTGGAGTGGTACGCCGCCAAGATGCGGCTGATGCGGTTCCTCGGCATGGACACCTTCTGCAAGGACCTGCTGGAGTTCGGCCACAACCAGGGCTGGGACTCGTCGAAGTTCGGCAGCAATGACTGGGTCAACCAGTCGGACAAGCCGCACATGTGGCACAGCCTGGTCGGCCTGGCTGGCGGGATGCGGCTCAACGTCCTGCCGATGTACGAGTATTGCGGCAGCATCGGGCAGAAGACGTCGCTGGGCACGCAGCGGCGCTGCAAGACCCTGGGCCAGGCGGGCAAGGGCAAGGACGGTGCCGACCACTACACCCACATCTGGTGGAGCGAGAAGGCCAACGCCGACGTCACCGATCCCGACACGGTCGAGGATCTGCGCCGCATGCTCGAGATCACCGTCGCCGACGAGGCGACGCGCGCGAACTTCGTCGGCGCCTGGCTGCGCCCGCGCAGCGCCGGCATGCCGGTCAGCTTCTCCGACCGCTGCCTCGGCCTGTTCGCCAGCGAGAGCGGCCGCGACCAGGCCCCGACACGCAAGCAGCTGAAGTCCGACAAGGTCCTCTACCAGGCCTATCTCGACTGGTGGCATGGCCGCCGGCACGCCTTCTTCAGCGCGATCCGCGACTACCTGCGCAAGCCCGAGGTGGCCGGCGCGCAGGCCATGCTGCTCTACACCGGCGATCCGTCCGAGCCCGGACGCCTGCTCGACGAGCGCGGCATCGTCACCGACGATCCGGCTCGCTTCCCCGGCGAGAAGACCATCCCCTGGGAGCGGATCGCCGCCGAGGGCCTGGTGCTGCGGGCGCAGACCGGCATGCATGGCACCTGGGGCGGCTGGGAGTGGCAGCACGCCGTGCCGCAGCTCGATCCGCAGCGCTATGCCACCACGCCCGGCATCGCCCTGACCATGGCGTTCAGCCGGCAGTACACGGTCAGCGAGCCGTCGACGATGGAGGCGTTCCGCACCCCGGACGGTCTGGCGATGATCCGCCACTACCCGCTCAACGAGCACTGCTTCGGCAAGACCGCGAGCAAGGACGCCAAGGAGCACGCGCTCGGCTACTTCGTCACCGATTTCGAGGAGGCCGGCCCCTATAGCATGCTGGCCGAGGCCCGCGCCCTCGCCTTCGGCGATCCGCGTTTCATCGGCTACCTCGCGGCCAACAGCTTCCAGCGCGGCTTCCCGGCCTACGCCCGCGCCTTCAACCGCGCCTTCCTCGCCCTGCCGGCGGTGCCGAGCACCCGCCTCGACGGGGCCGCCAGCAGGCCCGAGGTGGTGGTGCGCTGCTATCCGACCAGCGGACACGGCACCTGGTTCGCCGTGGTCAACACCGGCATGGAGGACGCTCGCGACGTGCGCATCGACCTC
>JAIFKN010000012.1 GCA_020049615.1 bacterium | reverse complement strand
CGACCATCACCGGCTGGCGGGCCGGCCGGCAGGTCAACCTCGAACGCGCCCTGCGCGTCGGCGACCGCCTGGGCGGGCATCTCGTCGGCGGACATGTCGACGGCGTCGGCCGGGTGGTCGAGCGCCGCCGCGAAGGCGACGGTGAACGCCTGACCATCACCCTGCCCGATGGCGGGGCGGTGCGCGTGGTCGAGAAGGGCTCGCTGGCGATCGACGGCGTCAGCCTGACCACCTGGGACTGCCGCGGCGCTCGCTGCTCGATCGCGGTCATCCCGCACACCCTCTCGCGCACCACCCTGGGCGACCTGCGACCGGGCGATCCGGTGAATCTGGAGACGGATCCGATCGGCCGCTGGGTCGAATCGCTCATTGCCCCAGGGGTTCATTGCCCCAGGGGTTAGGGGTTAGGGGTTAGGGTCGTATCGCAGTGCTTTTTGCTGGGGTCATGATTCCTCTTCACCATCAATCCCGCCACTACACGATATCCATTCCGACCCTAACCCCTAACCTTGGTACCCCTGTGGTCCGTGACGATACCGCCCTACGACCCTAACCCCTAACCCCTCACCCCTGGGGCAATGGCGATGATGTCGATCCCGCCCCACGACCCTAACCCCTAAACCCAAACCCTCGTGGCAATGATGCCTTGGTACCACCTCGCCCGCCGCGACATCCGCAGCGCCGCCTCGGCTCCGCTGCTGTGGCTGATCCTCGCCGCCTGGCTCGGCGTGGTACATGGCTCCTTCGTGCTGACCCTGCTGGATGTGCACGGCCGTTCCGGCGCGGCCGCCACCCCGCTCTATGTCGACGCGCTGTGGTGGGGCGGACTGGTCCTCGCCCTGTTCGCCCCGGCCCTGACCATGAATGCCTGGGCGGCAGAGCGCGCCCAGGGCACCTGGCAGCTGCTGATGACCGTGCCGCTGCGCGAGCGCGATCTGGTCCTGGGCAAGTTCCTCGCCGCCTTCGGGCTGATGCTGGTACTGCTGGCCGCCACCCTCGGCCTGCCCGCGACGCTGGCGGTCATCAGCGAGGTGTCGGCGCCGCACGCGCTCGCCTGCTACGTCGGGCTGGTCCTGCTCGCCGCCTTCCTCGCCGCCCTCGGCACGTGGATCGGCCTGATGGTCGAAGGGCCGGTCGCCGCCTACGTCGTGACCTTCGGCGTCATCGCCGTGCTGTGGCTGGCCGGCGTCGGCGGCTCCGACGGGCCGCTCGGCACCGTCGCCGGCGCGGTCGGCCTGGGCAGCCGCATCGGCCCGTTCCTCGCCGGGCGGCTCGCCCTGGCCGACGTCGCCTGGTTCGCAGCCAGCTGCGGCATCTTCCTACTACTCGCCCACGGGGCGATCGTCGCCCAGCGCCAGAGCGGCAGCCTGCCGTGGTGGCGACGCGCCGGCATCGTCGGCGGCGCCTCGACCGTCATCGCCCTGCTCCTGGTCGTCGCCGCCGCCGCGGCCAACCGCAGCGGCCTCGCCGCCGACCTCTCGGCCGACCGCCGCTTCTCGCTGTCGCAGCCGCTGGTGAAGCAGCTCGCGGGTGTCGATGGGCCGCTCGACCTGGTCGGCGTGTGGGATGATGGGCTCGATGGCGCCCTCGGTCCGATCGGCGATGCCGGACGCGCCATGGCGGCGGCGGCCAAGCAGGGCAGCTGGAAGCGGCTCGATCCGGTCCGCCACCGCCCCGCCCTGGCCGACTTCGCCGCCCGGCACGGCGACCCGTCGCCGCCCTCGCTGTGGGTGGTGCGCGGCGAGCGCGCCAACCGCATCCCGCTCAACCGCGCCAGCCGCCTCACCCTGCAACGCGATGTCGCCGGCGCCCTGATCACCCTGGCCGACCCGGCTCCGCCAACCGTGCGCCTGCTGCAGGGCCATGGCGAGCTGCGGCCGGAGGCGCAGGGCGACGATGGCTGCAGCCAGCTGCTCGGCTCCCTCGCCGCCAGCGGCCTGCGCTCGGCGCCACTCGATGCGGCGGCGGCCGCTCCCCCGCCTGGCGACGTGATCGCCATCCTCGGTGCCACCGCGCCGCTGGGCGGCGCGGCCCTTGGCCGGCTCGACGCCCACCTGCGCGACGGCGGCGGAGTCCTCATCCTTGCCGATGACCGCGGACCACGCGACCTGGCGCTATGGTTGCGCCGCCACGGTGTGCTGGTCGCCGGCGGCGTGCCACGGGCCCTGGCCGAGGAAGGCAAGCCCGAAACCCTGCTCGACCCGGCCAGCGCGGTGCTGCCACCCCGGCATCTGGTCAGCCTGACCAGGCATGTCGCCGGCGGTGAACGGGACCTGCCGCACCACAACCTGCTGCTGCGCGGGGCCGAGCATCTGAACCCCCAGCACCCGCTGACCGCCCCGCTGGTGGCGGGCGGCCTGCAGCTGCTCTCGCCCTTCACCGGCGCCTGCGAGGCGCTGCCACCCAAGCTGCTCGCTGCGACGGGCGACCCACCCTACGAGCCTGCGCTGCTGCTGATGACCCTCCCCGGCGACGTGTGGGAGCGCAGCCGCGGCGAGGCCCTGTCCGTGCCAGAGGGCCTTGAGCAGGCCCAACCGCGTTCGCTAGCCTGGGCGCTGACCTGGCAGCCGGCGGCCGATGCGGCCTCGGCGGCGCGTGGCGGGCGGCTGGTGGTGTGGGGCAGCCGCCAGGCGGGCAGCGACGCGGTGGTCGGGCAGGCCGCCTTCGCCAACGGCCAGTTCCTCGCCGGCGCCTGCCGCTGGCTGGCCCACCGTGATGCCCCGCCCGAGGTGCCCGAAGCCGAGTTGCGCGCCTTCCAGGTCGCCCTCTCCGATCGCGGCCTGGAACTGCTGGTGGCGCTGTTGGCCGTCATCGTGCCGGTGCTGTGCATCGGCGGCGCGCTGCTGGCCTGGCTCAACCAGAAACGTTGACCCCAAAACCGGTGATGTGACTCACAAGAGGCACAGAGACACAGAGGCTCGAAGGAGATGGAGGATGAAGATTGTGCATCATTCACCGTGCGGGTGAGTGCGAGGCATTGTCCAACCTCTTCGAGCCTCTGTGCCTCTGTGTCTCCTGTGAATTCGAACGCGGTTTCCAGGTTGACCATTCCTATTCGACGACGGTCAGCAGCGCCGGCCCGCCGTCGAGCGGCGCCAGCAGATGCAGCACCGCACCGGGCTTCTTCGATTCCAGCAGGGTCCAGCGTTCCGCAGCCAGACCCATCAGCGCACCATCGATGGGCACGAAACCGTTGCGCTCGGCGAAGGTCCGCACCCACCGCGGCGTGGCCCGGATCTCGATCTGCAGGCCGCTTGCGTCCCGGGCGACCACGCTGGCGATGCTGGCGAATTCCGGCGGCGCCTCGCGGACATAGGCCAGGACGGTCTGCGCCGGATCGGCGAGGCGTCTGGCGCGGAAGCGCACGCCCACCGCCACCGTGATCGCGGCCACTGCCGCCATCCACACCAGGATGACGACCAGGCGGCGCATCAGGCGGCGTCGCCCATCCTCGTGAATGGCAGGACCACCGCCGGCGGGACATTGAACCATACCCGGCGGCGCGGCTCGGCGTGGAAGCCGCTGGGGGTCAGGCGGCGGAAGGCGCGCGCGCTGTAGGTGAACTGGACGAAGCGCCGCCCGGGCAGCAGGACGTCGCGCACCGAGTCGAGGATGCGCGCCACCAGGTCCGGCGGCAGCGACAGCAGGGGCAGGCCGCTGACCACCGCCGCGACGTGCTCGCGGTCGTGACCGAAGCGGCGCAGGTGCTCGGGCAGGGCGGAGGCGCAGCCGTGGACCACATGCACGGCCGGCAGGCGGTCGGTCAGGCGGCGGGCGAAGGCCGGGTTGTTCTCCACCGCGATGACCGCAGCAGCGGGATGGCAGGTGCGCAGGGCCTCGGTGACGCTGCCGCTGCCAGGACCGAGCTCGATGACCACACCGCCGGGCGGCACCTCGCCGACTGCCAGCGCCAGTTCACGGGCGAGACGCCGGCTGCTGGGCGCAATCGCACCGGTCTGGCGGAAATGGGTCGCGGCCTGGCCGAGGAAGTGGATCGCCTGACGGACGGGCATGCGAACAGACAGGATGCCAGCGCGCGCCCCCGGGCGCAAGGGTCCGGGCCGGGAGCGGTCTTGCCGGTGTCACCACCGTCCCGAGCATGCCGGTGTGGACCTGCCGACCCTGCCGCTGATGCCCGATGGCTCGTTGCCGCCAGCGATGCTGCTGCTGCGCTGGCTGGAGCGGCACGGTGCGACGCGGCTGGCCGCAGCTTCGCTGCCGCATGGCAACCATGTGCTGCCCGATCTGCTGCGTCTCGGCGGCGTGTCCGGACTTGAGCTGCCTGGACTGCCGCGCCCCTGCCTGCGCTGGGAAGGCTCCGGCGGCGCGCGACTGCTGGTGCGCGCCCCGGGCGACGAGACCCCCGAGGAGGACGCCGTGCTGCACTGCGGCGCGCTGCCGGCGCTGGCCGGATTCGCCGGCTGGGACGCCGGTCCGCTGATGTCACTCTATGAATTGGCCCGCCTGGAGGACGCCAGCGCCGCCGTCGGGGCCGGCGAGGGCGCCGCCTGGGAAGGTCTGCTGGCCGCCGGACGCTGGGCCGACGATGCCAGCCGTCCGCCGGTGGCGGCGCTGACCGGCCGAGGCGGCGAAGGGCTCGGAGCGTGGAATCCGCTGGCCCTGGCCCGCCCCTGCCTGATCGCCCTGCAGCCGACCGGACCGCGCGCGCCCTGGTCGCTCAGCGACGACCGCGGCGCGCGCCACCCGGTGCAGCCGAGCGAAGGCGCCCTCGGCCCGACCTGGCTGGTGCAGGTGCCCCTCGGCCCACTCGGCGGCACCACCCTCACGCCGCATGACGAGCCGGCCACCGGCTCGCACTGGGAAGTGACGACCTCGGTCATCGACAACGGCCGGGTCCGCCTCGAACTCGACCCGCTCGGACAGGTCAGTCGGCTGTGCTGGGACGGGGTCTTCGCCGACCTCAGCGGCCCGGCCTGCGCCCCGGCCGTCGATGGCCTGCCGCTGTCCGGCGAGGCCGCGATCAGCGTGCTGGAGGACGGTCCAGTGCGCGCCCGCGTGGCGGTGAGGCGCGATGCGGCGGAGGGCCGCCTCGACCTGACCTACACCCTGCACGCCCACGAGGACCACGTGCGGGTCAGCGCGACGTGGAGCGGCGCCGCGGAATGTTGGCTCGACCACGCCACCGCGCAGCGCTCCGCCGAGCTGCACCTCGCCATCGAGGGCGCGCGCTGGCGCGTCGCTCAGGCCGCCAGCATCCTCGACCCGCCGATGGAGCCGACCCCCGGGGTGCGCTGGGCCAGCCTGGCCGACACCGCCGGCAAGGGCCTGGCCATCGCCGCCGGCCGGCCGGTGTGGGTCCACGCCCTCGCCGGCCACCTGCGCGTGCGCGCGGCACCGAGCGCGGCCTGGGCGATCACCGCCCCGCGCCGGCCGCGTGGCGGGCTGTCGCTCGGGCAGCTGGCCGAGCACCTCGCCGTGCCCGGCCGTTCGCTCCCCTCCGGCATCGACGTGCCCAGGCCGTTCCAGCTCGCCGAACTCGGCGCCCTGGTCCCCCTGTGGGTCAGCCGGCCAGCCGGCTGGTCCGGCGAACTGCTGCTGGCCGAACAGGCCGGCGCGCGCACCCGGGCCTGGCTGCTGCCCGACGGCGGTCCCCAAGGCGGCGAGTGCTGGAAGGTCGATGCCCGGGGCCAGCGCCTAGCCCCCTGCCCGATCAGCCCGGAAGGCGACGGCTGGCAGCTCGATGCCGCCCCCGGCGAGGTCCTGCTGGTGCGATGGCGGTTGCCAGGCGCCGCGACCGCCTAGGTTGCCGACCCTTCCAGGGAGGCTGCCATGCCGTTCGCCGGCTCGATCGTCGCCATCGTCACGCCCTTCGCCGGGGATACGGTCGATTTCCCCGCACTGAAGAAGCACATCGACTGGCTGATCGCCGAAGGCACCCAGGGCATCGTCCCCTGCGGCACCACGGGCGAGAGCGCGACCTTCGACCACGGTGAGCAGCACAAGGTCATCGGCGAGGTGGTGCAGCACGTGCGCGGACGCGTCCCGGTCATCGCCGGCGCCGGCAGCAACAGCACGCGCGAGGCGATCAGCCTGGCGCAGGCCGCCGAGCGGCTCGGCGCCGACGGCATCCTCACCATCACGCCGTACTACAACAAGCCCAACCAGGAGGGTTTGTACCAGCATTTCTCGGCCCAGCGCGCGTCGACCAAGCTGCCGATGGTGCTCTACAACGTGCCTGGCCGCACCGGCACCAACATGCTGCCGGAGACCGCCGCCCGCGTCGCCGCCCTCGGCGGG
>JAIFKN010000043.1 GCA_020049615.1 bacterium | reverse complement strand
TAGGTCTCGACCGTCTCGGTGCCCTGGTACAGGTCGTTGATCTTCAAGGCGAACCCTTCGGCGGTCTTGGCCACCGAGATGATCTCGCAGCCCTGGCGGATCACCGTGCCGAAGCGGGCGGCCTGCTGCTCGAAGCGCGACATCAGCTCGGGGCCCATGATGCCCTCGGGGAATCCGGGGAAGTTCTCGACCTCGGTGGTCGTGGTCAGCTGGCCGCCGGCCTGCCGGCCGGTGAACAGGACCGGCGCGAGGTCGGCGCGGGCGGCGTAGATGGCGGCGGTGTAGCCGGCGGGGCCGGAACCGATGATGGCGAGTGCGGGCATGGATGCCTGTCATGGAGCGCCCCGACGAGGGTCAAGGCGCGGCGCAGTTTCCTGATGCGGGCGGACTGGCATTGATCAGAGGCACCAGACGGATCGCCAGTTCGGTGATCAGACGCGATACCGTGCAGCCATGAGCCCCGAGATGGGTGCAAAAGTCACGGTGCCCACGTCCGGCGCGATAACCGGGCTCGCGCGAGGGATGGGCGAGATAGGCCTCCATCAGCGGCACCGCGTCCTCGACCAGCAGCACTCCGAGGTACGCCGCCAACTGCGTGCTCTGGCGCAGGCTCGCGCCGAGGACCTTGCGTTCGGCGCCGTCCGGGCCGCGCACCGCCAGGTCGCCATGCCCCCGGCAGGCGGCGCGCACGCCGCAGGCCGCCTCGATCGCCGGGATCAGCACAGCGTTGACCAGGGCGAAATGGTCGTCCGGAGCGCGCATGCCGCCAGTCAGGCGCAGGGAGACCACCACCATCCCGCGGGCGAGCACGACGGTACCGCCGCCCGTGGCGCGACGATGGATCGGCACGCCTGCGGATCGGCAGTCCTCGATCCGCACCTCACGGTACGGATCCTGCCCCCGACCGATGACGACCCGCGTGTCGCGCGGCTCGAACACGCGCAGTCCGCGCTGGATCGGATCGAGCACCGATTCGCCGAGCGGATCATCAGCCGGCGTCGGCTGCACCACCTCGGGGCACGCCTCGGTGAAGGGGACCTGCACCGCCGGCCGCGCACCGCTGCTGAGGTCGTCGTCCATGTGCGGCACTCTCGGCCTGCGACGCCGGTGTCCACCGTGCGGACGGCGACGTTCCTTGCCTGCCGGGCATGGTCGACGTAGCTTGCCGCCAACCTGGAGGTTCCATGAGTCCCGGCACTATCGCCCTCATCGTCGTCGGCGTCGTCGTCCTGCTGCTCATCCTGTGGGCGGTCGGCGTCTACAACAACCTCGTCACCCTGCGCAACCGCTTCAAGAATGCGTTCTCGCAGATCGACGTGCAATTGAAGCGCCGCTTCGACCTCATCCCCAACCTGGTCGAGACCGCCAAGGGCTATCTCGCCCACGAGCGCGGTACGCTGGAAGCGGTGATCCAGGCGCGCAACACCGCGGTCAGCGCGCAGGCCCGCGCCGCCTCCGACCCCGGCGACGCCGGCGCGATCCGCGGGCTGATGGCCGCCGACGCCGCCCTGACCGGCGGGCTGGGCAAGTTCTTCGCCCTGGCCGAGGCCTATCCGCAACTGAAGGCCGACGCCAACATGCGCCAGCTGTCCGAGGAGCTGACCAGCACCGAGAACAAGGTCGCCTTCGCCCGCCAGGCGTTCAACGATGCGGTGATGGTCTACAACACCGCCCGCGAACTGTTCCCGGCGGTGATCATCGCCAACTTCGCCAACTTCGCCGCCGCCCAGGCGTTCGAGATCGAGAACGCGGCTGAACGCCAGGCGCCGCAAGTCAAGTTCACCTGAGCGGGATGGACTTCTTCGCCCATCAGGACGCCGCCCGCCGGGACAGCCGTCGCCTGATCGTGGTCATGGCCCTGGCCGTGATCGCGGTGGTGGTCGCGGTCAACGTCGTCCTACACATCGCGCTCGCCACCGGCCGGCACTACGAGCCGGAGATGCTGGGGGAGATCGGCGGCACGATCGACTGGCGCCTGATCGGCTGGGTCACCGCCGGCACCCTGGTGGTGATCGGCGGCGGCGGCCTGATGAGCTGGTTCGGCCTGCGCGGTGGCGGTCGCTCGGTCGCCGAGAGCCTGGGCGGGCGTGAGATCCACCACGCCAATGCCGACGAGGCAGGCCGGCGCACCCTCAACATCGTCGAGGAGATGGCCATCGCCTCCGGCGTGCCGCGCCCGCCGGTCTTCGTCATCGACGACGACGGCATCAACGCCTTCGCCGCCGGCTTCCGGCCCGCCGACGCTGCCATCGGCGTCACCCGCGGCCTGATGGCCCTGCCGCGCGACGAGGTCCAGGGCGTCATCGCCCACGAATACTCCCACATCCTCAATGGCGACATGCGCCTGAACATGCGCCTGATCGCGGTGGTCGCCGGTCTGCTGGCGGTCGCCGGGGTCGGCCGCATGGTGCTGGATGCAGCCCTGCGCAGCGGCCGGGTGCGCAGCGGCAAGAAGAACAACCCACTGCCGTTGATCGCCATCGGTGCGGCCCTGTGGGCCATCGGCATGCTCGGCTGGTTCCTCGGCCGCTGGATCCAGGCCGCTTTCTCGCGCCGCCGCGAGTTCCTCGCCGACGCCAGCGCGGTGCAGTTCACGCGCAACCCGGGCGGCATCGCCGGGGCGTTGAAGCGCATCGCCGGCGGTGGCAGCGGCGTGACGGCCGCCCGTGCCAGCGACGTCGCCCATCTGTTCTTCGCTGATGCCATCCTCAACCGCATGGCCGGCTTGTTCGCCACCCATCCGCCGCTGACCGAGCGCATCGCCCGGCTCGAGGGCCTGCCCGTGCCGGCGGCGGCCCCCGCCGCCGCGGCGGCATCAGCCGCGCCGGCTGGAGCCATGGGGTTCGCAGGCGGCGGCGTCCGCGCCTCGCGGATGGTCGAATCCGCCGGCGCCATGTCGCCCGACCGCCTGCGCCTGGGCGCCGCCCTGCTCGACCAGTTGCCGCAGCCCCTGGTCGACGCCACGCGCGAGCCGGTGACGGCGCGGGCCATCTGCGTGCTGCCGCTGCTCCACCGCGATGCCGCGCTGCTCGACCGCCAGATCGGCGCCATCCATGCCCGGGACCCGTGGCTGGCGGCGGAGGTCCGCAGGCTCCATCCGGTGTGGCTGTCGGTCGATGCCGACCGCGCACGCTGGCCGCTGGTGCAACTCGCCTGCCCGGCCCTCGCCGCGCTGAGCCCGCGCCAGCGCCTGCACCACCTGCGCCTGTGCGAGGCCCTCGCTGCCGACGATGGGGTCATCACCCTGCGCGAGTTCTGCGTCCTGCGGGCGGTACGGCGCATCCTCGGCGAGATCCGACCCGCGGCGGCCCGCTGCCGGCTGGCCGAACGCCCTGCCGACGCCGCGATCGTCCTCGGCGCCATCGCCCTGTGCGCCGGGAACGATCCGGTGGCGCAGCAATCCGCCTTCGCCGCCGGCTGGTCACGTCTGCCCATCCCCGGCAGCCAACCGCCGCGACCGGCCGCCGCCGCCTGCGGCCCGGCCGCCCTCGGACCGGCGCTCGACAACCTGTGCGGCCTGGATGCCGCCGGGATGCGCGCCCTGGTCGACGCCTGCGCCCATGCCGTCGCCGCGGACGGCCGGATCCAGCCACGCGAAGCCGAACTGCTCCGCCTGGTGGCCGGCCAGCTCGGCGTGCCGATCGCCGCCTTTGGCGACGGATAGGCGGCCATCCCAGGATCTTGCGCCCGTCCGCCAGCCCTGAGCATCCATCCATGGCCATCCAGCACCCCCTCCCGCGCGGTACCAGGATCGTCCTGGTCGAACAGGTCGTCGACCTCGACGCTGATGATGAAGAGCGTGTGACGCCGGTCGGTGCTATCGGCCGCATCACCGGCATCGCCAAGGAGCGCGACAACGGCGACGAAGGCTTCTGCTACGACCTCGAATTCGACAACGGCGCCTGGCTGACCGTCGACGATGACGAACTGGATGACATCACCCGCTTCAAGGTGATGTAGCACTCGCTGGTTGCCCGCCGCCCGCCACCAGGTCATACTGCCGGCATGGGCGGCAGCTTTCATCCCGTGTGCGTGACCATCGGCGACTCGGACAGCTCCGGCGGGGCCGGGATCCAGGCCGATCTCAAGACCTTCATGGCGCTCAACTGCTATGGCGCGTCGGCGCTGACCGCGGTGATGGCGCAGGGCTTGACCGGCATCCACAGCCAGTTGCCCATCCCCGAGGGCCATGTCCGCGCCCAACTCGACGCCATCGCCGAATGTCTGCCGATCAAGGCGATCAAGGTCGGCTACCTGCCCAACGCCCAGGTCGCTCGCGTGGTCGGCCGCTGGCTGCGCGAGGCTCCCGGCATTCCGGTGGTGGTCGATCCGATCATCGCCACCAACAAGGGCGTCGCCCTGACCCAGCCCGAGGTTATCCGCGCCATCTGCGAGGACCTCCTCCCCCGCGGCACCCTCGCCACGCCCAACCGCTTCGAGGCCGCCACCCTGGCCGGCATGGATGAGTGCCTGGAGGTCGGCGACATGCAGGAGGCGGCCACCATTCTGCTCAAGCGCTACGGCTGCCCGATCCTGGTCACCGGCGGCGGCTTCGAGGGCAAGCATGTCGATCTGCTCGCGGCGCTCGATGGCGTCAGCCACTACGAGAGTCCCACCATCCGGCGCGGCAAGCTGGTCGGTACCGGCTGTGCCCACAGCGGGGCGATCACCGCCCTGCTGGCCAAGGGCGACAGCCTGCGCGAGGCCATCCTCGACGCCAAGGGCTACGTCACCGGCGCCATCCATGCGGCGCCAGAGCTGCCTGGCGGCATCGGCGTGCTGTGGCATGGCATCACCGTGCGCGAGCAGGTCATGGCCGAGGTCACTGCCCAGGTGCTGAGCGCCAAGCCCCTGGCGTGACCCCGCGGGCGCGGCGGAAGGCTCGCACGAACACCGTCGCGTCACGGTAGCCGACCAGACTCGCGACCTGCGCCAGCGGCAGGGCGGTCGAACGCAGCAGCGCTTCGGCCCGCGACTGGCGCTCGCGCTGCAGGAAGCCGCCCGGGGTGGTGCCGCGCAACTGACGATAGACTTGGCAGAAACGGGAACGGCCGAGTCCGGCCGCGGCTGCGAAGGCCTCCAGGCCGAAGCCGGTGTCGAGCCGGTGGCGCGCCGCCGCCTCGGCGCGCGTGATGCGGTCCTCGTCCGTCGGACCGCGTCCACCGCCGCCGCTCCGCCACGCCTCGTCGACCAGCAGGGCGAGCAGCGTCGCCAGACGCGCGGTCGCCTCCAACCGGGCCGGCGGCGTGCTCGCCTTGTGCCGCGCAACCAGGGCCGGCACCTCCGCCCGGAAGCGCGCCGCGAGGGGAGGCGGCACCACCACCGGCAGTTCGACACCCCAGGTCGCCAGCGCTGCCGGCTGCAGCAGCGCCGCACGCGGACCGAGTTCCGCATCGAACGGGCCGGCGTGGTAGCGGCCGGGCTCGGCCCGGCGCGGGTCGAACAGCACGTCGAAATGGATCCACACCGGAGTGTTGCCGCGCTGCGAACCGAGATCGTGCAGAGCGCCGGGTTGGATCAGATAGGTCTCGCCGGATCGGATGTGGAATCGATCGCCATCGACGCGAATCTGCTCCTCGCCGTCGACCGACGTGACCAGCAGCCAATACTCCAGGCGACGCTGTGGAATGCGCCAATCACGCCGACGTGGTGCGTCGTCGCAGAACTGGATGAATGGGGAATAGGGTGCACTCCAGGCCAAAGGCGCTTCTGACATCGGACGAATAGTCTATCGATCTGGACAGCAAGCCAACTGACATCGGCACCCCGGGCATAACCTGGCCGTCGGAGACCGACCATGAGCCAATGGGCCACCCCCTACCAACTGCTCCATGAGGAGTTCGTCCAGCGCCGCGACGAGGGCTGCACCATCCCCACCGCCCTGCGCGAGCGGTTCGCCCAGCTCAATCCGCTGGCCGACGCATGGAATCAGGCGGCTCTGCAGCCGATCTACGAGGCGCTGGCCGCCCTCGAGCCGGATGCCGCACTGGCCGCCCGCGAACCCAACGACCTCGACGCCATCCGCGCCCTGCGCCCGGCCGGTCCGCGCGACTTGAAGTGGAGTCCGACGAAGGATGAGGCGATCGACCGCTTCCATGGCGCCTGGCTCGGACGCGCCAGCGGTTGCGCGCTGGGCAAGCCGGTCGAAGGCATGGGCATGGGCCGCCGCGACGGCAAGCTGTGCGGTCGCGGCGACATCAAGCGCTACCTGGTCAACCGCGGCGATTGGCCGCTCACCGACTACTTCTCCGGCCGCGACGCCGGCGACGGCCTGAAGATCGGCTGCGAACTCAGCCAGCGCGAGCGCATCGCCTTCATGGAGGCGGACGACGACATCCACTACTCGCTGATCGGCGTGCACGTCGTACGCAGCAAGGGGCCCGGCTTCACCTGGGTCGACATCGCCCAGGCCTGGCTGCACCACATCCCCTTCGGCGCCATCTGCACCGCCGAGACCCAGGCCTACCTCAACTACGTCAACCGCAGCTCCAGGCACGGCCCTGGCGGCTGGAGCCAGACCGGCATCAATCTGGCCGCGACCCCGGCCTTCACCCGGCGCAACTGGAACCCCTACCGCGAGTGGATCGGCGCCCAGATCCGCAGCGACGGTTTCGCCTGGTGCTGCGCCGGCAAGCCGGAACTGGCCGCCGAGTTCGCCTGGCGCGACGCCTCGTGGACGCACGAACGCAACGGCATCTACGGCGAGATGTTCTGCGCCGCGATGCAGGCCGCCGCCTTCGTCGAGAGCGACCCGGCCAAGCTGGTCGCGATCGGCCTGTCGGAGATCCCGGCCGAATGCCGCCTCGCCCAGGCGGTGCGGACCTGCCTGGGCTGGATCGCCGCCTCGCCCGACTGGGAGTCGTGCATGGACCGGATCGATGCCGCCTTCGCCGACATGCATGCCGTGCACACCATCAACAACGCGCTGATCTGCGTGATGAGCCTGTTCTACGGCAGGATGGACACGGTGCAGGCCACCGCGATCTCGGTGATGGGCGCACTCGACACCGACTGCAACGGGGCGACCGTCGGCTCGATCGTCGGCGCCGCAGCCGGACGGTCGCGCTTCCGCATGGACCTCGCCGGACGGCTGAACGACACGGTCAAACCCAACCTGATCGGCTACCAGCAGATCACCTTCGCCGAACTGGCGCAGCAGATCCACGAGGCCTGGCTGAAGACCGACGCCTACTGGAAGGAGCGCCAGGGCGCGACGCTGGCGGCTGCTGCCAAGGCGTGAGGGGATGGATCCGGATTGGCGCCTGCGCCGTGCTCACTCTGGCGCCGGACCGAGCATCCGCCGGCTGAACTCCGCCGGCTCGACGCGCTCGACGCCCTCGGGCACGCGCAGCGCCATGCGCTCGGGGCTGATCACCGGCGGGGTGTCGAGCGACTTCAGGCGGATCGTGGTCACGCCGTCGTCGCCGGGGATGCGCAGACGCACCTGGCTGGGCCGGGTCAGGCCCTCGTAGGCCTGCCAGCGGGCGTAGGTCACTTCGCGCTGCACGGCGCCCTCGAGGCCCAGCCGCTTGGCGCTGGGCAGCCCGTCGGCGGCGAGGTCGAGCTCGGCGGTCCAGCCGGCCTCGCTCCACACCAGGTGCCTGGCATCGCCGCCGGGTGCCGCGGTGCGCGGCAGCGGCCCATCCCGCAGATCAGAGACCAGCAGCTGGAGGTCCCGCAGCAGCAGCGGATCATCGGCCGCACCCAGCTTCCCGCTGGTGGCGACGCGTTCGCGCGGCAGCACCGCCTCGTAGCCGCCATCGGGCCGCACCAGGGCGTCGAGGAAGTCGACGTCGAGCTTCTGCGCCCGCAGCCGAACCGCGCCGTCGCCGGAGCGCCACAGCCGCAGGGTGAACAGCTCGCCCTCGCCCGTGGCCGGGGTGAGCTGCACCAGCAGGCTGGCGCTGAGCACCTCGGCTGAGCCGAGGCGGGCACGCAGGGCGGCTGCGTCGGGACCGGCCGGCCGCGGCGGTTCGCTGCAACCGCACAGGAGGACGAGCAGCACGAACCCGAGCGGCCAGCGGACTGCCATGCCAGCAGGTTGCCTGGATAGCCGAGCGTGGCCACCCACATCCTGTCGTGGGCGACCGCAGACCGGACCGGACATCAGATCCGTCCTTCATCGATCAGCACCCACTCGCCCTCCCCGTCCTCCTCGTAGGCCCGCCACTGGCAGCGGAGGCCCTCCGCCTGCGCCCAGGCGCGAAAGCGCTCCACCGAGGGCCACGCCTCCTCGCTCTCTTCGCCTTCGGCGCTGATCCATGCGATCCGGATATGCGACATGCCCCCAGGCTGGCCGGGCTGGCGCGCCAGGGAAGCACGCAATGCTGCCCAGTCATGGACTGGTACGCCCTCGCCAAACCCATCCTCTTCCAGCTACCACCGGAAACCGCGCATCACGCCACGGTGAGCATGCTCGGGGCCGGGCTTGGACCGCGCGTCGCCATCCCGGCTGATCCGCGCCTGCGCGTGCGACTGGGCAGCCTCGAGTTCGTCCACCCCGTCGGCCTCGCCGCCGGCATGGACAAGGAGGCTGAAGCGGTGCGGGGATTCGCCCGACTCGGATTCAGCCATGTCGAAGTCGGCACGGTCACCGCCCGCCCGCAACCCGGCAACCCCAAGCCGCGCTGCTACCGCCTGCCGGCCGACGGCGGCCTGATCAACCGCTTCGGCTTCAACAACCACGGCGCAGCCGCGATGGCGCGGCGCCTCGACGCCCTCGGCCAGCGCCCCTGCGTCCTCGGCGTCAACCTGGGCAAGTCCAAGATCGTCCCGAACGACCAGGCGCTCGACGATTACCGCGCCTCGGTGCGGCTGCTCGGCGCGCGTGGAGACTACATCGTCGTCAACGTCAGTTCGCCCAACACCCCGGGCCTGCGCGACCTGCAGGCGGAGGGGGTGCTACGCAAGTTGCTCACCGGCATCCGCGCCGAACTCGACGCGGTGGCTCCGGGCAAGCCGCTGCTGGTCAAGATCGCCCCCGACCTCGCCGACGCCGGCATCGACGCCGCCGTCGACGCGGCGCTCGAGGCGCGACTCGACGGCATCATCTGCACCAACACGACGATCGGACGCGGCGGCCTGTCCTACGACGACCAATGGATCGCCGAGCGCGGCGCCGGCGGCCTGTCCGGGGCGCCGGTCCGCGCACGTTCGACTGCCGTCCTGGCGCGGGTCGCCCGCCGGCTCGACCGCCGGCTTCCCCTGATCGGGGTCGGCGGCATCGACTCCGCCGAAGCGGCATGGGAGAAGATCGGCCACGGCGCCAGCCTGGTGCAGGTCTACACCGGCCTGATCATGAAGGGGCCGTGGCTGGTGCGGACGATCGTCGACGGGTTGATCGAACGCCTCAACCGCCACCGCATCGGGACACTGACCGAGGCGATCGGGCGGGAGCTCTAGTTTCCTTGAGGACGTGGACGTTGTGATCCGCCACGCTGGCACGACGGATCGACATCGCGCCCGAAAGGCACCCGCTTCTCAGTCGATGTTGCCCGACTGGCGCAGGGCGGTGACCAGTTCGGCGGCCGCTGTCGAGCGGTTCAGCGCATAGACGTGCAGGCCAGGGGCACCGGCGCGGAGCAGGCTCTGGCAGAAGCGGATCGTCCATGCCATGCCGGCCTTGCGCACGGCGAGCTTGTCATCGGCAAGCGGAGCGAGCTGATCGCGCAATCCGGCAGGCACCTCGGCGCCGCAGCGCTCGCAGAATCGCACCAGGGCATGCCAGTCGGTGATCGGCAGGATGCCGGGGATGACGCGCGGTGTGCGCCCGGTGGCGCTGGCGAGATGCGCAAGCATGTCGGCGTAGGCCTGGACATCGAAGAAGCACTGCGTGATCGCCCCGCAGGCGCCGCGGCTCAGCTTCTCCGCCAGATGAGTCCAGTCCGCCTCGCGGCTGGCGGCTTCGGGGTGGCGCTCGGGGAAGGCCGCGCACAGCGTGCTGAAACCGCCATGGTCGCGGATCAGGTCGATGAGGTCGACCGCATGGGCGCAACCGCCGTCGGTCGGCGTGAAACGCGCCTCGCCCTTGGGGGGATCGCCGCGCAGGGCCAGGAGATTGCCGATGCCGGCTCCGGCGTACTCGTCCAGCAGCGCGAGCAGTTCGGCGCGGGTGGCGTTCACGCAGGTGAGATGGGCCATCGCCGTCACCCCGGTCCGGGCCTGGATGTGCTCGACCACTTCCCTGGTCTTGGCCCGAGTGCTGCCGCCTGCGCCATAGGTGACCGAGACGAAATCCGGTCCGAGCTGGGCCAGTTGCTCGATGGTGTCCTCGAGCGTGTACCAGGCCCGCTCGTTCTTCGGCGGGAAGAACTCGAAACTCAGGGTCCGGCTTTGACGTGCGAACAGGTCGTGAAGTTGCATCGCTTCATCACGATGGATCGATATACACAAATGCAAGCGCCGCCACCCCGCCACATCGGAGAGGCGAGCGGCGTGCAACGCCTTTCCCTTGCCCCATCGGCCAGTCCCCCTATGGTTCCGCCCCCCAACGGCACCCCCTCATGCGCATATTCAGCGGCAATGCGAACCGCCCATTGGCGGAAGCGATAGCGGCGGCCATCGGCTGCAAGCTGGGTGAGCTCAACGTCGGGCGCTTCCCGGACGGCGAGGTCAAGGTCCAGATCATGGAGGATGTGCGCGGCTCGGACGTGTTCATCGTCCAGCCGACCACCAGCAACGACTTCCTGATGGAACTGCTGGTCATCGCCGACTGCATGCGCCGGGCTTCGGCCAAGCGTATCACCGCGGTGATCCCCTACTTCGGCTACGCCCGCCAGGACCGCAAGCACGAGGGGCGCGTCCCGATCACCGCCAAGCTGGTGGCGAACCTCATCACCACCGCCGGCATCGACCGGGTGCTCACCGTCGACCTGCACGCCGAGCAGCTGCAGGGCTTCTTCGACATCCCGGTGGACCACCTCACCGCCCGCCCGGTGCTGATCGACTACCTGCGCTCGCTCAAGCTCGACGACCCGGTGGTGGCCAGCCCCGACACCGGCTCGATCAAGCTGGCCGAGAAGATCGCCAAGGCGGTCGGCGCGCGTCTCGCCATCATCCACAAGCGCCGCCTCTCCGACACCAAGACCGAGGTCGCCAACGTCATCGGCGAGATCGGCCCCCGCCCGTGCATCATCGTCGATGACATGATCACCACCGCCGGCTCGATGACCAACGCGATCAAGACCGCGCGCCAGTTCGGCGCCGTCCGCGTCATCCCCGCCAGCACCCACGGGGTGCTCTGCGGCGACGCCTTCGACCGCCTCACCGAGGTCAAACTCGACGAGTTGGTCATCACCGACACCATCCCCCTCAAGCGGCGCTTCGCCGACCTTCCGATCCGCGTCCTCACGGTCGCGAACCTGCTCGGCGAGGCGATGAAGCGCATCCACACCAACCAGTCGGTCAGCGCCCTGTTCTCCGACGCGAAGAAGGTATCAGCACCATGAGCGCCATGCACACCTACGAAGCCGAAGCCCGCACCGCCGTCGGCACCACCGCCGCCATCAAGCAGCGCAAGGCCGGCCGGGTGCCGGTCACCATCAACAAGCGCGGCGCCCCCAGCCGGCACGCGACCATCGCCAAGGACCAGGCCGCCCACCTGATCAAGAACGTGGTCCACCTGTGCAAGGTCAAGCTCGGCACGGAGGAGATCACCGCCCTCAAGGGCGCGGTCGCCACCCACTGCCTCGAAGACTACGTCGAGCACATCGACCTGCAGGAGGTCGACGCCAAGTCCGAGATCGCCGTCGAGGTCGCCCTGCTGCTCAAGTCCGACGACTGCCCGGGCGTCAAGTCCGGAGGCATCATCGAGCAGCGCCTGCGCACGGTGAAGGTCCGCTGCCCGGCCAACGCCATTCCTGACGTCATCGAAGTCGATCTGTCCAAGGTCGAAGTCATGGCCTCGCTCTACGTCAAGGACATCGTGCTGCCCAAGGGCATCACCCTGGCGACCCGCAAGGATCTGACCGTCCTGTCGATCGTCATCCCGCGCTGGATGAAGAAGGACGAGGCCGAGGCCGCCGCCGGCGCCGAGGGCGCTGCCCCGGCCGAAGGCGCTGCCGCCGCTGCCAAGCCAGGCGACGCCAAGGCTCCCGCCGCCGGCGCCAAGCCGGGCGATGCCAAGGCCCCGGCCGCCGGCGCCAAGGCGGATGCCAAGGCCCCAGCCAAGAAGTAGACCCTCAAGCCTCGAACTCCGAGTCCGTAAGCGGACATGTTCGATTCCCACTGCCACCTCACCAACGCGCGGTTCGATGCGGACCGCGCGTTGGCGTTGGCGCGCATGGCCGAAGCCGGCATCTCCGGCTGCCTGACCATCGGCACCGGCCTGGTGGACGCCCGGGCCGCCCTGGCGCTCGCCCGCCTCCATCAAGGCCGGGTCTGGGCCTCGGCCGGACTCGATCCCTTCTCGGCCCATGAGGCAGGCGACGGCTTCACCGCCGAACTGGCTGGCCTGCGCACCCTGCTGGCCGCCGGAGGCTTCAGCGCGCTCGGGGAATGTGGCATCGAATACCACCATGCGCTCGCCCCCGATGCGGTGCAACGCGAGCAGTTCTCCGCCCAGATCGCCCTCGCGCGCGAACTCGATCTGCCCCTGGTCGTGCACGCCCGCAGCGGTCCGCGCGGCGGCGACGCGCATGCGACAGCCCTCGCCCTGGTCCGGGCTCATCCAGGGGTGCGTGGCATCATCCACAGCTTCGACGGCGACGCGGTGCAGGCGCGCAGTTGGCTCGACGCCGGCTTCCACATCGCGCTCAACGGAATGGTGACATTCAAGGGCAACGACGCCCTGCGCGCTGCAGTCCGGACCATCCCAGCCGATCGTCTGCTGGTCGAGACCGACGCTCCGTACCTGGCCCCGGTCCCGCATCGTGGGAAACGATGCGAGATGGCGCATGCCGCGGTCACCGCCTCGGCGGTCGCCGATCTTCGGGGCGAACGCGGCGAGGACGTCATGGCCTGGGCTGGACGCAACGCGCACGGACTGCTGCGCATCGCGCCCTAGAGTCCTTGAGGACGTGGACTTTGACTCGCCGAGTCAAAGTCGAGGACGAAAGGACTCGGGGGTGCGAGGGCGCAGCCCCTGCAGCAACAGCCGGCTAGCGGGGCGACGCCAAGAATCAGCCCTGGGCTGGGGCGGAGCCCCGCTAGCGCTACGCGTCGAAGAAAACCTCGTCAGCTATCAGCGCTGGCAGCGCGGGCACCAGAAGCTGGAACGCCCCCCGATCGCACCCTGCCTGATGACCGATCCGCAACGGCGACACGGCTCGCCTGCCCGGCCGTAGACGGCGAACTCGTTCTGGAACAGGCCTGACAACCCATTGACCTGGCGATAGTCGCCGATCGTCGAGCCGCCCTTGGCGATGGCCTCGGCCAGGATGCCGCGGATCTCCACCGCCAGACGGTCGAGCCGCGGACCGGCGATCCGTCCCGCCGCGAGTCCGGGTCGGATGCCGGCGCGGAAACAGGCCTCGCTGGCGTAGATGTTGCCCACTCCGACCACGATCCGCTGGTCCATGATCATCGCCTTGAGCGCACTGCGGCGATGGCGACGCGACGCGGCGCGCAGCACCGCGCCAGCGAAGCCGTCGCCAAGCGGTTCAGGACCGAGTCCGTCCAGCGCCGTGTGCCCGCCGTCCGGACGGCAGAGTTCGAACAGGCCGAAGCGCCGCGCATCGTTGAACGCGAGGCGCCGACCATCAGCAAGGTGGAGTTCGACATGGTCGTGCGGTCGGACCTCAGCCCCCTCCCGCCACTGCCCGGTCATGCCGAGGTGGTTGAGGATGGTTGGTCCTGAGGTGTCGATCAGCAGGTACTTGGCGCGGCGCCGCACCGCCGTGAGCTCGACCCCCGCAAGTCCGGCGAGATCAGGGATATCCGTGCGCAGATCCTTGCGCAGGGCGCGGGCGCGACGGATGCGTGAGCCGACCAGCAGGTGCTCCAACCCGGCCCGTACCGTCTCGACCTCGGGCAGTTCCGGCATGGCTGACCATGCTCGACGGACCCGCCGCTCCCGCCAGGGCGCAGTGGTTGACCCCTGGACGCGGAGGCGAGAATCCCTGGTCGATGGAATTCGCCCTGGAGTCAGAAAGCGATGGCAAGCAGGTGCGGATCGATCCGGCCAAGCCGCTGATCCTCAAGGTCAAGCGCGGCGACCAGCCTGGCGGCGAGATCGCGGTCGGGATCAAGGACGGTACGCCCTTCCTCGACAACCGCAGCACCGCCCAGTGCCTGGTCAACGATATCGACCGGGCCGCCTCGATGCTGGCCGCCGGCGACCACCTGCAGCTCGGCGCTCTGCGCTTCCGCGTTGTCGCCCTCGGCCTGGATGTGGTCGAACCGTCCGCCAATCCGCCGGCTTCGGCCCCCGCCAGCGACAGCGACCGCCAACGCCAGCAGCGGCGCATCAGCGCCAGCCGCATGGCCGCGGTCGAGCCGCAGCCCTCGGCCAGCGGCCTGCTCAAGCGCGTCTCCGCCGCCTTCAGCGGCCGGGCCGAGAAGCAGCGCCTGGAGGAACTGGAGGCCGAGCGCCGCACGGCCCTGATCGAGGCCGGTCGACGCAGCCTTGCCGACGGTTCCGCCTTCGGCCTGCCCGCCGACGCCATCAGCGCCCTCGGCCGCGGCCAGAGCATCACCATCCGACCGGAGCAAGCGCCGCACCTGTCGCGCTGGCGCGAGGACCGCCAGCGCCTCGTCCGCCTCGACGCCGAGATCGCCGCCCTGCGCCAGGCCCTCGGCCTCGGACCAGATCCCGACGCGGTCATCCTGGTGACGCCGAAACTCAAGAGCGACGAGAAGGTCAAGACCGAGCGCGCCTTCGCCACCATGGACGCGGTCGGTACGCAGGAGCTGGGCGAGGAGACGGACCAGCCCGGCGCCACACCGATCAAGCGGCCGAACCGCCGGCATTGAGGGCGGAAGCGATCAGCAGGCCGAGATAGATCAGGTAGGCGGCAAGCAGCAGGCCGCCGGCCAAGCGGCTGATCACCAGGCGCCGTCCCCACGCCAGGGGCAGAACGAGGGCGAAGCCGAGCATCCACCACAGGTCGCGCCGGGCGATCTCCTCGGCCACCGGTAGGGCGCCGAAGAGGCCGGTGACACCCAGGATGAGCAGGATGTTGAAGGTGTTGGAGCCGACGATGTTGGCGACCGCGATCTGGTGCTGGCCGCGCCGGGCAGCCAGCAGGCTGGTGACCAGTTCGGGCATGCTGGTGCCTGCGGCGACGATGGTCAGCCCGATGATCGCATCGCTGATGCCGGCCGCTCGCGCCAGTTCCACAGATCCCCAGACCATGATCCAACCGCCGCCGGTAAGCAAAGCCACCCCGACAAGCAGCCATGTGATGGCGGTCGGCACGCCCATCGGCGCGGCCTGCTCCGGCGCCTCATCGGCTCCATGTCCGCTGCGGACGGACCACACGGCATAGCCCAGCCAACCGATGAGGAACACGGCAGCGGCCCAACGCGGCAACTCCCCCAGCCCGGCGCAAACGGCGCAGCAGGCCACCGTCACCAGCAGCATGACCCAGAAGTCGCGACGGGCGATCGCCGGAGCAACCACCATCGGAGCGATCAGCGCGACCAGGCCGAGGATGGCCCCGACGTTGAAGCTGTTGGAGCCGACGACGTTGCCCACCGCCAAGCCGTATTGGTCGGTGAGCGCACCAGACAGGCTGGCGACCAGCTCCGGCATGCTGGTACCCCCAGCCACGATGGTCGCGCCGATAACCGCCTCCGACAAGCGGAGGCGTCGGGCGACGGCACAGGCGGCGGCGATGAGGCGGTCGGCTCCGAGGGTGAGCAGGGCGAGGCCGGCCACGACCGCGCCGATGGCCAGGAGGATGGTCATGCCGACACGCTGGCGCAAGCAGGCGCCGCTGTCAACGCGAACAGGCTCAAGGCAGGACCGCTGGCCTTGCCGCGAACGACGCGTACCACGCGGACATGGGCCCCGATCCACAGCTGTCGCACCAGATCCCCCCTTCTCCCGGGACGCCGCAGCCGATCCAGCGCATCATCGCTCCGTTCGCCCGCTTCCTCCAACTGTCCAGTGCCGGCAGCCTGCTGGTCCTCGGCTGCACCGCGGCGGCCCTGATCATCGCCAACAGCCCCTGGCACGCCGCCTTCGAGCACCTGCTGCACACGCCGGTCGGCCTGCATCTCGCCGGCTCCACCTATGAGAAGTCACTCTGGCACCTGATCAACGACGGCCTGATGGCGGTCTTCTTCCTCATGGTCGGCCTGGAGATCAAACGAGAACTGCTGATCGGCGAACTGCGCGAGCCGCGCAAGGCGGCCCTGCCGCTGTTCGCCGCCATCGGCGGCATGGCGGTGCCGGCAGCTATCTACGCCGCCCTCAACCACGGCGGCCCCGGCGCATCCGGCTGGGGCATACCCATGGCGACCGACATCGCCTTCGCCCTGGGCATCATGCGCCTGTCGGGACGGGTGCCGCCGTCGTTGCTCGTGTTCCTCGCCGCCCTGGCGATCATCGACGATCTCGGCGCCGTGCTCGTCATCGCCCTGTTCTACACCGCCCAGATCGCGGTGCCGGCGCTGCTGACGGCGCTGGGCGCGTTCGCCGCACTCCTCATCCTCGGCCGCGCCGGGGTGCGCCACCCGCTGCCCTTCGTCCTCGGCGGCATCGTCCTGTGGCTGGGCATCCTCAATTCCGGCATCCACGCCACCGTTGCCGGAGTGCTGCTGGCCGTGTCCATCCCCCTGCATGGTTCGGTGGATCCCGACCGCACCATTGCCTGGACGGCCGGGTTCGCTGAAGCCGAGTTGAAGACGCCCAACACCGGCGATACCATCGAGAAGCTGGCCCAGGGCGTCGGCCACGGCCGCAGTCCGCTGGTCGCCTGGGAGCACACTCTCGGCCCGTGGGTGAACTTCGTCATCGTCCCGATCTTCGCCCTGGCCAACGCCGGCGTCGTCCTCGACCGCTCGATGCTTGCCGCCGCCGCTGATCCGGTGTTCTGGGGCACCTCCCTGGGACTGATCCTCGGCAAGCCGCTCGGAGTGGTAGGCTCCAGCCTGCTGGCGGTCCGCCTGGGCCTGGCCGCCCTGCCTGACGGTCTTGATCGCCGCGGTCTGCTCGCTGCGGGCGTGCTAGCGGGCGTCGGCTTCACCATGGCGATCTTCATCTCCGGCTTGGCCTTCGGCGAGGCGGATCCGGCCCACCAGGCGATCGCTAAAGCAGCGATCCTCACAGCCTCCCTGGTCGCCGGGATCAGCGGATTCCTGCTCTGCCGGCGCCTGACCCATCCCCAACCGCCGGCGCACTGATAGGCTGCCGGGGTGCCGACCGTCACCCCGCCCAGCCACCGCTTCGCCGTACTCCGGCTGGTCGCCCCGCCGCTGCTGGCCATCGGTCTGTTCGCCGCCGCCGTCTGGCTGCTGATCATCCCGGCCACCACCGAGGCGCTGCTGGAGCGCAAGCGCGAGACACTGCGCGCCATCGTCGCCTCGGCCCTCAGCCTGTGCGAGCGCCACCATGCCGCCGAGACCGCCGGCACCATCGACCGCGCCACCGCCCAGGCGCAGGCCGCCGCCGACCTGCGGGCGCTGCGCTACGGCGATGCCAGCAAGGACTACCTCTGGGTCATCGACCTCGGCTGCCGGATGATCGCGCATCCGTACCGCCCGGACCTCGAGGGCCAGGACCTGACCGCCTACGCCGATCCGGACGGCGTGCGCCTGTTCGCCGCCAGCAACACCCTGGTCGCCAAGGCCGGCGAAGGATTCATCCGCTACCGCTGGCAATGGAAGGACGATGCGGCGCGGATCGAACCGAAGCTGTCCTTCGTGCGCGGTTTCGCGCCGTGGGGCTGGGTGGTCGGCAGCGGCCTCTACCTGCATGACGTCGAGGCCGAGACCGCGCGCACCACCCGCCAGCTGTCGTGGATCGCGGCCGGCATCGGCCTGCTCATCACGGCGCTGGTCGCCATCGGCCTGCGCCAGGGCTGGACCAGCGAGCGCGCCCGCCGCGCTGCCGAGGCGGAACTGGCGCGTTCGCACGCCCGCTTCGAGGCCCTCGCCCACGCCAGCAGTGAGGCAGTCTGGCTGGTGGCTGATGGCCGCATCGTCGGCGCCAACCGCCGGGCGGCAGAGCTGCTCGGGACGACGCCAGCGACACCAGACGCGATCTTCGTCGACCCCGCCGACCGCATGCTGGTGGCCGGCGGTGCCGCTGGACCACGCCAGGCGATGCTGGCGGGGCTGCATGGCCCGGTGCCGGCCCTGGTCGAGGCCGGGCCGGTGACGGTCCAGGGCCAGCCAGCCCTGGTGCTGACCGCACGCGACCTCGCCGACGGCGCCCCGACCCCGGACGAGCGCGACCGCCGCGCCGCCGCCGAAGCGCTCAACGACCGCGCCGCAATCGCCCAGGCCGGATTGCTGACCCGCGCCGCACCGCTCGCCGTGCCGGTGCCGGTGCTGCCGCTGACCGCCGCCCCGGCAGAAGTCATCGCCAGCCTCGCCGCCGCAGGCGGCAGCGCCGCCCTGCTGACCGCACCGGACGGCGGCATCGTCGGTGTGGTCACTGCCGGAGACCTCGCCCGGCGCGGCGGCGCCACCGCCTATGCCGCGATGAGCGCCCCGGTGCGCACCCTGCCCGCCGACGCCAGCCTTGCCGAGGCCGCCGACGCCATGACCTCGTCGCGGGTCGGGCGGCTGGTGGTCACCGGCGCTGACGGTCAACCGCGCCTGCTGACCGCGGCGCATCTGCTCGACGCCCTGCGCCAAGGGCCGGGCCAGCTGGTCGCCGCCACCGCCAACGCCAGCCAGGGCGAGCTGGCCGGTATCCGCCGCCGGCTCGACGCTTGGATGGCGTCGCTGTCCCGCGTGCGCCTCGACCTCGAACTGGCCGCCGCCGAGGGTTCACGCGTGGCCGACGCGGTGCTCAACCGCTGCATCTCCCTGGCGCTGGAGGGGCTCGGCCAGCCGCCTGCGCCCTGCGCCCTGCTCGCGGTGGGCAGCCAGGGCCGCAACGAACTGCTGCCAGGTGGCGACCAGGACAACACCCTGGTTTTCGCTGATGGCGCGGATCCGCGCTGGTTCCACGCCTTCGCCACCGACGTCGTGGCGCGCTATCACGCCGCGGGATGGCCGCGCTGCCACGGCGGCTGCCACGCGGCGGATCCGCGCTGGTGCCTGCCGCTAGCCCGCTGGCAGGCGACCTACGGCGGCTGGATTCGCGAGGCCGAGCCGCAGGCGCTGCTGGAGGCGGCCGTGTTCTTCGATGCCCGCACGGTGTGGGGCGATGCCGCCCTGGCCGGCGAGTTGGCTGCGTCGATCCGCCGCGATGTCGCCGCACGCCCGGTGTTCCTGGTCCAACTGGCCCAGGAGACGCTGAAGGTGCGCAGCCCACGAGGCCTGTTCGGCGGCATCCGCCCGGACGATGAGCGCCAGGGCACCACCGACCTCAAGCTGGCGATGCTGCACATCGCCGGCTTCGCCCGCTTCCAGGCGCTGAAGCACGGCGTCCTCGCCACCGGCACCGGCGTGCGCCTGCGCACCTTGGCCGAGGGTGGCCACGCCCCGACCGACACGGTCGGCGACGCCCTCGACGCCTGGCGCTTCCTGCTCGGCCTGCGCCTCGGCATCCGCACCGCCCCTGGCGGCGGCGACCACCTCGACCCCGCGGCGCTGAGCCCCTGGGATCGCGCCCAGCTCAAGCGTGCCCTGGCGACGATCGACACGCTGCGCGAGCGCCTGCGCGGCGATCTGGCCAAGCTCGGCGCATGAATATCGCTTTCATCGGTGACGTGCATGGCGATCTCGACCGCCTCGCCGCCTGCGTGCAGGCGGCCGCAGCCGCCGGGGCCGGCACCGCGATCCAACTCGGCGACCTCGGCTTCCGCGAGGACCTGCTCGGCGCCGGCCAGGCCTGGCCGCGCTTCCCCATCCCGGTCCTGGCGGTGGACGGCAACCACGAAGACCACGAGTTCCTCGCCTGGGCGCACACCTCCGGCCTGGCCGGACACTGGGCCCGACACGGCCTGGTGCACCAGCCGCGCGGTTCGCTCGTCCGGCTTGGCCGCTGCACCGTGCTGTTCGCCGGCGGCGCCCTGCACGCCGACCGGCCGCAGGAGGACGGCAATGCGATCGCCGACGGCGACATCGCCGCCGCCCTCGCCGCCGCCGCGGTGCGGCCGCCCGACCTCATCGCCAGCCATT
>JAIFKN010000033.1 GCA_020049615.1 bacterium | reverse complement strand
GAACGAACCGCCTCGCTTGGCGAATCGCCAGCGTCAGCGCAGCGTGTCGAGCGGGAGTTCCGAGGGTGAAGACCCTCGGCGGGGACGTGGGGCAGAGCCCCACGAGCTAAGAGCGCAGCAGCGCGACCGTCGCGCCGGCCACCGCCAGCAGCAGCAGCACGATGACCACCGGCACCAGCCAGGCCGGGGTGCTGCGCGCCGGCGCCAGGCGCTTGCGGAAGCGGCCCTCGTCGTCGGGCCGCTCGAGCACGGCGCGCAATTCGCGGGCCAGCTCGCCGGCGCTCTGCGGACGGCGCGTCTTGTCCTTCGCCATGGTCCAGCGGATGCAGGCGTCGACCCCGGCGGGGAGTTCGGCGACATGGCTGCGCGGTGTCGGCGGATCGGTGCGCAGGACCAGTTCCATCACCTCCTGCGAACTGCGGCCGTTGTAGGGCAGCCGGCCGGTGACCGCGTGGTAGAAGGTCGCTCCGAGCGAATAGCAGTCGCTGCTGTGGTCGGCCTGCTTGGCATCGAGCACCTGCTCGGGCGGCATGTAGGCCGGAGAGCCCATGGCGACACCGGACAGGGTGAGCTGTTCCCAGGCGCCGCTGCCCTCGATCTGCTTGCCGAAGCCGAGATCGGCGAGCTTGGCGACTGTCCCTCCGGCGAGCAGGATGTTGGCCGGCTTGATGTCGCGATGGATGATGCCGCGATCGGCGGCGGCCTGCAGCGCCTCGGCGATCTCCAGCACCCAGCGGGCGGCGTCCCGCCAGGGGATGCGACGCTTGCGTTCGATCTCCTCCTCGAGGCTGTGGCCCTCGACCAGCTCCATGGCGAGGAAGAACTTGCCCTGGTCGAAGCCGAAGCTGCGCACGCCGACGATGTGCGGATGACTGACCTTCTGGGCCAGCTCGGCCTCGCGCTTGAAGCGGGCGAGGAACTCCTGGTCGCGGGCGGAGTCCTCGTTGAGCACCTTCAGCGCCACCTTGCTGCCGTCCGAGGCGATCGCCTCGTAGACGGTGGCGGTGGCGCCCTCACCCAGCTTGCGCCCGACCGAGTACTTGCCGAGCTTGTGCTCGCCCGGCTTGGCAGGACCGGGGGTCCGGATCGGCACGCGCAGGACCTGGCCGCAGGCCGGGCAGGGCAGCCGGCCATCGGCCGGCGCCGTCGTCGGCACGAACTTGTTCCGGCAAGCAGGACAGCGGAAGGCTTGGGCCACGAGCCGAGTATGGGGGCGCCGGGCTGGCCCGCCAGCGTGGGATCAGGGCGCCACCGCCGCCCCCCCTGGGCGGGGCCGCCACCATCCCAGGCGCAGGCTGTTGCCGACCACGCACAGCGAACTGGCGGCCATCGCCGCCGCCGCCCAGGCCGGGTCGAGGCGGCCGGTCATGGCCAGCGGAATGGCAGCGAGGTTGTAGACGGCGGCGAAGGCAAGGTTCAGGCGCACCGTGCGCATGGTGGCGCGGGCCAGGGCGACGGCATCGCCGGCGGCGCGCAGCGGGTCGCGGCCGTCGAGGATGAGGTTGCCGGCCAGGGCGGCGATGTCGGCGCCGCCGCCGACCGCGGCCCCGGCGGTGGCGCGGGCCAGCATCGGCGCATCGTTGATGCCGTCGCCGAGAGCGAGGACGCGCTCGCCAGCGGATTCCAGCTGGCCGACCAGCCGCGCCTTGCCCTCGGGCGACAGTTCGCCGCGGGCGTCGCCGATGCCGACCGCCGACGCCACGCGCCGCGCTTCGACCATGCGGTCACCGCTGGCGAGATGCAGACGCAGCCCGAGGCCACGCAGCCGGGCGAGGGCGGCGACGGCCTCCGGGCGAGGGCCATCGCCCAGGCGCATGACTCCAAGCCAGCGCGCGTTGGCTGCGACGTGCACGACCATGCCTGGCCCTGCCGGGTCGCCAGAGACGACGATGGCGCCACGTTCGGCGAGGAAGGCGCGGCTGCCGACCAGGACCTCGGCGCCATCGACCACGGCCCGCACGCCGCCGCCGGGAACGGCGGCGAAATCCTCGGCCGCCGGCACCGCCAAGCCCTGGGCGGCGAGGGCGATGGCGGCGGCGACCGGATGCTCGGAACCGCGCTCGGCGGCGGCGGCGAGACGGAGCAGGGTGGCGCGGTCGCAACCCGGGGCGCACACCACCTCGGCCAGCTGCGGCGTGCCGGTGGTGATGGTGCCGGTCTTGTCGATCACCGCCGCGCGGGCCGCCGCCAGGCCTTCCAGAGCCGCGCCGTCGCGGACCAGGATGCCGGACCGGGCGGCGCGACCGACCGCGACCGCGATCGCCGCCGGGGTGGCGAGGCCGAGGGCGCAGGGGCAGGCGATGACCAGCACGCTGAGCCCGGCGACCAGTCCGCCACGCCAGTCGTGGCCCAGCCAACCCCAGCCGGCGACGGTGGCGAGCGCGAGCAGGATGGCGACGGGGACGAAGACCCCGGCCACGCGGTCGGCCAGGCGGGCGATCGGCGGCTTGGCCGCGCTGGCGGCGCGCATGGCCTCGGCGATGGCGGCCAGGCGGGTGGCGCCGCCGGTCGCCGTCACCTCGAGGACCAGGGTGCCGAGCCGGTTGACCGTGCCGGCGCTGACCCGGTCGCCGCGCTGGCGGGTGGTCGGCAGCGGCTCACCGGTGAGCAGCGCCTCGTCGACCTCGCCACCGCCGTCGCGCACGGTGCCGTCGGCCGGGATGGCCTCGCCGGGACGCACGCGGATGCGGTCGCCGACGCGCAGGTCGCGGGCGTCGACGATGCGCTCGCCATCGGCGTCGAGGCGCATCGCCTTGGGCGGCTGACGTTCGAGCAGGGCGCGTACCGCCGCCCCGGCGCGGGCACGGCCGGCGGATTCCAAGGCGCGCCCGACGAGAGTGAAGGCGATGATCGCGGCGGCGCTCTCGGCGTGGAGATGGCCCCAGCCCAGGGCCAGGCCGACGGCGCCGTGGACGAAGGCGCTGATCGCGCCCAGCGCGACCAGCAGATCCATGTCGGCCTGCAGGCGCAGGGCCGAGCGCGCCGCGCGCAGGACGATGGCGCGGCCGGGCCAGGCCAGGGCCACGGCCGCCAGCACGAGCTGGATGCCGGGCGAGGCGGGATGGTGCGGCGCGGCCATCGCCCAGGCCATCGCGCCGGCTGCGAGCGCGGCGGCGACGATCGCGCGCAGACGTGCCGGCCGCACGTCCTCGCCGGGCGTCTCGGCGAGGTGCACCTGGACGGCGAAGCCGAACTTGCGCAGCCGCTGCTGCACCGCCGCCGCGGTCAGCCCGCCATCGCTGATGCGCATGCGCACCTGGCGGGCGATCAGGTCGACACGCAACGCGCTGATCCCGGGCTGGCCAGCCAGCGCCGTCTCCAGGCGCTTGACGCAGGCGGCGCAGTGCAGGCCGTCGGTGACATCGAGGACGAGGTCGGCCGGCATCGCCGCAGGCTATGCCATGTTCCCGCCGGGGTAAGCCCGCAGCCTGGCAGGCCTCTCCGCAGGCCTACTCGACGTTGAGCTGCGCGACGAAGTCGGCCAGCGCCTTGCGCTTGGCGACGATGTCGGCGGCGAGCTGCTCGTCGATGACGCGCAACTGGTCGAGCCTGGTCTCCTGTTCGTTGAGCTTGGCCAGCAGGCGCTTGGCGTAGTCGCTCTGCTGGTTGATCGAGCCGAGGTTGCGGCGGATGCGCTCCTGATCCTCGGTGATGGCGCGGATCTGCTGCTGTCCCTCCTCGCGCGAGCGCTGCGCGGCGCGCCAGGCCTCGACGAAGACCCGGGTCTTGATCAGGGCGTCCTTGAGCGCCGGCTTGATCTCGGCGCCGTTCAGGAACAGGCCGACGCGGTCCTCGTCCCCATCGAGCAGGGCGACCGCCTCGCCCCACTGCAGGCGCTCGGTGACGGCCAGCTCCGCCTTGCCCTTGGCCGGCACATCGACCTTGAAGCGGTAGAGCTGGTCGGTGGTCTCGAGCGAGGCCGGCGTCTCATGCAGCTTCCAGTCGCCACCGGCGCGCGGATGCTCGATGATCAGCTGCTTGGCCACATCGCCCTGGTTCTCCGCCTTGTAGGTGCGGCCCTGCAGGCTGACGATCTGCAGCTGCAGCACGCCCCTGACGATCTTGCCCAGGGTACGCGTCTGCTGGCTGCGCTCCTGCTCGCTGTCGATGAGCAGGCGCTGGTCGATGGCGAAGGAGATCAGCCGGACCTGGCCGGGCGGCAAGGCGGTCAACTGGGCGTCGCCGGCGTAGGTGCCGTCGTCGTACACCGTCACCGGGCCGGGGGTCAGGTGCAGGCCGGTGCTGTTGGTCAGGCGGGCGCCGGCGAGCGGATTCCTGGGCAGCACGGCGCGGTTGTAGATCGACACGCGCTCGACCGGGATGTCCTTGCCGATGAACGGGATCATCGCGCTGCGCTGGCGCGGGATGGTGACCTTGCCCACATCGTAGGTGAACAGCTCGCCGACTCCTTGCGCCGCCTGGGTGGCGACGGTGAGCGAACCGACCGCATCGAAGGGCTTGTCGGCCATGTCGCCCATGGCGTAGCCGACCTCGGCCTCGGCCGGGGCGGGGGCGGCCATCGCCATCGGGGCCGCGGGCATGGCGCGGCTCCTCGCCGCATCCTTGCGCATGGCCACCCCGGGCCTGCCAGCGCCCGCTTCGGGCCGTTCGAGACTCTGCATGCCGCCACCGTAGGCCACTGGCTTGAGTCCGGCCTGGAGCTCGGCCTCGACCACCGGACGCTGCGTGTAGAGCGGCTGATAGAGGTTCTGGATGAACGAGATCGGCCGGCCGCTGACCAGGGTCAGCCTGACCTCGTTCCAGTCGCTCTCGGTCGGGTTCTCGACGATCGCCCAGGCGACGATCTGGGCCTTGTCCTTGTCCAGCTGCAGGCGGTAGCTGGCCTTCCAGACCGGCGCCTCGGCGACGTAGCTGACGCGGACGCGGCGGGCGCCAGCGCCGTTGAAGCGCAACGACACCGGCTTCTTGTCCTGGTCGCGGGCGGCGGCGAGGGCAGCAAGGGCCTTGCCCAGCTCGGCGCGCAGGCCGGCGTCGGCCGGCTTGACCGAACGCAGGTCGGCGAGCGGCAGCGGACGGATGGCGCCGTCGGCGACCAGATTCAGGGTCCAGACGACCTCCTGGCCGCCGTTGTTGGGCAGCGCGCGGGTGCGCTGTTCGCACCCCAGCACCACGCCATCGAGGGTGGCATCCAGCACCTGCACCTGCACCTGCGCGCCGCGCAGCTGGTTGAGCAGGCCGGCGAGCGGCGGGTTGCCGCTGACATCGACCTGGAAGCTTTTCAGGGTCTTCTCCAGGGGATCCTGCGAGGGGTAGCCGACGGCGCCGATCTTGCCGCCATCGAGGTCCTGCAGCACCAGCGATTTCAGCACATCATTGATCTGGTTGGTGCGGAAGCGCAGCTCGGCGGTGGCCTCGCCGTCGACCGTGCCGCTATGGACGAAGCTGCCCACGCCGCTGGAGAAGAGGGTGACGGATGACACCGGCAGATCGGCCTCGCCGGCGGGGCAGATGGCGGCCAGGGCGAGCAGGGAGGCGGAGGCGGAGGCGAGGCGCATGATGGTTCCTTTACCCATCCTACGGACGGGTGCGGCGGAACTTAGCCGCGGGTTGGTGGATTGCCATGGGGCCCTGGCCGGGTAGGACGCCCCTCCCATGTCCAAACGACTCGAAGCCGGCATCGAGTGGGGTGTCTTCGCCAGCCGCTGGCTGCTCGCTCCGCTCTACCTCGGCCTGATCGCCGGCCAGGTCTGCTTCAGCGTATCCTTCTTCGAGGTGCTCTGGCATCTCGCCCACGGAGTCTTCAGCGGGGAGTTCACCGGCGCTGACGGCGAGCGGAACGTGGTGGCGATGCTCCTCGGCTTGGTCGACATGATCATGGTAGCCAACCTAGTGATCATGGTGCTGATCGGCGGCTACGCGACCTTCGTGTCCAAGCTCGACCTCGACCACGAGAAGGACCGGCCGGAGTGGCTTGACCACATCGACCCCGGCACACTGAAGACCAAGCTGGCGGGCGCGCTGGTCTCGATCTCCGGCATCCATCTGCTGCAGTCGTTCAACCAACTGTCGACCGCCGGCCACACCGTCGACCATGCCAAGATGGGCTGGCAGGTCGGCATCCACGTCGCCTTCATCGTCACCACCCTGATGCTCGCCTGGTCATATCTCGTGTTCGAGCGCAAGTTCAAGATGGCGCACGAGAACGAGCAGGCCCGCAACTCCCACTGAGGACAACATGCTCAAGCACAACTCCTACCACGACGGCAAGGTCCAGTCCCTCGGCTACGAGCGGCACGGCCGCAAGCAGACCGTCGGCGTCATCGCC
>JAIFKN010000055.1 GCA_020049615.1 bacterium | reverse complement strand
CGACGGGGCGTACGACGCCAGTATCCCGTCGCTGCGGCGTTCGCCCCTCCCCCGGAAACCCCCACCCCAACGAACAGCGCACACGCGCTGGTAGAGGGCAGCTCCTGCTCGTCGGATCGCTCCGCCGACGAGCTGGAGCTCGTCGGTCCCAGGGCTACCGCAGCCCCAGCTGCCTGACCTTGTAGCGGATCTGGCGGAAGCTGATGCCAAGCAGCTTGGCCGCATCGGTGAGGTTGTCCTTGGTCTGCTCCAGCGCGGCTTCGACCAGACGGCGCTCCAATTGGGTGACCTCGTGCTCGAGGTCGATGCCGTCGCCGGAGCGGATGTGCTTGACCGCCTCGTCGGCCAGGGCGCGCGTCCCGGTCGGGGTCGGCACGGGATCGCCGCCGAGGTCGCCGAACATCGCCGGCTCGTCGATGTCGCCCTGCGCGGTCAGGGCGACACCGCGCTGGATGCGGTTGTCGAGCTCGCGCACATTGCCCGGCCAGTCGTAGCGGGTCAGCGCCTGCAGCGCAGCCGGGGTGAAGCCGGCGACGCCGCGGCGCAGCTTCACCGCATGACGGGCGAGCAGGTGCCCGGCGAGCAGGGGGATGTCGTCGCGCCGGTCGCGCAGCGGCGGCAGGTTGATGGTGATCACCGCCAAGCGGTAGTAGAGGTCCTCGCGGAAGGTGCCGGCGGCCACCATCGCCTTCAGGTCGCGGTTGGTCGCGGCGACCACGCGTACGTCGCAGGTGCGGATCTCGCGTCCGCCGACCGGCAGGTACTCGCCGCTCTCGAGGATGCGCAGCAGCTTGACCTGGGTCTCAGGCGCGAGGTCGCCGACCTCGTCGAGGAACATGGTGCCGCGGTGGGCGAGGGCGAAGAGACCGGGCCGGTCCTCGACCGCGCCGGTGAACGCCCCCTTGAGGTGGCCGAACAGTTCCGACTCCAGCAGCGAGGGGGCGAGTGCGCCGGAATTCACCCGCATCAGCGCACCGTCCGCCCGCAGGCTGGCGTAGTGCACCGCGCGCGCGACCAGTTCCTTGCCGGTGCCGCTCTCCCCGGTGACCAGGATGGTCGAGTCGGTGCTGGCGACCTGGTCGATCAGCTGATGGATCGCGTGGATGCCCGGGGTCGAGCCGACCAGATGGACGGCGGGATCGTGCTGGGTGTCGCCTTTGGCCGCCAGGTGGCGATCCCGTGCGGCGAGCGCGCGGTTGACCGTCGCCTTGAGCTGGACGTTGTCGAACGGCTTTCGCACGAAGGTGAAGGCCCCGGCGCGCATCGCGCGCACCGCCGTGTCCCATTCGGCGAAGGCTGTCATCACCACCACGAAGCAGTCGGGCTTGGCCTTGCGCAGGCTGGCGAGCAGCTCCAGGCCGTCGACCGGGACCATGCGCAGGTCGGTCAGCACCAGCTCGACCGGTTCGCTGGCGGCGATCCTCATCGCCTCCTCCGCGCCGGCGGCGGTATGCACCTTGTGCCCATCGCGCGTCAGCACGATGCGCAGCATCTCGCGGATGCCGGCTTCGTCGTCGACGGCGAGGATGGTTCCCATCCGGGCAGCCTACCTGCGCCTCCGCCGCCTGCCAGATGGCCGGCTTTCGCCCCTTCCCAGGCCGGTCCCGACGGTCAGCGTTCGCCGCCGATGCAACCGCCCCGTCTCATCCTCCTGCAGTTGTTCAACGCCTTGGCCGGTGCCGGTTCGTACCTGGCCTTCACCGCCGCGGCCTCGACCTGGTCATCCGGCGGTTGGGGACCGCGCGAGGTCGGCTTCGGCGGGATGGCGGCGAACCTGTGCTATGCTGGCCTGGTCGCGCAGGGGGGTAGCCTGTCGGACCGCTGGGGCCGCGCACGCACCGCGATCCTCGGCGCAGCCTTGGCCGCCCTCGGCCTGGTGCTGGCGCTGTACCCCGGCGGGCCGGTCTGGGCTTGCGCCGGTCTGATGATCGCCTTCGCCGGAACAGCCTTCTTCTTCCCCGGCAATGTCGGCCTGTTCAGCGATGCGCGTGGCGAGGGCACCGCCGTGGCGCCGCCGCTGCATGCCAAGGTCAGCAGCTACAACATCGGATGGGCGGGCGGCAACCTGGTTGGCTTCGGCAGCGCCTGGCTGCTCTCCACCCTCGGCCTGCCGATGTGGACATCCTTCGTCCTTTCGGCCGCCGCCTTCGCCAGCATCGCCCTGGTGCTGTGGCGCTGGCGCTCCTTGCCGCCAAGCCCGCCGGCCGCCGAGGGCGACCGTGCCGGTCATCCCGCCCTGCCCCGCCTCACCTTCATGGCCCGCATCGCCCTGGCCATCTACTGCTGCCTGGGCATGGCCTTCATCGGTCTGATCGAGAACAGCCTGGTGCAGGATGGCTTGGCGCAGGAACGCGCCCACGCCCTGGCAGTGGCCGGCCTGACCGCCTATGCACTCGGCTATGTCGCGACGTTCTGGCTGCTCGGCCGCTGGGACGGCTGGATCCTGCGGCCGTGGATCGGCCTGGCGATGCAGGCCTGCGTGCCGGTCGCGGCGCTCATGGTCCTGGCGGCCGGCCAGTTGCACTGGCATGGCACGCCGGTGATCTTCGCTTGCGGCCTGGTCCTCGGCCTGGCCTATGGCGCGGTCTACACGCCGTCGATCTACTACAGCCTGCGCCTGCCCACCGGCGCGGCCCGCGCCGCCAGCCTGCATGAGACCGCGCTCGGCATCGGTTCGACCATCGGTCCTGCCCTGGCCGGCCTGTTCATCGCCTGGTTCATCTCCGCCCACGCCAGTACCGGCCTGGCCGCCCTCGGCGGCTGGATGCTGCTCATCTCCGCCCTGCTGCTGGCCTGGCAGGCCGTGCTGATCCCGGGCGTCCGCCGCCTGGGTGCCGGGTGAGCGCGGTCGCCGATTTCGATTACGAGCTGCCGCCGGAGCTGATCGCCCAGCGGCCGCCCGAGCGGCGCGATGCCGCCCGGCTGCTGTACGCTCCGCTCGACGGCGGTGCGTTGGCGCATCATACGGTCGCCGACCTGCCCGCGCTGCTGCATCCGGGCGATCTGCTGGTGTTCAACCGCACCCGCGTCTTCCCGGCCCGCCTGGCGGGCCGGACCGCCAACGGCGGCGAGCGCGAGGTGCTGCTGGTCCATCCCGAGGACGACGGCGCCTGGCGGGTGCTGATCCGCGGCCGCGTCCACCCCGGCCAGGAGCTGACGGTGGCCGGCCTGACCGCGGTGGTGGCGGCCACGCACGAGGACGGTGCGCGCACGCTGCGCTTCCCCGCCGGCTGCGACGTCCTCGCCCTGGCCGAGGCGCATGGCTCCATCCCGCTGCCGCCGTACATCACCCGTCCGGCAGCGGCTGACGACCGTGAGCGCTACCAGACGGTGTTCGCCGACCGCATCGGCTCGGTGGCGGCGCCGACCGCGGCTCTGCATTTCACGCCAGAGCTGTTGGAGCGCCTCACCGCCGCGGGCGTCGCTCGCGCCTTCGTCGAGCTGCGCGTCGGTCCCGGCACCTTCAAGCCGGTCGATACCGAACGGATCGAAGACTTCCGCATCCACGCCGAATGGGCCAGCTGCCCGCCCGAGACGGTGGCGGCGATCCGGGCGACGCGCGCCGCCGGTGGACGCGTCATCGCGGTCGGCACCACCGTGGTGCGCACGCTGGAGAGCGCCGCGCGCCAGCCCGGCGGTTTGGCGGCGTGGAGCGGCTGGACCTCGATCTTCCTGCATCCGCCACAGCGCCTGCAGACGGTCGACGGGCTGATGACCAACTTCCACCTGCCGCGCTCGACCCTGCTCATGCTGGTCGCCTGCCTCACCGGCCTGCCGCGCCTGCGTGAGGTCTACGCCGAAGCGGTGCGCGAGCAGTACCGCTTTTTCAGCTACGGGGACTCCTGCTTGTTCGCGTAGCGACTGAACACATGTATGACGACAGTCGTCGAGGGTGTAGAAGATGCCTGCGGGCCTGATTGACAATCGTCTGTTCCCTTGGAAATCCTGCCATGCGCTGCGTTTTCATGGCGACCGCCGGTCTGGTGCTCCTCTGTGCCGGTTGCGACGAACGGTGCGATGCCGACCGGGCTGGGGACGACCGCAAGGAACTGGTGCGGAAGGCCTGGGTCGCGTCCCAACGGAACCCGACTCCGCTGGGGACGGTGCCGCGCCCCGAGGATTGGCCGGGCACGCCGTTGCCGGACGCTCCCTGGGTATTTGTCGCCGACCGCCCCGGGACCGTGGTGATGCCTTCTGTGGATTGGCGACGGCTGGATGCCGTCTGGCGGGCGCCGGCGGGCACGCCCGATCCCGTGCCGGACCTGGTCGCCGCGGCCAACGCTTGGGCCGTGGACCGGGTTGGCGGGATCCTGCTCCGCGGCCGCGAGTGCCTGCGCTACTCCCGGACCCCGCAAGGCGACCTGCGCATCGAACAATGGGAATCCCAACCATGATCTGCCGATCCCTCTCGCTTGTCGTCCTGGCCACTGTGTTGGCTGGGACTGCCGTCGCCTCAGAGCACGAAGCGATGGAAAACTGGAAGGCGGAACAGCGGAATGATCTTGAACGCGCCAGGCTGGCGGCGCAACCCAATGACGCCGGCAGTTCGGCCGCCGCCGGTATGGCTGACTACTACCGCCAAGCCGCTGCCCGGGCCCAGGCCGATGCCGACGCCAAGGCAGCACAGGAAAATGCCGCCGAGCGTCAGCGCCAAGCCGCCTATGCCGAAGATGCCCGGCTCCGTTACGAGGCCGGGCAGGCGTTAGGATTCGGCAAGGCCGGGGTCGCGTGGCGGACCTACAAGAGTCTGGTCCAGCAAGCCCGCGCCGCGAACGACCCGCGCCGCGAGATCGCGGCGCTCTCGTGGGTGCCCGACGACCGGCTCCTGGGCGTGGAACCGGTGCATGTCTGGAACAACCTGGAGAAGGTTTCCGAGGACCAGATCACGGCGTGGCGACGGGACGCCTTCGGCCGGTTGCGCAGCGATGCCATGAACCCGGACACGCCCCTCGGCACGCGCATCCTCTACCATCGGGCGGTGATCGACTGGATAGGGAGTCCGGGCCTCCACGGCGATTTCTTCAAGGACAAGGCGCCGGGGGAGATGTTGACGACCTTATGGTATTCCCTCTTCGAACTGGGGAATTTCGGTGATCCCCAGGCCGGAGCCTTGCGCTGTCTGCTGAAGCCAGCCATCGTGGACAAACCCGAGGCCGAGCCGTTGCAGAAGGTGGTGTTGGTCCTGTCGCGCCTGCGACCGGAGGCCACAGGATTCCCCGCAGATATCGCCAATGTCCAGCGAGGCATGCAATCCATCGAGGATGCCCGCCTGGTGATCGCCCAGGTCGCCCTGCTCCGCTTGGCCCAGACGCCCCATGCTGAGCCGGCCCTGAGGGGCACGACGCGGGAGGCCGCCGCCCAGGCCGCCGTTGCCGTGGTGCCGTCGGTCGGGCATTTCCTGGCAGCGGAACTGCTCCGCACCGCCGCCCCGGCCCAGGCCGCCGAACATTGGCGCAGTGCCTTGACCCAGGGGGAGTTGCCCTTGCGCGTGGCGGCGGCGTGGGAACTGGCCTGGCCGGCCCTGGTCGCCGGGCGCGACGCCGAAGCAGGCGCCATCCTGGCCGGCCTGCCCGCCGAGCGCAGCATGGCGGCCTCCCTGGTGGCGCTGGGGCGCAGCCTGAGCAGCGGCACCGGGGTTCCGGCGATGTATCCCAATCCGATCCCAGAACCGAACCATCAGTTGGCCAACGATCCGGTGCCGACCGCCGTCTATCTCTCCCGCCGGACCCTGGCCGCGGTCACCGCCCCAGGATTGCCCCCTCGGGCCCGACAGGCGGCGGCGTTCGTCCTGTTCACCAGCTTGCGAACCATCACCTGTAACGGCCACGAGTTGTTCACCGACGACCGCATCCGGGCCGATGCCGTCGTGCGGCTCCAGCTCGCCATCGAGCAGGGATGGCTCGATCAGGCGGCGGTGCTCGGCCTGGATCAGGGCAGCGGCCCCGCATCCTGGGTGTGGCACCACACGAATGCTCTGGTGACCTTGGCCCGGGGGGCTGCCGCCGAGGCCTCGCCCGCCGAGCGGACCGCCTTCATCGACCGCCTGGCCGCCGGCCGGTGCATCGGCCTGATCGCCCTCGAGAACTACTCGACGATCGTCCCCATCACCGCCCAGGAACAGGCCAGGCTGGCCGCGCGATTCACCCGGGACGGCGCCCGTTGAGCCGGGAGTTGCAGTCTGGCTACACCATGACGGCGGCGACAGCGTCACGCAAACGTGGAAACGCGCGGCTCACAGCGTCCACCAACCGCTGACGGACGATAGCGGTCAACGGTCAAAGAACCGGCTACGACCGCACGCGCGCCGCAGGCGGGCGCGTCATCGCGGTGGGCACCACCGTGGTGCGCACGCTGGAGAGCGCCGCGCGCCACTGCGTTGCTCAGGCACGGGAACTGAAAGGGCTCGACCCTCCCAGGCTCAGTCCTTGATCCAGCTCGCACTCGCCTCGGCCCCCTTGGCGTCGCCGGCGGCCTGCTGCAGACGGACGGCCTGCTGGAACAGACTCTTGGCTTCGCGCGTCATGCGTTTGCCGTCTCCGCGGATCAGGCACCAGGCCTGCTGATGCAAGGCGTGGCCGCGCTCGCCCTGGCGCTTGTCGGCATCAGGCAGGGTGGCGAGCGCGTTGGCGGCCTCGGCCCAGGCGGTGGCGCCTTCGGCCCAGCCGCTCTTCGCGCCGGATGCCGGGCTGAGCAGCCGGGCGCGCTGTTGCAGGGCCTGGGCCGCGCGCGTCGCCTCGACCGGTTTCCAGGCCGCTGCAGCGGCTGCATAGAGCGCGGCTGCGGCCATCGGCTCGGCGCCCTGCTGCCGGGCCGGCTCGCTGTACCAGGCCTGCTGGTAGAGATTGTAGGCGAGGCGCGCCGGCTCGTTGCGCGCCCGTTCCAGCGCGGCGGCGCGGCCAAACAGCGCGGCGATGGCGGTCGGGTCGCTGCCCGCGCTGGCCGCCGCCTGGGCCGCCTGCGATACCGCCATCGCCTCCTGCTGCAGCTTGCCGGCGGTGCGGTAGCGCGGCGCGGCGCGCAGGAAGGCATCGGCGGCCGCGGCCGGGTCCGTCTGCTGCAGGCTCCAGCCGGCCTGGTAGGCGGCGTAGGCGGCCAGACCCTGGTCTTCGGCCAGCAGGGCGCGGCGTTCGGCGAGAGCGAAGCTCGCGGCGGCACGGGGGTGGTCGCCGAGGCCGAGCAGGCAGGAGGCGCGGTCGAGCTGGTTGCGCAGGTTGCGGCGGTCATCGTCGGGATCGAGCAAGGCCGCCTCGCGGGCGTAGCCGGCCTCGGCCTCGGCCCAGTCGCCGCCGGGATTGCGGTCTGGGCGCAACAGGCTGGAGCGGACCGCGAGGGCGCGGGCGAGGTCGGTGCGTGCCGCCTGCTGATCGGGCAGGCGACGCCACAGGGCGATGGCCTCGTCAGCCAGGGCGATGCAGGCGGCCCAGTCGCCGGCCTGGCCGTCGGCGGGTGAGAGCGCCTGGGCGGTGAGCAGCACCACGGCCGCCTCGTGGTCGAGGTCGCCGCTGGCGCGGTGCAGCTCACGGGCCCTGCCCAGGGCATGGGCGGCTTCGGCATGCGCCTCACCGCCATCCGGAGCGGCGCTGGCGCGGCCGGGGACGAAGCAGGCGCCATAGCCGGCATAGGCCGAGGCGCGCAATGCGTCGGGACCGACCGCTTCGGCCAGCTGCACGGCGATGCGGCCGAGGGCGGCGGCCCGGGTCCAGTCGCCCTTGCCGTCGTCGTCACCCCAGGCGCGGCAGGCCTGCAGCAGCGCATCTGCCTGGCCGGCGAGGTGGCCACGCAGCGCGTAGAGCTCGGCTGCCTGCTCGGCCGCCTCGCCAGCCAGGCGCGGCGAACGGTCCGACTGGGCGCGGCTGGCGGCGAGCCAGGCGGCGGCGGCGTCGAACTCATAACCCGGCGTGGCGGCGAAGCCGCGTGCCGCGCCGGTCAGCCAGCGTGCCGCCTCGACCGGATCCCCGGGCGGCAGGTGCTCGGGCAGCCAGGACAGTCCGTGCTCGACCGCAGCCGCGGCGCTGGCCCGCCCGTCGCAGGCCCGCGCCGCCTCCCACGCCCCGCGTGCGATCCAGGCGCGCCAGGCGGCGTCGAGGCCGCCGGGGATGGCGGCGAACGAGGCGGCGTAGGCGGCATCGTGCGCCTCTCCGGCGGCCAGGCGCTTGAGGAAGCCCCAGAACTGCTGCGGATGGCGGTTGAGCAGGAACAGTACGGCGCCGTAGCTGGCGGTGTACTGGCGGTCGGCGGCCGTGCGGTCGGTGCCGGCGCGCTCCAGCCAGCCGTCGGCGCCCAGGGCGGTGATGCCGGCGAGCGGCGTCCCGCCGTCGGCAGCGAGGCTGCGCAGGGTCTGCTGGCGCTGCATCGGCACGGCGCTGATGCGGACCTGGCCGGGATCGATCCAGGCCTCCTCGGCGCAGACCGCCAGGCCTTCGTTGAACCACACCGGCTGGCCGGCCTTGGCCGGCAGGATCTGGTCGATGAGGTAGTGGACCAGCTCATGGCGGGCGGTGGACAGCTCGCGGCCGCCGTCGCGGAAGAGCACCAACTGGCCGCCACCTGGCGTGCCGTCGCCGCTATAGAAGCCTTCGGCGTGGGCGGTCGCGACGTGTTTGGCGTTGGCCTGGGCATGGGCCTGGAAGGCGGCGCGGTTGGCGAACAGCAGCACCGGCAGGTCAGGCAGCCGGGCGGGGAGCGGTCGGACGTTGCCGCCCAGCCAGCCGGCGAGCGCTTCGCGTACGCGACCCAGTTCGCTGGCGAGCTGCTGCGTCGCTGCGGCGTCGGCAGCCGAGCGCAGCCGGAAGCCGGGCAGCCGCGTCTCCGCCATCTCGCCGGCCTGCAGCGCCAGGAACGCCAGCAGCACGACGAGGCACCGGATCACTTCTCGACTCCCGCCGCATCCATGCGCTTGCGCAGGGTGGCTCGGTTGATCCCGAGCAGTTCGGCGGCCCGCAGCTGGTTGCCCTCGGTGCGGGCGAGGGCCTCGCGCACCAGCACCGCCTCGAGCTCCTCGAGGGCGAGCTCATGCACGCGTCCCGGCGAGCTGTCGATCAGACGACGGGCCAGGACGGCCGCCGCGGCGGCGAAGCCCGGCAGGCCGGACAGCGGCGCCTCGGCGTCGCCGATCATCAGGTGCTCGGCGTCGACCACACCGCCGACCGCCAGCACCGCGGCCTCCTCGATCGCGTGCTTCAGTTCGCGCACGTTGCCGGGCCAGGCGTGGGCCGCGATGCGCGTCAGCGCGCGGTCGGTGATCGCCAGTTGACGGTTGAGCCGCGCGGCGGCGCGGGCGAGGAAGGCCCGCACCAGCTGCGGCAGGTCGTCGGGGCGCTCGGCGAGCGGCGGCACGGCGATGTGCAGGGTGCCCAGCCGGCAGGCCAGGTCGTCGCTGAACGCACCGTTGGCGGCGAGGCGGGTGAGATCCCGCCGGCTGGCGGCGACGACGCGGGCGCTGGCGCCTTGCAGGGCGGCGGCCAGCGCGGTCTGGGCCTCGGGAGCGAGGGCGTCGACCTCGTCGAGGAACAGCGTGCCGGTCGAGGCGTTGACGCGGCCCGCGACCTCGTCTGCGGCCAGGGCGGTGCAGCCGACATGGACGAACGGTTCATCGCGCCGGGCGCCGTGGCGATGCAAGGCCCGGGCCAGGACCTCCTTGCCGACGCCGGCAGGACCGCTGAACAGCACCGCGACGCCGGAGGCCGCGGCGGCGGCGAGGCGGCGGTAGACCTCCTGCATGGCCAGCGAACCGCCGACGATGCCGTCTTCGTCGAAGGTCGTCCCCGGCCGCGCGGATGCAGCCAAGGGGGTCTCGCCCAGCGCCCGCCGCACCACCGCGATGGTGCGGTCGAGATCGAGCGGCTTGGGCAGATAGTCGAAGGCGCCCTTCGCCACCGCCTCGACCGCGGTCTCCATGGTGCCATGCGCAGTCATCACCACGACCGGCAGGTCGGGGTGTTCGGCGCGCAGCGTCGCCAGCAGATCGAGGCCGCTTTCACCGGGCATGCGGATGTCGGTCACCACCACATCGACCCCGGCCTTGACCCGGCGCCGGGCAGCGGCGGCGTCGGCAGCGACCAGCACGCGCCAGCCGGCCTTGGCCAGGGCCCGCTCCAACGCCCAGCACACCGCTGCGTCGTCGTCGACGATGAGCACCTGGGGGATATCGCGGTCCGGCATGGACCCGTTATCCGCGCGGGCGGAGGTTTGACAACGCCGGGTGGTCGCGGTTATGATCGACGGATCCGGAGGTCACCATGCGGATCGCACTCGCAGCCAGCCTGCTCGCCATCGCCACCGCCCCGCTTGCAGCGATGGATTCCCACATCGTCGGTCCACGGGCCCTGGGCATGGGCGGCACAGGCACCGCTGCCACCGACGACCATACCGCCGCGTACTACAACCCGGGCATGTACGGTTTCTTCGGCAGGACGGGCGAGGAGGATGCCAAACTGGAGGCGGATCCGAATTTCATCGGACGCAAGGACTGGGGTGTCGGCCTGGTCGATACCGGTGTCCAGGTCGAGGTCCGGGGCGACCTCGCAAACTGGGTCGAGCAGATCGCCGATGTCGACATCGATGCGCTGAGCAACCTCGGGACCACGGGGACCTCGCCCGAGGCGCTGAAGACCGTGATGGCGACCCTCGATCTGATCAACCGCTTCACCCCATCCCGCGATACGGTGTCCTTGGGTGCGAATATCGGCTTGCTGAACACGCGGGTGCTGCATGTCGGCATCGGTGTACGACAGTTCGTCGAGGGCGTGGTCTCGGTCGCCGATCTCGACCTGGTCAACGTCGGCTTCGGGACCGACACGGGGACCGCCATCGTCACGGACATCAACAACGCCACGGCTCCCGACGGCTACACCTCCGGGCATGTGCCGACCCTGATCACTGGCGGCAATGCTACCGCCCTTGCCACCGCTCTCGGCGGCGGCGCAGCGGCGGATGAGGCCGTGCGGCGGCTCGACTACGCCGCCGGCCAGGCCGGGTTGACCCAGTCGGACATCGACAGCCTCATCGCCGGTGGCGGCGGACTGCTGATCGACGCGATCAACGCCTCGGGCTTCAGCGCTGCCACGTCGTTCGACAACAACCAGACGGCGGTGTTCACCGGTGGCTATACCGTCGCTGAGGTTCCGCTGAGCATCGGCTGGGCGCTTGGCGACCACCTCTCGGTCGGTGGCAACCTCAAGCTGATGGTCGGTCGTGTCGCTGGCGCCAAGATCCGTCTGCAATCCGAGACCGAGGATGTCGGCAGTCTGCTCCAGGACGCCTTCGAAGAGTCGGAGCAGACCGTCACTGCCGGCGTCGATCTCGGGTTGGTGGCCCGCTGTTCGTGGGCGCAGGCCGGCCTGACCGTGCGCAACCTCAACCGGCCGGTGCTCAAGGGCGGGACCTTCCACGATGCCGACGGCCAGAGCTTCACGGTCGACGATGTCGATCTCGATCCGCAGGTCGCGCTTGGCGTGGCGCTCTACCCGTGGGAGACGGTGTGCCTGGCCGCTGATCTTGATCTGACCGAGAACCGCACCGTCATCAGCACGACCAGTGGCCGGGTCCTGGCGGCGGGCATCAACCCGAACCTGTCGGTCGAGTTCGCCAGCCAGCGCCTCGGCGCCGGCATCGAGTGGAACCTTCTACGCTTCCTCGCCCTGCGCGCCGGCGCATCCACCGACCTCGCCGAATCTGAGACCGGCGCCATGCTGCACGCCGGCTTCGGTCTCAACCTCTGGGCACTGCGTCTGGATGCGGCCGGGGCCGTATCGACCGAGACCGCCACCATCGACGGCACGGAGTACCCGCGCGCCTTCAACGTCGGCGTCGGCCTGACCATCGACTTCTGAAGGAATCGGGCAGTCAGGGCCGCGGGGTGGTCCGCAGACCGACGCAGCGGTGCAGCTTGGTCGCCGGCTGGGGCGTCCAGGTGATGCCCCAGTCCGTCAGCAGGGCGCCCCACCGTGCATGGGCGGCCTGCGGCTGAGACGTCTCGATCTCCAGTTCGTGATCGATGCATACGCCGAAGTCGCTGCGATCGAGGCACAGCAGATGCAGGCCGTCATGCCATTCGAGCCGCACGTTGGCGAATCCGGCGAACGCGACGAGCGGTGCGCCGGCGAGGACGGCTGCCCAGGCCTCGGGCAGCGCGGTCGGAACCACGTCCCAGGCATCGGCCGCCAGCTCGCGCTCCCACTCGTCATGGCGGTGGGTGCCGAGGTCGTCGACCGAGCCCTTGGCCTTGCAGGTGAGGATGATGCGGCCGTTCTCGCGGCGCAGCCGCACGGATCGGCGGGCGGCGCGCAGGCGGCCGTCGGTGCTGTCGAAGAAGCGGTTGTCCTGCTCCAGGACGCGCGGCTCGCCCAGCATGGCACCGATCCGGCGCTGCAGCTCGGCATGGCCAGCTGGGCTCAGCTGCCATTTCAGTTCAGTCTCGACCGGAATCACGGTGCCTCCTCGACATCATGGAATGCGACCCACTGCGCCGGAGCCGCAGCCAGCATCCGGCTGGTGGCGGCGGCGATCCGTCCGGTCAGCTCGGCGACCCGCCGGCCACGCGGGATCGCCGGGCACGGACGCAGCGGCTTGCCGACCAGCAGGGCGAAGGCGCCGGGGCTGCTGCGCGCCAGCAGCATGGGGATGACCGGAGCCGCGGTCTGCACCGCCAGGGCAGCCGGGCCGCTGGGCAGCTTGGTGCGCCGGCCGAGGAACACGCCGTCGATGCCGCGGCCGCTGTAATCGCGGTCAACCAGCATGCCCAGCACCTGGCCGTCGCGCAGGGCGCGCAGCAGGGCCAGGGGGGCGCGGTCGAGGGTCACGGTGCGGCAGCCCCAGCGGCCGCGTCGTTCGGCCAGCCAACGGTCGAGGGCCGGGTCGCCATAGGCCAGAGCCGGGGCGAGCAGCCCGTCGGTCAGGCGGAGGCGGTGGAGCGCGGCGGCGAGCATGTCCCAGTGGCTGTGCACGGTGGCGAGGATGGCCGGCCCGCGGAGCGGACGGGCGGCGAACACCCGCCAGGGGTCGTGCACGGTGATGACCCCCGGGCCAAGCCAGCCGTCGCGGTGCAGGCGGGCCGCCTCGGCCAGGGTCAGGGCGAACTCGGTGTAGCTGCGCCGCACCGCCCGGCGCAGCGGATCGCCGGCAGGCACCGCGGCGGAGAGGTTGCGCGCCACGGTGCGCCGGCCGTGCCCGTCGACCAGCCAGGCGGCCGAGGCGACCGTGTAGGCGACAGTGCGGGCCAAGCCAAGCGGCATGGCGACGGCTGCACCGGCCACGCCACGCATGGCCAGACGGCGCAGATCGGGCAGGAAGGCGAGGAGGTCGCGGGACACTAGGCCGGCTTCCCGTCGACGAAGACCAGGCGCAGCTGGCTGCTTCCCTGCCAGTGATGCAACTCGGGCCGCACCAGCAGGTCGAGGCGCCTGCCTGGCGCGGCGACCTCGCCGAAGATCGCCTTGCCGCGCCACGCCAGCAGCTCCTTCATGCCGCCGCCAGCATCGGTCAATGGCCCCTTGAGATGCTCCCCTTCCTTGCCGAACAGTCTGGGGCGGCCGGCGAAGGAGGTGTCGGCCAGGCGCAGCACGGGCTCGCGGTTGCCGGTGCCGAACGGCCCCATCGCCTCGAAATGACGGAAGAATTCGCCATCGAGTTCATTCAGGGCGATCTCGGCGTCGTAGTCGGTGCGCGGCACCAGCGAGCCCGGGGCGACCCGGCTGGCGACGTGGCGTTCGAAGGCTTCCTTGAACGCCTCTACCTGGCCGGCCTCCAGCGTGATCCCGGCGGCTATGGCGTGGCCGCCGCCCTTGGTCAGGACATGGCGGCAGGCGTCGATCGCCTCGCCGAGATGCACCGAGGCGATCGAACGCAGGCTGCCCTTGGCCTGGCCGTCGTTGATCGCGATGACGGCGGCGGGCTTGCCGAAACGGTCGACCAGCCGGCTGGCGACGATGCCGACGATGCCCTGATGCCAACCCTCGCCGGCGTAGACCAGGGTGGCCCGCGCGGCCAGGGCCGGATCGCCCTCGGCCTGGGCGATGAGGTCGGCGGTGAGCGACTGGGTGATGCGGCGACGCTCGTCATTGCCTGCGACGATGCGTTCCACCACCGGTGCGGCGCTGGCCGGGTCGCGGGCGGTGAGGAGTTCGATGTTGGCCATGGCGCTGTCCATGCGCCCGCTGGCGTTCAGCAGCGGGGCCAGCTTCCAGCTGACGTCGGCAGCGGTCGGCTGGCCCTCGCCGAGACCGGCCTGGGCCAGCAGGGCACGCAGGCCGACGTTGCCGGTGCGCGCCAGCTCCTTCAGGCCGTGGTGGACCAGGATGCGGTTCTCGCCGTCCAGTGGCGCGCAGTCCGCGACCGTGCCGACTGCGACCAGGGCGAGCGCGTCGGTGAGGAAGCCGCGCAGGCGCTCGGTGACCTTATCCGAGCCGCTGAGCACCACGGCGGTGGCCCAGGCCAGCTTCCATGCCACTCCGACGCCGGCGAGGTGCTTGTCGGGATAGGTGCAGTCCGGCCGGTTCGGGTTGATCACCGCCGTGCATTCAGGCAGGTAGCCCTGCGGCAGGTGGTGGTCGGTGATGATGACGTGGCAGCCGGTGGCCTCCTCGATGCGCCTCGCCCAGCCGCCGTCGGCGATGCCGCAGTCGACCGTCACCATCAACTGGGCCCCGTGCGCCCTGACCGCCTCCAGACTGCTGTCCGAGAGGCCGTAGCCGTCGATGCGGCGGTGCGGGATCCACACGATCGCCTCGTGCGAGCAGGCGCGGCAGAACAACGCCAGCAGCGAGGCCGAGGTCGAGCCGTCGACATCGTAGTCGCCGTGGATGAGGATGCGCTGGCGTCCGTCGATGGCGGCGGCCAGGCGGGCGGCGGCGGTCTCCATGCCGGCCATCAACGTCGGTTTGTGCAGGCCGGCGAGCTTCTTGGCCAGGAAGGCCGCGGCCTGGGCGGGGCCCTCGACCCCGCGCAGGGCGAGCAGCGTGGCGACGAGCCGGGAGACGCCGAGTTCGTGCTCGAGTTCGGCGACCAGGTCGGGAACGACGTCGCGCCGCTGCCAGGCGCGGGAGGGGGTCAGCATGGGTGCAGGCAGGATGGCGTCGCCGTCGGCCCGGCAACGACCTTCGCTGCACCGCCCGTACACACCGGCAGGGCGGTCTTGCACTGCGGAGACCATGCACGTATCGTCCCGCAATGGGTATTCGCCCGGAGCGCCGCATCAAACCTGGCGGCAAGCCGTCGAAACGTCGGCGCCTTGGCGCTTCGTCAGCAACGAGTGACCGGAGCGGAGTCCGCCGCCGGCTCAAGGAGCAGATGCTGGAGCGCACCCGGGCCCTGGCCGAGGCCGAGGCGCGCTGGAGCTTCGCCATGGAGGTTCTTGGCGACGCCTTGTGGGACTGGGACATCCCCGGCAACCGCCTGAGCTACGAAAAGCGCTACCTCGACATCCTCGGCTACGCCCCGGGCGAACTCAGTGGTGACCCGCAGGCGGGATTCATCGACCAACTCCATCCCGAGGAGCGGCAGGAAATCGTGGCGGAGGTGCAGCGCCATCTGCGTGGCGAGACCGCCCAGTACGCGATGGAGCACCGCCTCCGGCGCAAGGATGGGACCTGGATCTGGGTCCGCTGCCAGGGCAAGGTATGGCAACGCGGTGCCGACGGTCGGCCGACCCGCTTCATCGGCACCACGGCCGATATCACCGCGCGCAAGACCGCCGAACTGGCTCTGCACGCCGAACGAGAACGCCTGGCTGGCATCCTGTTCGGGACGGACGCGGGTACCTGGGAGTGGGATCTCCGCACTGGCGCCGTGATCTACAACGAGCGCTGGGCCGGTATCATCGGCTGGACCCTGGCCGAACTGGCCCCGATCACCATCGACACCTGGTCGCGTCTGGTGCATCCCGAGGACGGCGCTGCCAGCCAACGGCTCCTCCGGGCGCATTTCGCCGGTGAGATCGAGGCCTACGACTGCGAATGTCGGATGCGGCACAAGGACGGCTCGTGGGTCTGGGTCCACGATCGCGGTCGGGTGGTCGAGCGCGCCGCCGACGGCAGCCCGCTGGTCCTGCGCGGCACCCACCTTGACATCACCAGGCGCAAGGAGCGCGAAGCCCGGGAACGCGCCCTGGCCGAACGGGCTGCTGCGCAATCTGCCATCCTCGCCGCGCTGACCGTGAATCCGGGGCTTGCCCAGGGAGATCTGGCCGCCTTCGCGGGGCGCTTGACCGAACTGGTCTCGCAGCGGCTGGACATCGCGCGGGTCGGCGTCTGGTTGTTCGATCCTTCGGGCACCCGGCTGGTCTGCCTCGACGGCTTCGATCTCGCCTCCGCCCGGCATGAGGCCGGGGCGGTGCTCGAGGAGACCTCCTTCCGCAACGAATTCAGCGCTCTGCGCGGCAACCGGTTCATCGACGCCCACGATGCCCTGAACGACCCGCGCGTCTCCGGCTACGTCGAGACCTATCTGAAGCCCCTGGGCATCACCGCGATGCTCGATGGCGTGGTGCGGGTCGAAGGCGGAGATCTGGGGACGGTCTGCCTCGAACATGTCGGCGGGCCGCGCCGATGGCATGATGATGAGATCTCGTTCGTCTGCCAGCTGTGCGATCAGATGGCCCTGGCCATCGCCAACCGGAACCGCCGCCAGGCCGAGCAGGCCCTGGCCGAGCGTGAATCCAACTTCCGCGCCTTCTTCGATGCCCTGCATGACATGGTTATCGTCGGCACGGCCGAGGGCCGCGTGCTCTACGTCAACCGGGCCGCCATCGACAAGCTGGGCTACAGCCTCGAGGAGTTCGACCGCATCGGCGTCCTCGGCGTCCATCCTGCTGATCGCCAGCAGGAAGCGGCGGGGATCTTCGCCGCCATGTTCCGCGACGAATGTGAGGTCTGCCCGCTGCCGGTCCAGGCCAAGGATGGCCGGCTGATCCCGGTCGAGACGCGCATCTCGCTCGGCACCTGGAGCGGGAAGCCCTGCGTCTTCGGTGTGATCAAGGATCTCTCGGCCGAGCGCGAGGCGATGCTGCGCTTCGAGCATCTCTTCCGTGCCAACCCGGCTCCGATGGCCATCACCCGCCTGCCGGAACGGCGCTTCGTCGACGTGAACGAAGCCTTCGAGCGCATCACCGGCCACGCGAAGACCGACGTGCTGGGCCGCACCGCCGCCGAACTGGGCTTCATCGCTGACGCCGACCAGGCGGCGCGCATCGCCGGTCTGCTCACGGACCAGGGCCGGATCCGCGATCTTGAGATCGCCATCCGCCGGCGCGATGGCAGCCGGCGCATCGGCCTGTTTTCTGGCGAGATCATCGACATCCAGGGTCGGCAGCATCTGTTGACCGTGATGCTGGACGTGACCGAGCAGCGTGCCGCCGCCGCCGCCCTGGCCGAGCAGGAGCACCGTCTACGGCAGTTGGTCGAGGGCATCGACGCCGGCGTCGTCATCATCGATCCCGAGACCCATGTCATCGAGTCGGCGAACCCCTATGCGGCCACCCTGTTCGGCGCGCCGGCCTCCGAGATCGCCGGCCGGGTCTGCCACCGCTTCCTCTGCTTGGCGGAGGTAGGCCAGTGCCCGATGACTGATCGCGGGTTCACGATCGAGAATCGTGAATGTAGCATGCAGACCGCAGATGGGCGCCAGCTCCCCATCATCAAGTCCGTCCGTCGCGTCACACTCGGCGGCCAGCCGAAGCTGCTCGAGACCTTCATCGACATCAGCGCCCGCAAGACGGTCGAGACACAACTGGCCGCCGCCAAGCAGGAACTCGAGGCCTTCTTCACCGCCAGCCTGGACCTGCTGTGCATCGCCGATACCGCGGGACGCTTCGTCCGGCTGAATCCCGAGTGGGAACGGGTCCTCGGCTATCCAGTCGCTGAGCTGGAGGGCAGCCTGTTCCTGGACCTGGTGCATCCGGACGACGTGGTCCAGACGAGCACCGTCCTGACGGCCCTGGCCGGTCAGCAGGGGGTTGCGGAATTCGTCAACCGCTACCGCTGCAAGGATGGGTCCCATCGCTGGATCGAATGGCGCAGCACACCGCACGGCGATCTGATCTACGCGTCGGCCCGTGACATCACCGGACGCAAGCTGGCTGAACGGGCGCTGCTCGACCAGACCGTGCTGCAGGAGACTCTGACGGGCATCTCCAACGCCTTCATCAACGTGCCGCTCGAGGAGACCGACACCGCCATCAATGCAGCCCTTGCCAACCTGGGGATGTTCACCGGCGCCGACCGGGCGTACGTGTTCACCTACGCCGATGAACGACGCATCGCCATCAATACCCATGAATGGTGCCGGGACGGCATCCTGCCGCAGATCCAGGAACTGCAGGAGGTCCCGATGGAGGCCATCGCCGACTGGGTGGCGACGCACCGGTCGGGTCGGGTGATGCATATCCCCGAGGTGGCGGCCCTGGATCCCGGCAGCGGTCTCCGGCGGATCCTCGAACCGCAGGGAATCCAGAGCCTCATCGCCCTGCCGCTGATGTCGGCCGGCGTCTGCACCGGTTTCGTCGGCTTCGACTCGGTGCGCTGCCGCCACGACTACTCGCAGAAGGAGCAGCAACTGCTGGAGCTGTTCGCCCTGATGCTGGTCAACGTCGGCACGCGCCAGCAGGCGGAGCGGCGCCTGCAGACGGTCAACCGCGAACTCGAGCTCCAGACCGTCCTGGCCAATGACATGGCTGCCAAGGCCGAGTCGGCCAGCGCCGCCAAGAGCGCGTTCCTGGCCAATATGAGCCACGAGATCCGCACGCCGATGAACGGCATCCTCGGCATGACCGAGCTGCTGCTGGGCACCAAGCTGGATGCCGAGCAGGAGGACTTCGCCCGCACCGCCTATCGCAGCGGCGAGGCCCTGCTGACCCTGCTCAACGACATCCTCGACTTCTCCAAGATCGACGCCGGCAAGCTGACCCTGGAGACGGTCCCCTTCGATCCCAGCCAGGCGGTCTACGATCTGGTCGATCTCTTCCGCCCACGCGTGCCGGGTGTCGGCATAGAACTGCTGGTGCGGATCGGGGCCGACCTGCCGTCGCTGGTCCTGGGAGACCCAGGCCGCTGGCGCCAGATCCTGTCCAACCTGATCGGCAATGCGCTGAAATTCACGTCCAAGGGGCACGTGCTGATCGACCTCTCCTGGGTGGGCGGCAGATTGACGTTGGTGGTCAGCGACACGGGCATCGGCATCCCGCCCGAGCGCGCGAAGACCCTCTTCGCTCCGTTCGTCCAGGCCGATGATTCGACCAGCCGGCGCTTCGGCGGCACCGGCCTCGGTCTGGCCATCTGCCGCCGCCTGGCTGAGCTCATGGGTGGCAGCATCACCCTCGCCAGCAGCGAAGGTTGCGGTTCGACCTTTACCGTCGTCCTGTCTGCGCCCCCGGCGCCCCCGGCGCCAGCCGATGTCCGGCCCGGCCCGGAGCTGGCCGGCCGCCGCATCCTGGTGATCGATGACAGCGCGCTCAGCTGCCGCATCCTCTGCGAACAGCTGGCCATGCTGGGCGCACGTGCCGAGGCGGAGTGCCATCCCGAGCGGGCCGCAGCGGCGCTCCGTGCGGCTGCGGCCGGCGGCGACCCCTTCACCGCGGCCATCATCGATCTGCATATGCCCGACCTGGATGGCCTGTCGCTCGGCGCCGCGATCCTCGCCGATCCGTCCATCAGCGGCATCCCTCTCGTGCTGCTGACCTCGTCGGGTACGCGCGGGGACGCCCAGCTCGTGGCTGCGGCTGGATTCGCCGGATATCTGATCAAGCCCGCCCGGCTCGAGGTCCTCGGCTCCGTAGTGGCGACCGCCATCGCCTATCGCCGCCAGGGCATGCGCGATCTGGCGACCCGCCACAGCGTCCGCGAGGCAGCCGGGCAGGCTGGCCCAGCCACCGCGCTGACCGGCCGCATCCTGCTGGTCGAGGACAATCCGGTAAACCAGAAGCTGGCCCGCATCATGCTCAATCATCTCGGCCTGGAGGTCATGCTGGCCGAGCATGGCCAACAGGCCCTCGACCTGCTCGCCGGCCACACCTTCTCCGCCGTGCTGATGGACTGCCAGATGCCGGTGATGGATGGCTACGAGGCGACGGCTGCCCTGCGTTCCCGCGAAGCCCGCGAAGGCCTGCCGCGCATCCCGGTCATCGCCATGACGGCCAACGCCATGCCCGGCGACCGCGAACGCTGCCTGGCCTGCGGCATGGACGACCACCTCGCCAAACCGATGCAGGAGCGCAGCCTGGCCGAGGCGCTG
>JAIFKN010000080.1 GCA_020049615.1 bacterium | reverse complement strand
TGTGGTGGCACCCCTGGCACATCCGTCTGCTGCATGGGGTCGAGCTGACCCTCGAACTGGCCGCCTACGATCCGGTGTTCCTCGGCGTGCATCGCTTGGGCAGGCCAGGACATCAGCCGGCCATCGACGCCTTGGCGCGGCGGCAGGTGGCCGGCGTCATCTCCCTGCTCAGCCTGTCCGCAGCGGAGCGTACCGAGGTCGAGCGCGGCTGTCGTGGCGCCTATATCGGCTTGATGCACGGGGCCGCCTCGGCTGCGGTGGCCCGTTGCGATCTGGCGCCTGGGCTCGATGCGGCCTGCGCCCATCTCGCCGGCCTCGGCCACCGTGTCGTGGCCTGGGTCGATCACCAGCGGGGTGACGACCGCCTGGCGCTGGCGCGGCGCGCCGCGGCCCGCCACGGGCTGCGCTGGTCGGCCATCGACCTCGGGCCGGACCCCGGCCTCGAGGCCGGGGCCGAGGCGACGGTGGCGCATCTGCGCAGCGCCTGGGCCGGCCGCGATGCGCCGGCGGTGCTGGCCGGCAGCGATCTGGTGGCCCTGGCGGTGCTGGACGACTGGCATGCGCGCGGCCTGCGCGTGCCCGACGACCGTTCGCTGATCGGCATCGATGACCTGCAGGCGCCGCTCGCCCGCCCGGCCCTGACCAGCATCAGCCAGCAGTGGGAGGACATCGGCATCGTTGCAGCCCGGCATGTGCTGGCCGTCCTCGCCGGGGCCAGTCCCGTCTTGCCGCCCCCGATCGCATCCAGACTCATCATCCGCGCCTCGTGCGCCCCGCCCAGGAAGCAGCCATGATCCGCCACCTCGTCCCCACCCTCGCCGTCCTCGCCTGCCTGGCTGCCGAAGAGCCGGCGGTGCTGCGCGTGACCCCGCATGCCGTGGCCCCGAATCCCGGAGCCTACACCGCCACCACCGGCCCGCGGCACGAACTGGTCGATTTCAATTGCGAGCCGATGTACTGGGCGTCCAACCGCTTCGCGGTCAGCGAGGCGGCGGTCGGCAAGCTGATCTCGCCCACGCTCGACTGGTATGACAGCTATCCCGGCGGCTGGTGGAATGGCGCCACCGTCCGCATCCTGCGCATCGAGGACGGCAAACTGGTGCAGAAGCTGCGTGGCGTCGTCAAGAGCCACGAGCGCAGCGAGTGGAACCATGTCGCCGACGGTCTGGTGCCGGCCAGCGCCACGCGCGGCGAGTTCGTCATGGAGGACTGGTCGCGGCCCGGCCAGCAGTGGTGGCTGTGCGTGCGCGCGGTGGACAAGGCCGGTCGTTTTGGGGTACGCTCGGCCGCGATGCGGATCGTCCACCCGGATATCGCCGGGGACAAGCGCGCCAAGCCGGGCAACGCCTTCACCCAGGGCGCACCGCGCCTGGACGAGAAGGCCACCGGCAGCGTGCCAGCGGCGGTCGCCGGCTTCCAGGCCACCTGCGATCCCGCCACCGGGCTGATCACCGCCTCCTGGCAGGCGGCGGGTGGCGACCTCGCCGGCTACCGCATCGAGCGCTCGTTCACCGATCCCGCGACCCACAAGGGCCAGTTCATCGAGATGGGCAGCGAGGGCGGCGGCGACCGCTTCGCCTTCCTGCCCGGCGACATGGCGCTGCTGGCCAAGACGGCGCACAGCCTGGCGCGCACCGACTTCGCCCCGCGTCTGCATGGCACCCACGGCGCGGCACCGCCCGACTACGCGCCGATGTTCACCCCGGCCGGGGCCTGGCAGGCGCGCGAGCACCCCTTCACCTTGGTGCAGCATCCCGGCGCCCTGCCCACGGAGGTGCTCGACGGCGGCACCACCTGCCTACGCATCGACAGCCGTGAGGCGGGAACCCTGGCGATCCGCAAATACAACCACGCCGACCTGACCCAGGACTGGTACCAGGTGCTGGATCCGGCGCGCACCTATGTCGTCGAGGTGCTGGCACGGCAGGAGGGCCTGGCCGAGCCGACCCTGCGCTTCCACCTCACCGGGCCGATGGGCGGCGAGTTCAAGCCGATCGACTTCGCGATGACCGGCACGTGGCAGAAGTTCACCGCCGAGTTCACTGTGCCACGCAAGCTCGACCAGAGCGGCTCGGTCGGTCAGATGGGCCTGCAGTGGAATGCCCCCGGCACGGTGTGGCTGGACAACTTCCGCGTCTATCCCAAGGACGTCGGCCTGGTGCGCCACGACGCCGCCGACCGCGCCGCGCTCAAGGCCAGCGGCATGGGGGCGATCCGCACCCATGACACCTGCAAGACCCAGGGGTACACGCTCGACAACCTGCTCGGCCATCCGCTGACCGGTCTCAGCAGCGGCAAGGACACCTACAGCCGCGGCAACCTGTCGGCACTGCTGAAAGAGTTCCGCGAGATGGGCGTCTCGCCGTGGCTGCAACTGGAGTTCACCCTGCAGGAGGAGGAATGGCTCGGCCTGGTCGAGTACCTCGCCGCGCCCTACGACCCGGCCAAGGACACGCCCAAGTCCAAGCCGTGGGCCTGGCGCCGCGTGCAGCACGGCCAGGCGAAGCCGTATATCGACGAGTTCCCGAAGCTGCTGCTCGAATTCAGCAACGAGAACTGGAATCCGATCATGCCGTTCAACCTCGCCTGGATGGAGATGCCGGACGCGGTGACCAAGAAGACACACGGAGCCGGCGCGATCTACGGCATGTTCCAGGAATACACCATCCAGGTGCTGAAGCGCAGCCCCTACTGGACCAAGACGATGGAACAGAAGACCGAGTTCGTGCTCGGCGGCTGGGCGGTCAACGATTTCGGCTATCAGGCGGCGAAGCGTTCGCCGTCCAGCCGGCATGTGCTGGTCGCGACCTACAACGGCGGCTGGGATGCCGGCGAGGACCCCAGCGGCGACTTCCTGCCCGCCCTGGCCAAGACGCTGAACTACCCGGCTCAGGATGGCATACCCACGGCGATCCGCCTGCGTCGCGAGGCCGACGAGCATGCGGCGGCCGGCAACCGGCCCTTCTTCATCGGCAGCTATGAGGCCGGCCCCGGCTACAACCTCGATGGCCTCAACGGCGTTCGCATGACGCCGCAGCTGGTCGAGGGCGAGAGCCGGGTGATGAAGTCGCTGGTCGGCGGCAGTTCGACCCTCGACTGCTTCCTCGGCTTCACCTACCAGGGCGCCCAGCTGCAGAACTTCTTCACCTTCAGCCGCAACCGCAACTACTGGACCTCGCACGCCGACCATCGCAATGGCGGCCAGGCCTATCCGGCCTGGCAGAGCCTGACCATGTGGAACAACCACGGGGCCGGCGAGGTGCTGGGCGTGGTCACCGAGCGCATGCCGGTGCGCGCGGCACCGGCGGTCGGCCGCCGCCCGGCCATGGACGCGATGCCCGAGGTGGCGGCCTACGCCAGCCGGAAGGGCGACCGGCTGAGCATCTTCGCGATCTCGCGCCGCCTCGACGCGCCGACGCCGCTGACCCTGCGGTTGCCGATCAGCGCGGCGAAGAAGGTGACGCTGCACACGCTGACCGGTGACCCGCAGGCCAACAACCTGGACGCCGAGAACATCCGCCTCGCCAGTCGCGAACTGCCGGCGACGGTGGCGACCAGGGACTTCACCCTCGATGCCGCTCGCGGTGCCGCCCAGGGCCTGCCGCCGGCCTCGGTGTTCTGCTGGGTGTTCGAAGGCGTCAGCTTCGCCGACGCCGCACCGCAGGCGCTGGTCAATCCCGAGCCCGGTCAGACGGTGCCGGCCAGCGGCCTGCCGCTGCGCTTCCGCGTCGCCTTCACCCGCCCGCCCAAGGCCTTCACCTCGGCCGACGTGACGCTGTCTGGGGCGACCCAGGCGCAGGGCTGCACCGTGGCGATGGTACCGGGCAGCCATGGCCTGGAATGGACGGTGAACGTCTCCGAGATCATGGACGAGGGTACGACCACGATCACGGTCAAGGACCTGGCGGCAGCCGATGGCAGCACGATCCGCGGCGCCTCGGGCAGCATCGAACTGCGCTTCCCGACCGGCACGGTGCTGCCGTTGCTGGCGTGGAACTTCGCCAAGGCGCAGGCAGGCCAGGAGAAGCGGCACTGGAAGGGCGTGCCCATCCCGCCCACCGCGCGCATGCCGGTGGTCCAGCCGACCACCCTGCAGGCCTCGGTGCCGAACCTGCTTGAAGACAACGAGCACTACAACATCGACGGCGCCGGCACCTGGGCCGGTGGCGGGCACATGGCGAAGACCCCCTACCACTACGCCATCGCGTTGAACCCGGTTTCGGGCAAGGCCCTGGACATCAAGCGGGTCGATTGCGGCTTCTGGTCGGGCGGCGAACTGAAGCCGCGCCTGGAAGTGTGGCAGGGAGGCATCAAGGTCGGTGAGGCGCCCTTCACCGCCGCGAAGCCGCTCGACAACCAGGGCAACCTGCAGGCCAGCTCGGGCATCCCGGCCAGCGCCGACACCAGCGCCATCCCGGCCCTGCAGCGCCTGGCCAGTGCGATCGAGCTGCGCATCGTCTTCGCCGGCCTGGAGGAGAAGGGCGGCGTCTTCGGCATCGGCAAGCTTGGCCCCGATGCCGACGATCTGGTGATCCTCGGACGGCTCGCCAACCGCTAGTCGGGTCCTGGCACCTCCGCTCTCCGCTGGCCGGAGGCCGCCCGGTGGCGATGGTGCGCCCATGCACGGCAACCCCTTCGTCATCCTGCTCGCCGCCGCCGCGGCGATGGGCGGCTTCCTCTTCGGCTTCGACACGGCGGTCATCAACGGTGCGGTCGAGGCGCTGCGCGCCCACTTCCAGGTCGGCCCGTGGACCATCGGCCAGTCGGTGTCGCTCGCCCTGCTCGGCTCGGCGGCCGGGGCGCTGGCCGCCGGGCCGCTGGCCGACCGGATCGGACGCCGGCCGGTGATGCTTGGCGCAGCCGTGCTGTTCGCCATCAGTTCGCTCGGAAGCGGGCTGCCGTTCACGGTGTGGGACTTCATCGTCTGGCGGCTGCTGGGCGGCATCGCCGTCGGGGCGGCCAGCGTGGTGGCGCCGGCCTACATCGCCGAAGTCGCGCCGGCGCGTCTGCGCGGCCGGCTCGGTTCACTGCAGCAGCTCGCCATCGTCAGCGGCATCTTCGCCGCTCTCCTGGTCAATTGGGCGCTGAGCCGCGCCGCTGGGTCGGCGTCCGAGCCGATCCTCGGAGCCGCCGCCTGGCGTTGGATGTTCTGGAGCGAACTCCTGCCGTCGATCCTCTACGGCATCGGGGCCTGGCTGGTGCCCGAGTCGCCGCGCTATCTCGTCGCCCGCGGACGCGATGCCGAGGCTCTGGCGGTGCTGCAGCGCATCGATCCGGCGACGGCCGACGCCGAACTGGCCGGGATCCGTTCCTCGCTCGCCGCCTGGGTCCCGCCGCGCCTGCGCGACCTGCGCGCTTCGGGCACCTGGCTCCTGCCGGTGGTGTGGATCGGCATCGCCCTCTCCCTGCTGCAGCAGCTCTCTGGCATCAATGTCATCTTCTACTACGGCACCAGCCTGTGGCAGAGCGTCGGCTTCGGCGAGGAGCAGGCCATGCTGCTCAACGTCCTGACCGGCGTGGCCAACATCCTCACCACCTTCATCGCCATCGCCTCCATCGACCGCTTCGGCCGCAAACCGCTGCTGGTGATCGGCTCGGCGGCGATGGCCGTGTGCCTGGGCCTGATGGCGCTCGCATTCTTCGCCGCCCCGCTGGATGCGGAGGGGCGCCCGGCCCTCACCGGGGCCTTGGCGGTGCTGGCCCTGGTCGGCGCCAACGGCTTCGTCATCGCCTTCGGCTTCAGCTGGGGACCGGTGGTGTGGGTGCTGCTCGGCGAGATGTTCCCCAACCGCATCCGCGGCGCGGCGCTCGCCCTCGCCGCCTGCCTGCAGTGGGTCGCCAACTACGCCATCTCCAGCACCTTCCCGCCCATGGCAGAGCACCTCGGCCTGGGCGCGAGCTACGCCATCTACGCGCTGTTCGCGGCGCTCGGACTGTGGTTCGTGCTGGCGCGGATCCGCGAGACCAAGGGCCTGTCGCTCGAGCAGATGCACTGACCGGCGCTCAGCCGAGCAGCGCCTCGACCAGGTTGACCTCCTTGGCCTGGGCGGCAGGCACCAGGTCGCCGGCCATTTCGTGGCCGTTGAGGATCAACTGCTTCACCCCGGTGCCGGTGGCGCCGGGAGTCATGCGGACTTCGTAGGCCTTGCCGCGGAAGCGGCGACGCACCGTCACGCTGCCGGAACCGGGCTCCAGGCACGGATCGATGCGCAGACCGTCCCAGTCCGGACGCACGCCGCAGAGGTGCTGGGTGGCCGCGGCGTAGGCCCAGGTGGCGGTGCCGGTGAGCCACGACAGGCGGCTGGCGCCGAAGTGGCGGCTGTGCCTGCCGTGCGTGCTCTGGCAGTGGACGTAGGGCTCGATCTGGCGGATCTCGGCGCGGTCGTTCTGGTTGGCCGGGCAGAAGGCGCGCCAGTAGGCCCAGGCGCGCTCCGGCCGGCGCAGCATGCACTCGGCGATCACCGCCCACGGCTGGATCTGGCTGAAGATGCCGCCGTTCTCCTTCATCGAGGGGCCGAACAACACGGCGCGGATCTCGCGGCACGGCACGGTGCGGAACGGCGGATCGCACAGGGCGATGCCGAAGGGCGTGGCGAGGCGGGACTTCACCGCGTCCATGGCGACCCGGCCGCGCTCGCTTCCGGCAAAGCCGCTGATCACCGCCCACGACTGGGTGTTGAGGAATATCTGGCCCTCGGCCGCAGCCTTGGAGCCGATCACCTCGCCGCGCTCGCTGATCGCGCGGATGAACCACTCGCCGTCCCAGCAGCGGCGCTCGATCGCGGCGTCGATCTCGGCCAGGCCGGCCTTTGCCCAGGCGATCTCAGCAGCGCGGCCGAGACGGGTGCAGATCTCGATGTAGACGGTGAAGGCGTAGCGCAGCTGGAAGGCGACGAACACCGTCTCGCCGCGGTAGCCCATGCGCAGGCAGTCGTTCCAGTCGGCCTCGAGCCCGCAGGGCAGGCCGTTGGCGCCGCGGTGGGCGAGGCTGAACTCGATCGCGCGTCGCAGGTGGCTGAGCACCGTCGCCTCGCCGGCGTCGGCGAAGGGCAGCACGCGGTCGAGGTAGGCCAGGTCGCCGGTCTCCTTGACCAGGGCCGGGATGGCGTTGAACAGCCACATGCAGTCGTCGCTGCGGATGCGGTGCGGATCGGTCGGCGTCTCGTGGCCAGGGCGGTGCCGGTAGGGGAAGACCTGCGGCATGGCGCTGCCGCCCGACTCCTGGCCGGTTATCAGCATGCTCAGCCGGCCCTCGGCCTCGTCCGGGACCATGGTCGCGGCCGAGATGATGTCCTGCACGCTGTCGCGGTAGCCCAGGCCATCACGCTCACCGTTGTAGACCAGCGAGGCGGCGCGGCTCCAGGCGAAGGTGATCTGGCAGTTGTAGGCGTTCCAGGTGTTGACGAACGAGTCGAACAGCGGGTCGGCGGTCTTGGCCGCGAAGGTCGCCAGGCGCGGGTGCCAGTAGGCCTTGACCTTGGCCAGCTCGGCATCGCAGCGCTCGGGCGTGCCGAACTCGCTGCGGATGCGCGCCCCCTCGCTCTGGCGGCCGATGCCGAGCATGACGATGACGGTGCGACTCTCGCCCGGCTGCAGGTCGATCTCCGACTGCAGGCTGCCGCAGGCGTTGTCGCCATGTGCACGCGAGCCGCCGCAGCGGCCGTTGTGGATGGCCAGCGGGTTGGCGTAGGTGCGGTAGGGCCCGATGAAGGCGTCGCGGTCGGTGTCGAAGGCAGTGACCGGCGCGCCGGCCTGGGTCATCCAGTTCCAGCGGCTCTGGTCATCGTTGGTGAAGTTCGCCGGATCCTCGGCGAGATGCGGATTCTGCCCGCGCTCGATCACGCCATCGCGGCAATCGCAGTCGACGATGTACTGGGTGTACTGCAGATTGACCTGGTCCTGCGCCATGTTCCACGAATTGGCGAACTCGACGTAGGTGTAGAGCGACAGCCGGCGCACCTCCGTGCCGGTGTTGGTCACTACCAGCTTCCAGTACTCGAAGGTCTGGCCGCGCGGCACGAAGTAGGTCGTCTCGCTGCGGATGCCGCGGTAGGCGCTGTCGATCACCGCGTAGCCGGTGCCGAAGCGGCAGGTGCTCTTGTACTGGGACAAGGGCTTGCCCACCGGCTGCCACGAGGCGCTCCAGAAGTCGCCGTCGGCGCGGTCCTGCAGGTAGAGGTAGCGGCCCGGCTGGTCCATCGGGATGCCATTGGTGCGGAAGCGCAGGAAGCGGCCCAGCGCGCCGCTGCGGTAGAACGAGTAGCCGCCGGCGTTGTTGGTGATGATCGCGCCGTAGGTGGTGTCGCCGAGGTAGTTGGTCCACGACTTCGGCGTGTCGGGCCGTTCGATCACGTACTCGCGGGCGGCGTCGTCGAAGTGTCCGTAGCGCATGTCAGCTCCTGGCCGTGCAAGGGTGGCGACCGGGGGCGCATGCCAAGCGAAGCGCGATTGGAACCGTCGAATCCCGGCTTCCGGCCTACGGCACCCCGACGACCTCGCAGCGGCCGCGCAGGCCGCAGAGGATGTCGTAGGGGATGGTGCCGGCCAGGCGTGCGAGCTCGGTGACGCTGAGGACGTCGGAACCCTGCGGGCCGAACAGCACCACCGGCTCGCCCGGCCCGACCGGCGAGGTCAGATCGGTGAGGTCGACGATGATGTAGTCCATGGTCACCCGGCCGAGGACCGGGCAGCGCCGGCCCTGCACCAGGACGGCCCCCTTGCCGGATAGGGCCAGCGGGTAGCCGTCAGCGTAGCCCACCGGCACGATGCCGGTGACGGTGTCGCGATCGAGCACCTTGGTCCGGTTGTAGCTGACGCCATGACCCTTGGGTAGGCGCTTGACCAGCGACAGCGACGAGACCCAGCGCACCGCCGGGGTCAGACCGGGATCGGGACAGCCGGCCGGGACCGTGCCGGTGAGCAGCAGACCGACGCGCACGACATTGGTGCGGTCGGCGGGGCGCAGCAGCAGGCCCTCGGAGTTATGCCAGTGGATCCAGGTGTCCGTCGGCAGCGGCGGCAGGCGGTCGAGCAAGGCGTCCATCGCCTGCTCCTGCGCCCCGGCGACCTCGGGCCGGTCGGCCATCGGATAATGCGTGCTGATGCCTGCCAGGTGCAGGCTGTTCCAGGCCAGGATCTCGCGCACCATCGCCTCGGCCTCGTCCGGCTGGGCACCGAAACGGCCCATGCCGGTATCGACATTGACGTGCACGTTGAGCGGTGCGCGGGGATTGGCCTGCTGGGCGAACTCGTGCACCTCGTCGAGGGTCGACAGGCATGGCTCGTAGCCGCTGGCCACTGCCGCCGGGCGCTCCTCGGGCAACGGACTGCCCAGCAGCAGGACGCGACATTCCGGGGCGACACGTCGGATCTTGTCCGCCTCGCCGATGGTCGCGCAGGCCATCGCGCCGACCCCGGCCTCGTGGTAGATGCGGGCGCAACGTTCGAGTCCCAGCCCATAGGCGTCAGCCTTGACCACGGCGATGACGTCGCGCCCGCCGGCCGCGGCGCGGATCGCTCCGACGTTCTGGCGCAGGGCACCGTAACTGACCTCGACGCGGTTCCGCCAAGCCATCTAGGCCTGCAATGCTTCGCGTGCGGCCGCCCGCTGCAAGACCGGCGCCGGCTCCTGGTGGTAGAGCGGCAGCACGCGATCCCACGCCACCGGCGGGACCTGGCCGGCGAGGCGGGCCACGCCGCGCGCGTCCGGCGGCGCCGGATCGCCGAGCGTCGCGCCAGGCAGCCAGCGCTGCGCCAACCCCGGCTTGGCGGCCAGCGCCGGACCGACCACGACGGCTCCGGCCGATTCGGGCGGCAGCTGCGGCTGCGCCGCGTCCAGGCATGCCGCGGTCGCGGACAGGGTCGTGACAACGCCCCCGGAGACGCGGAACAGGCCGTGGAAGGTGGTATCGCGCTTGAGTGGCAGCAGCACCAGCCAGCAGCCGTCGCCCTGCTGCGCGGCGCAGGCGGCTAGGCTGTCGACGGCATGCACCGGCAGGCGGTCGAGCCAGGCGATGGTGCGGGCAGCGAGGGCGGCGACGCGCAGCCCGGTGAACGAGCCCGGTCCTGCCGCCACCGCCAGCGCCGACACCGGCGCATGAGCCCGCATCAGGCGGTCGATCAGCGGCACGAGGCAGGCCTCGGCATGGCCGGCGCAGCGCTCGAAGGCCAGCGCCGAGCCATCCCACGCGCAGGCCGAGCCGCTGCGCTCCACGGCCTCGAAGGCGATCAGCATGTCGGGATGCTGGTCAGCTGCGGCGGGTTGCCAGCAGCACCAGTGCCTTGACCCCGAGCTCGATGAGCAGGTACGGCTTGGCGATGAGATCGGTGCCAGTGCCCTCGCCGGCAGCGAAGAAGGCGGGGAAGTCGTCGAGACCGGTGACGAAGATGATCGGCAGCTGTGCGCAGCCGGGCATGGCGCGGACGCGGGCGGCGAGCTGGAAGCCGCTGAGATGGTCCATGACCACGTCGGTGAGCAGCAGGTGGTAGCTGCCAGTGGCGAGCTTGGCGAGCGCATCCTCGGGTGAGCCGACGATGTCGTGCCGGAGCGCGACGCGATCCAGGGCGGCACGGAGCAGCGTCCGCGCCATGCGGTCGTCATCGACAGCCAGCACCTGCATCCCGGCCAGGCTGCAGCCAGGCGCGAGAACCAGCTGCCGGAGCGCGGCGGCGGCCTGGGCCAGGGTCCGGCGGCTGGAGGCGCTGCGCCGCTCCGGCTGGGCGATCAGTTCGCGCACCAGGGTCTCGGTCGCCGCCCCGAGCGTCGCGGCGGCGGCGGCGCCGGCTGCACCGGCCGCGGCGGCGAAGCCGTGCGCAGCAGCGGCCAACTCGACCAGCAGCATCGACTCGTCCCCCTGCCCCAGCCGCCTGACCAGCACCTGCAGGCGCGCAACTGCCGCGTCGGCGGCGCAGAGCGCTTCGGCGGGCGGGACCGCCGCCTGCGCCGGGACGGCCACGGCCGGACGACGCAGCAGGGCATGCAGCTCATCAGCCAGGCGCAGTGGCGGGGTGGCAGCCTTGGGCAGGACACGGACCGCACCGGCCGTCCGTGCGGCCGTCAGCTGTTCGACGGCGAAGGCGTTGGACAGCACCACGATCGGCAGATCCGGCTGGCTGGCATGCAGCTGGCGCACGACCTCGGCCCCATCGAGGTCGGGCAGCACGAGGTCGACCACCGCCGCCGCGGGTCTCAGGCGATCGGCCATGTCCAGGCCCATCGATCCATCATTGGCGACGATGCAGACCAGGCCGCGCGCCCCAAGCCCGATGGAATAGATGCGACGGACCAGCGGATCGTCGTCGATGAGCAGGACGCTCGGGGCATCGGGAGGCGGTCCGCTGGCCAGCAGTTCGACGGAGGACCGGTAGCGAGCATGCACCGGTGGCCGGCCGGCCGTCACCAGGGCGAGGTCATCGAGCAGCTGGCCGGCGTCTGTGTAGCGTTCGTCCTTCTGCTTGGCTCCGAGCTTGGCGATGACCGCGCCGAAACCGCTGCCGAGGTCGTCGCGCAAGGCCAGTACATCGGGGAAGGGCTCGGAGATGACCGCGCCCATCACCACCCAGGTGGTGGCGCCAGTGTGCGGCGGCCGGCCGGTGGCCAGGTGGTAGAGGGTGGCGCCCAGGGCATAGAGGTCGGCCCGCCCGTCGAGCGGCTCGGCGCGCGCCTGCTCCGGGGGCATGTAGTCCGGCGTCCCGACGGTGAACCCGGCCCGGGTCACGCCAGGCGCGCCATCGTCGAGGTGGGCGAGGCCGAAGTCGGCGACCAGCGCCCGGCCGTCGGCGGCGAAGAGCAGGTTGGATGGCTTGAGGTCGCGATGGACGATGCCGGCGGCATGCAGAGCGGCCAGACCGGCGGCCGCGTCCCGGGCGATGGCCAGCAACCGCTCACGCGGCACGAGGCAGGCGTGCCGGCGGACCAGGTCGTCGCCATCGCCCCCAGGGACCAGTTCCATGACCAGATAGGGATGGCCGAGATGCTCGCCGACGTCCAGGCATCGCACCAGGTTCGGATGCTCCACCGCCGCCGCCGCGCGGGCTTCGGCCAGCAGGCGGACACGGGCATGGCCGTTCTGGAACGGCGGAATCAGCTTCACGGCCACCTCGCCGGCAGCCGGCCCGACTGCGGCGAAGACGGAACCCATCCCGCCGGCGCCGAGGAATCGCAGCACGCGCCAAGGCCCGACCTGAGGCCAAGCGCCTGCCAGGCGCGGAAACGGACAACCCGGCTCGGAACTCATGCTGGTGGCCAGGATAGGCGCCAGCTATGACCCGTGCAACGGCGTGCTCAGCAGTGCTGGGCGAAGGCCTGCTTGAACAGCTCGGCGATCTGCTGGGGTTGGCGCCCCTCGATCTGATGGCGATGCAGCATCCACACCACCTCGCCATCCTTGAGCAGAGCCGCGCTGGGCGAGCTGGGCGGATACTCGGCGAAATGGGCGCGGGCCGCCTGCACCGCCTCGCGATCGACGCCGGCGAACACGGTGACAGTGCTGGGCTTCCTCTCCGCCTCGGCCAGAGCCTTGGCCAGACCGGGACGGGCCCCGGCGGCGGCGCAGCCGCACACGCTGTTGACGAACACCAGGACCGGTCCCGGCTTGGCCAGCTCGGCATCGACCTGGGCGGGGGTGGTCGCCTCGGTCAGGCCCATGGCCTTGATCTCGTCGCGGATGGGGTCGGTCAGTTCAATAGGGTACATGGCGGGGCGCAGACTACGGCCATGCCCCTAGAGCCCCAGCGTCAAACGCCCAGGCCTCGTCAGGCCGGCTGGGCGGCGACATCCTCGGCCGGAGCAGCGACCGGGCGGACGACCTTGGCGGCTCGCGCCCGACGCTCGCGGATGCAGTGGATGCTCATCCAGGCGAAGCCGGAGAGGTAGATGGCGAGCAGGGGAGTGATCCAGGTATGCGCGCCAATGAAGCCGACGGTCATGCCGACGATCGCCCACACGGCGCAGATCGCCTCGGGAATGCCGCTGTGGGCCTTGGCGCGGTAGCTGCTGGTGCCGGTCGCGCCGGCCTTCGGGGTGCGCACGAAGGCGCTCTGCTGGCCACGCACGGCCTGCCACACGGCCTGGCCGTTGCTGATCGCGATGCCGGTGCCGATGGCGGCGAGGATGGGCAGCGAACGCAGATTGCGCCAACCCTTCGCGCCATGCAGGGTGAGCTGGCTGACGATGTAGACGAGGATCGGAGCGCTGGCGCCCACCACGAAGCTGAACACGCCGAGCAGCAGCACGAACCAGGGGACGGCGCCAGTGTCGACCAGCAGCAGGGCGAGCGGAGCGCAGAACAGCGACAGCAGGATCAGCGGGTGCACCATGTAGTGGGTCATGTGCAGCGAGCTGCACACCTTGGCGTGCAGCCCCCACGGCCCGCGCCAGATGCGCGGCAGCAGCTTGATGGCGGTCTGGATCGAGCCCTTGGCCCAGCGGAACTGCTGGCTGCGCCAGGCGTTGACGTCGGCCGGCACCTCGCCGGGGACGCCCAGGCCGATGCGGTAGGTGCAGCGCCAGCCGACCAGCTGGGCGCGGTAGGACAGATCCATGTCCTCGGTCAGGGTGTCATGCTCCCAGCCGCCGGCATCGATGATGGCGGTGCGGCGCCAGAGGCCGCAGGTGCCGTTGAAGTTCATCGGCAGGCCGGACCAGCCGCGCGCGCCCTGCTCGACCGCGAAGTGGCCGTCGATGCCGACGGCCTGCGCCTGGGTGAGGATGTTGTCGTCGCGGTTGAGGTGCTCCCAGCGGCCCTGGACCAGGGCGAGGCCGGGATCGGCGAGCAGGGGCTTGATCGCGATGCGCAGGAAGTCGGGATTGGGCGTGAAGTCGGCGTCGAAGATGGCGATGAACGGCGCATCGCACGCCTTCATGCCGTTCTCCAGGGCGCCGGCCTTGAAGCCGGTGCGGTCGGTGCGGTGCAGCGAGACCGCGTCGAGGCCGCGGGTGCGGAGCTTGGCCACCTCGGTCCGGCCGATCTCGACGCTGTCATCGGTCGAGTCGTCGAGCAGCTGGATGTGCAGGCGGTCCTTCGGCCAGTCGAGCCGGCTGATCGACTCCAGCACGCGCACGACCACGTCGCGCTCGTTGAACACCGGCAGCTGGACCAGCACGTGCGGCAGCTCGGCATCGGGCGGCAGCGGGGTCGCGGCCTCGAGCTCGGCCTGGGCCTTGGCTCCCTTGCGGTGGCGCAGGAAGAGCGCCAGCAACCACAGGCTGTGCAGGCCGTACAGCGCCAGGGCGGCGACCGCCAGGACGTAGAGACCGCCGGCCAGCCAGGTCAGCGGTGCGATCGCATCGGCGATCGACTGCGGGAGGATGGAGTCGCCGGTGGCACCAGCGATAGGTTGGACATGGGCGGGGTCGAACATGAAGCGCAGCAGTGTGTCAAACAACTCGACTTCCGCAAGGCAGCAGACCTGCGCAGACCAGCGTGTATCCGGAGCCGCGACGTCGGCTGTCCCAGCGCAATCCGCGCGCGGCCGCCAACAGCGGCAGCTCGGGCTCCAGGGTGGAGCGCGGGTCGACCAGCCAGGCGGTCGCATCCGGCGTGGCCAGGGCGCTGGCCACCGAGTCGAGCAGCAGCGGGAACACGGCCGGACGATAGAGGATGTCGCCCCCCAGCAGCACGTCGCAGGGCGGCAGCGGCTCGCCCCAGGCATGCTGCAGCCGGCGTGCGCCGGGGAGCTCGGGGATGAGCGCGAGGGCCTCGGAAGAGTGGTCGGCGAACAGCACCTCGGCGGCGCCGGCCCCCAACGCCCAGCGACCGAGCCGGCCCTGTCCACAGCCGAGATCGATCACCCGACGGCCGGCGACCGTGAGCAAGCCGTCGATCTCGGCGAGGAAGCGCGTCCCCGCCGGCCACTGGTAGCGCCACGTGCCGTCAGGTTCCATCGCACCAGTGCAGCAGAGTGGAAAGCTCGCGCTGCGTGCCTGCCAGCCTGGACTCCTCATCGGCGGCGAGCAGCGGCCAGGTGTACGTCTCGACCGCGATGTGGGCGCAGCCTTCAGCGAGGCAAGCGGCCAATCCGGCGCGGCTGTCGGCGGCGGTGGTGGCGAGTCCGTTGCCCAGGCGGGCAGCGTCGATCGGGACATGGAAGTGACTGCGCACCTCGTGCGCCGCCGGCAGCCGGGCGAGGCAGGCGCCGAGCCCCTCGAGATCGACACAGCGGGAAAGCCCGCCGCGGCCATCGCTGGCGGCCGACTGGTGCAGGAAGCGCGGCTCGGCCATGCCGGCCAGCGCCGCGACCTGCGCTGCATCGGCCGCCGCGGCCTGCGGTGCGGCCGAGACCTGGACCTTGGCAATGCGCGCCCCGGCGGCGTGCAGCCGGGCCACCGCTTCGGCCTGCCCCTCGAAGGCGAGCGATATGTGGCAGGTGTCGAAGCAGACCGCGAGGTGGCGAGCGATGGCTGCGCGGCCGGCGGCGGCATCGCCATCGAGGGCGGCGGCGGCGGCGGCGGCCCCGTCAACCGCCAGCGGGCCGCACCAGAAGGCGGCGACCTCCCAGCTCGTCTCCAACTGGCACCACGGTTCCGGCTCCGGGCACAGGACCACGCTGCGGCCGGTGCGCGCGCGCGCGCGATGCGCCGCCGCCGCCCAGCGGCCGAGGGCACGGGCGAAGGCGCACGCGTCATTGCGGCCCGGCCCGAGCGGGCGGAAGGATCCCGGACAGGTCGAGACGGTGACCTCGGCATCGTCGCAAAGCAGCAGCGCTGCATCGATCAGCAGCAAGCTGTCAGCCAGGCGCTGCGGCTCGCTCCAGTCGGGCAGGTAGGCGTCCTCTTTGACCCGGGCGGCCTGGAACGGCCGCAGCGGGAAGCCGTTGAGCGTGTGAGCCGACAGCCGCTGCGCGTCGAGCGTACGGCGCAGCTGGACGAGGTCGCCGCGCAGCGCCGCGCTGCCCAGACGCAGGTCGACGCCGAGCCGGTCCCAGCCGAGCCGCCGGCGCAGCGGACCGGCGAAGCGCTCGAGCGCGGCGCTGATCTCCTCGGCCGATTCGGCGGCGTGCAGATTGGTCGAATAGGCGAGGGGTGCGGACACCATTGCCCCAGGGGTTAGGGGTTAGGGGTTAGGGTCGTAGGATCGAATCGCTGCCGCCGGACAGGGTGTCTCCATTGTCGCGCAAGAAAGAGGCAGTCCTTCTTGGTCCGTGGCGCTACCGCGCCACGACCCTAACCCTCACCCCTGGGGGCAATGCACGTGGCAATGACCTTGCCCGCCCCATCCCCCGCCTACGGTCCCGCACCGTGCACCACGCCACCGCCCGGCTCGCCATAGCGCGCATCCTCACCGGCAGCGGCCTGGCCGGGAATGCGATCGCCTCGGTCCTCGCCTGCCGCCTGCACGACGACCCCGACTGCCCGGAGGATCTGCGGCGGACCATCCTTGAACGCTGCCTGGCCGCCGAACCGGACCAGTCGCCGGCCTACGCCCATCCGCTGAACCAGCAGGCCGTCCCCGAGGACGAGGCCGGACTGTGCGCCCAGCTCATCCCGGCCCTCATTGCCCATCCTGCCGATCAGGCGCTGAACACGTCTGCGCTCTGGTGCCTGGTGCAGCTGTGGCCGCACTGCGGTACGGACGAACGTCCGTTGCTCCGCACCCAGCTGCTCAACGGCATCGCCGCCAGGCGGGGCGATGACGCTGCCGCCTTGACCGCTTTCCAGCTGCGTGAATGGCAGAAGCGGGTGCCCACCCATTACGGCACGCTCACTCCGAGCGTCGCCAGCCTGCGTGGCGTCATCGGCAGTGACGATGCGTTGGCCGCCTATCTGCTGCTCGCCGAGCACCTCGGTATGCAGGTCGATCTCGAGACGCTGTGCTGGGTGCTGGGCTCTCTGACCGTCCAATTGCTGCACGAGCACCACGACATCCGCGGGGACCTCGCCGGCCTGCTCATCGGCACCACCGCCAGCGAACGTCTCGTCCCCCTGGTTCCGACCGAGTCCCTGGTCACCATGATCTCGCAGCTCAACCACCGCCTCTGGTGGTTGCATGCGCACGGGCGGCTCCGCCCGATCCGCAAGAGCCTCGACCAGAGCCAGCGGCCTTTCGCCCCGGCCATTGCTACCGGCGACATCACCCTGGCCCAGCGCGCCGCCCGGGCCCTGGTCAGCCAGCAACCTGGCGCCTTCTGGGGCATGGCCTGGCAAGCGGTCGGCGAGTGGCTGCCGTCCGACCAGCTGGGCATGCTGCGGCTGCTCACCATACTTGACGCGGCACGCTGGCGCGCCGACGACGGGGCCGTCTCGATGGATGACGCCTCGGCCATCGCCGCCATGCTGGCGGAGCTGGCCTGGCGGCGCCTGCCGAGGTGATCCGGCTTGCATCGTTCCATCGCGATGCAATGATATACACATGCCTGCCTGTGCCGGATCCCTGCGTCTCCTCGCCGACGAGACACGACTGCGCCTGCTGCATCTGCTGGAACGCGAGCCGCTCACTGTAGCCGAACTGACCGCGGTCCTCGACCTCGGCCAGAGTTCGATCAGCGGCCACTTGGCCAAGCTCAAGCAGGCCGGCCTCGTCCACGACGTCGCCGAGGGCAGCGCCCATCGCTACCGGCTGCGTGACGACGCACCCGAGACCCTGCGTCTGGCCTGGGCGGCCGCCCGCCAACTGTCACAAGGCGACCCGGCGATCGGCGCCGACCTGCGCACCCTGGAACGGCACCGTGCCGCCATGGGTCAGGATTGGGTGGCGCGCGTCGCCGGATGCCTGCACCGCGAATACGCCCCGGGCCGCACCTGGGACAGCCTGGCGCACGCCTTCGCCGCCGCCGGCCGCTTCGGACGCTGCTGCGACATCGGCGCCGGCGACGGCGCACTGGCCGGGTTGCTGGCCTCGGCCTCGACCAGCCTGACCTGCATCGATCCGTCGCCGGCGATGGTCGCCGCCGGACGGGCGCGCTGCGCCGATGCCAGCCTGGCCAATGTCACCTGGATCGAGGCCGCCGGCGAGCGGCTGCCGCTCAAGGATGCCAGTCAGGACACCGTGCTGCTGCTGCAGTCGCTGCAGTACGTGGAAGCACCGTCGGAGGTGCTGCACGAGTGCGGCCGAGTGCTCGCCCCGCACGGCCGTCTGCTGCTGCTGACCCTGGCCGAGCACGAGCACGAGGAGGCGGCGCGCTACGGCCACCGCCACCGCGGCTTCCGCGATGCCGACCTGCGCGGCTGGCTCAAGCCGTGGTGCGCCAAGCCGCGCCTGGTCCATCTCCCGGCCGAGGCGCGTGCCCCGCGCTTCCAGTCGATCCTGATGACGGCGGACAAGGCGTGAACCATTGCCACAGGTTTCGGGTTTCGGGTTTCGATTTTCGAGCCCTTTGCGACCCGCAAGCGCGGCAACGGCGCGGCAGGGCCTGCCTTGGGACCTCGAAACCCGAAACTCGAAACCCGAAACGCTGCAATGACTGACCACGACCTGCCCGGCCACATCTGCGACAATCTCTGCCCGCATCACGGCGGCGTGCCGCGCCTCGATCCGCGCGAGGTGGTGAACCACCTCGGCTACCGCCGCGATGCGCGCGCCGCGCAGTTCCCTTTCCTCGCCGCGTTGCGCGAACGGGTGCTGATCTACGACGGCGGCTTCGGCACCGAGCTGTTCAAGTTCGACCTCGCGCCGAGCGATCTCGGCACCGGCGCCCAGGACGGCTGCGTCGAACTGATCCACCGCACCCGGCCGGAGATCGCCGGCACCATCCACCGCCGCTACCTCGAGGCCGGCGCCGACGTGGTCGAGACGCACTCGTTCAACGCCGTGCCGCACGCCCTGGCCGAGTTCGCCCTCGCCGACCAGGCCGAACAGCTGTCCGAACTCGCCGGCCGCGCCGCCCGCCTGGCCTGCGACGACTTCTCAACCGCGCAGCGCCCGCGCTTCGCCGCCGGCTCGCTCGGCTCCGGCACCAAGATGCCGTCGCTCGGCCACATCGGCTTCGACGCCCTGGTCGAGAGCTACCGGGTCGGCTCGCGCGGCCTGCTGCGCGGCGGCGTCGACCTCATCCTGATCGAGACGGCGCAGGACATCCTGCAGGTGCGCGCCGCCATCCTCGGCGCCCGCGCTGCCATGGCCGACCTCGGCCGCGAAGTGCCGATCCAGGCCCAGGTGACGATCGAGACCACCGGCACGATGCTGGCCGGTACCGACATCGCCGGCGCGCTGACCGCGCTGGAGTCGCTGCCGGTCGACATCGTCGGCGTCAACTGCGCCACCGGCCCCGACCTGATGGACTCGCACATCCGCACCCTGGCGGCCGGCGCCACGCGCTGGGTCTCGTGCCTGCCCAACGCCGGGCTGCCGCGCAACGAAGGCGGCAAGGCGGTCTACGACCTCACCCCGGACGAGCTGGCGCGCTGGCACGAGCGCTTCGTCAAGGACTACGGCGTCAATCTGATCGGTGGCTGCTGCGGCACCACGCCGGCGCACATCAAGGCGGTGGCCGACCGCCTGCACGGCGCCGCCCCCGGGCAGAAGCGCCGCGACAGCTTCCCGGCCCAGCTCTCCAGCCTCTACACCGCCGCGACGATCAGGCAGGACACCGGCCTGCTCATCGTCGGCGAACGCACCAACGCCACCGGCTCGAAGGCCTTCCGCGAGCTGCTGTTCAAGGACGACTTCGACGGCATGGTCAACCTGGCCCAGGAGCAGGTCGCCGAGGGCTGCCACGTGCTCGACGTCTCGGTGGCGTGGACCGGCCGCGACGAGCGCAAGGACATGGATGCGGTGATGGGCCGCTTCGCCACTGCGGTGCAGATCCCTATCATGGTCGACTCGACCCAGACCGACGTGATGGAGATCGCGCTCAAGCGCCTCGGTGGCCGCGCCATCATCAACTCGGTCAACCTCGAGGACGGCGAGGAGAAGCTCGACAAGGTCTGCCGCCTGGCCAAGCGCCACGGCGCCGCGCTGGTCGCGCTGACCATCGACGAGGACCGCGAGGCCGGCATGGCCAAGTCGGTCGAGCGCAAGCTCGCCATCGCCGAACGCCTGTACAAGCTGATCACCGAACGCCACGGCATCCCCGGCAGCTCGATCCTCTTCGACCTGCTGACCTTCCCCATCACCCAGGGCGACGAGGACACCCGGAAGCTCGGCCTGTGGACGCTGGAGGCGATCGAACTGCTGAAGCAGCGCCTGCCCGACGCCGGCTATATCCTCGGCCTGTCGAACATCAGCTTCGGGGTGAAGCCCTACGCCCGCCAGGTGCTCAACTCGGTCTACCTCGACGAAGCGATCAAGCGCGG
>JAIFKN010000205.1 GCA_020049615.1 bacterium | reverse complement strand
GGTCAAGCGCTCCCACGAACCTGTCAGGATTGGAGCGAGGCTGGGTTCGTGCCACATATCAATTCGCCATGTTTTTTTCACTGTAACGGCATCGCCGTAAAAAAGATTCCCTGCGGAATGGAATTTGAAATGGAAGGAGACACTCAAGTCCTTGAGGATGGTGAGTTTGGCATATTGGCTCGATGTAAGAAATGAACCTTCTTGAGGACTCTGCGGTGCGCAGGTCGGCTCTGCGGCAACGGAATGCCGATCACCAACCTCCGGCACGTGAAGGACTCGATCGAGCGGTCGGAGAACCCGTCCTATTTGTCCCATCCTTCCGGGCCACAGGGGGTGTTTGCATTTCGCCTGGTGGCAGGTGCTCGCCGCCAGTCCGGGGCAGGCTGAAGCCATGCCTGCCCTCCCTACGACCCTTGGCGCCCTGAAGCTGGCCGCCATGAGCGATCCCTCCCTCCGTCCACGGCCGGTGAAGCAGGAGTTGCGCGATGGCCTGGTCGCCCGCCTGGCGGCCGGCGCCACGCTCGCGGAGCTGTTCCCCGGCATCCACGGCTACGCCGAGACGGTGCTGCCGCAGGTCGCCAACGCCATCCTCGCAGGGCATGACATCCTGCTGCTTGGCCTGCGCGGCCAGGCCAAGACGCGGCTGGCGCGCTGCATCCCGCAGCTGCTCGCCGAGGTGACGCCGATGCTCGCCGGCGATCCGCTGCGCAGCCACCCGCTCGCCCCCGTCGGCGACATGGCCGAGCATCTGATCGCCAGCCACGGCGATGCCGCACCGGTCGCCTGGCTATCGCGCGACGAACGCTACGGCGAGAAGCTGGCCACCCCGGACGTCTCGGTGGCCGACCTCATCGGTGATGTCGATCCGATCCGGGCGCAGCGCGACGGAGTCGATCTTGGCGACCTGCGGGCCGTCACCTTCGGCATCGTGCCGCGCACCAACCGCGGCGTCTTCTGCATCAACGAGTTGCCCGATCTGGCGCCGCGCATCCAGGTCGCGCTGTTCAACATCCTCGAGGAGAACGACGTGCAGGTACGCGGCATCCCGCTGCGCCTGCCGCTGGATCTGCTGCTGGTGTTCACCGCCAATCCGGAGGACTACACCAGCCGCGGACAGATCGTCACTCCGCTCAAGGATCGCATCGGAGCGCAGATCCTCACCCACTACCCGCGTTCGCGGGCCGAGGGCGTGGTGATCCAGCGCCAGGAGGCGCGGCTGGCCAGCGGCGCGGGAGTCGAGCCGCAGATCCATCCGCTGTTCCATGACCTGATCGAGGAGGCGGCGCGGGCGGCACGCGGCAGCGAGTACGTCGACCAGGCCAGCGGCGTCTCGGCCCGCCTGACCATCGCTTCGCTCGAAGCGCTGCACGCCAATGTCCTGCGCCGTGGACTCGCCACTGGCGAGAAGCGTCCGCGGGCCCGGCTCGTCGACGATCTGCCGGCGGTGCTCATGGCGATGACCGGCAAGATCGAGCTGGCCTACGAAGGCGAGCAGGAGGGGCCGGCCAAGGTCGGCTGGCACCTGCTTGGCGAAGCAGTGAAGGCGCTGTGGTCCGAGCGCCTGCCGCAGGTGATCCGCGAAGACCAGGACGAACGCGAGGGCCCATGGAAGGAGGTCCTCGCCTGGTTCGCCGCCGGCCACAAGGCCGATCTGACGGATCGCAACAGCGACGTCGAGCACGCCAGCGTCCTCACCAGCATCTCCGGACTGGCCAAGGCGGTCGACACGATGCTGAAGCCGCCCAAGGACGAGCGCGCCCTGTGGCAGGAGTTCGTCCTCGAGGGCCTGTTCCACGGCGGCGCCCTGGCGCGCGAGGACAGCGCGCGCGGTCTGGTCTATTCCGACCTGCTGGCGACGCTGATGACCGGAAAGAAGAAGAAGGGGCGCGACGAACGGGAATCGCGCTTCTAGGCATGCGCTATCGCTACGAACATCTCGACTGGCGCGAACTGGCCCTTTGCCCAGGGGCTTCGCCCCTACGGCCTGTCGGCCTACCCCCTGGCTTTGTCGCGGTTCGGTTACTCCGGCTGCGCCGTCGTAACCGTGTCGGCATCGGCTGCGCCGATTCTATGCCGCCACCACCGCTTGGCGCCAGCCCCATCACTGTGCGACGGGTCCCCACATGAGGTACAGGTACCAGCACCTCGACTGGCGCGAACTGGCCAACCGCCTGGCCAAGGAGCAGCAGCTGTCGGACCTGTTCCGCCAGTTGATGGAGGCCTTCGATGGCGACGTCGAGCGGGCGATGCGCGAGCTCGAGCGGCAGGCTGAACGATTGCGCCAGCAGACCGGCTTCGACGCCAAGGACTTCGAGAAGACCCTGCGTGAGCAGCAGCTGATCTCCGGGGCCCGAGGCGGGCGCAAGCTGACCCGCAAGGGCGAGCGCGATCTGCGTGAGGACGCCTTCCGCAAGGTCTTCGGGGCGATGGCGCCGGGAGCGCTCGGCAAGCACGGCACACGGCGGCAGGGTCGTGATGGCGAGTGGACCGGAGCGACGCGGCCGTGGCAGCCGGGCGACGGGGCCGAGGATCTCGCCTACCGCGAATCGCTGCTCTCGGCGATGCGCGAGGGGCGCCGCCAGCTGGCCGACGACGACCTGCAGGTACGCGAACGCGAGAGTCGCACCGGCTGCGCCTGGACGCTGATGCTCGATATCAGCCATTCGATGACGTTGTACGGCGAGGATCGCATCACCCCGGCCAAGCGCGTCGCCCTGGCCCTGGCCGAGCACCTCGGCCGCAACCATCCGCGTGACGACCTCGACATCCTGCTCTTCGGCGACGATGTGCGTCCGGTCACGGTGCAGCAGCTGCCGTACATCAGCAACGGGCCGTTCCACACCAATACCTGCGAGGCGCTGCGCCGCTCGGCCGAGGTCCTGGTGCGACGCCGGCACCCGAATCGTCGCGCCGTCATGATCACCGATGGCAAGCCGACTGCGTTGTTCACCGGCGGTCGAGCAGTGGACGGGTCGCGCGAACTGACCATCAACAGCAGCTATGGCCTCGATCCGCAGATCGTCGCGGCAACCCTGCGCCAGGCCGCCCGCTATCCCCGGCTGGGCATCAAGCTGACGGTGTTCATGGTCGCCGAGGACGAGTACCTCAATCGTTTTGTCGAGCGCCTGGTCGCCGTGACCCAGGGCGAAGCGTACCGGGCCACCCTCGAGGATCTGGGCAAGCAGGTTCTCGGTCGCCTTTTCACGTAGCCCTGAAAGGGAAAGATTCTCTGATTCTGTATAAAGCCAATCTGCAAAACAGCATAGGCTTAAATTCACTTCGGTAAAAAAGATTATTCAAACGATATTGACTATCATAAATGAGGGAGATTATCGCCAACCTCACGCGGCGTGACGATGTCCCGCCACCATCCAGGACCTCACCTGCCATGCCGTCCGATCTCGCTCCGACCCGTCCGGTCGCCACCGCCCCGACCGGATCGCTGGCCGATCTTGGGCCCGGCTCATCGACCTACGTCGTGTGCTTGAGCGGGCCGCCGGGAGTCTGCCGCCGCTTGGCCGAGATGGGGCTCGTGCCAGGGGGGGAGGTGACGGTGCGGCGGATCGCTCCGCTCGGCGATCCGATGGAGATCAGCGTGCGCGGCTATCGCCTGTCCCTGCGCCGCGATCAGGCGGCCTGCGTCATGGTGCGGTCGGGTGCGCCTGAGGCATCCGCCGTCCGGGCCGCGGACGCCGAGGCCGTGACGGTGGCTCTCGACATGCCCGAACCGAGGATCGCCCTGGTCGGCAATCCCAATGCCGGCAAGACCACCCTGTTCAACGCCATCACCGGCATGCGCCAGAAGGTCGCGAACTACCCGGGCGTGACCGTCGACCGCAAGGAGGGCCTGGCGCCGTTGCCCGGCGGCAAACGGGCGCGGATCATCGATCTCCCCGGCATCTACAGCCTGGTGCCCTCGTCCCCCGACGAGTTGATCGCCGTCGAGGTGCTCGCCGGCCTGCGCATCGACAGCCCATCGCCCGACGCGGTACTGGTCGTCGCCGACGCGACCAACCTGGAGCGCAACCTGCTGCTGGCGACCCAGGTGCTGGATGCCGGCCTGCCCGTGGTCGTCGCCCTGACCATGATGGACGAGGCGCGGAGTCGAGGCATCACCATCGACGCAGCGGCGTTGGAGGCCGCGCTCGGCGTCCCCGTCGTCCCCGTGGTCGCCGCGACCGGCGAGGGGCTCATCCGGCTGCGCGACAGTCTGGCCGTTCCCCGCCGCGCCACCACCCGGCCATGGGCGGGTCCGGTCAGCGATGCGCACAGCGAACTGGTCGACGCGATCCAGGCCATGCCGGCTGGACGGACGATGTCCCCGTCGCAGCGCCACCTGGTCGCCTGGGGTCTGCTCGGCGACGGCGATTTCTCCGGAGCCCGCGGCCTGGTCCCCATCGATGCCCTGCTGGACCGGGCCAGGACGGCGCAGCGAGCCTGGGATACCTGCGGCGAGAATCCGATCATGGCTGACATCCATGCGCGCTATGCCTGGATCGACGCCACGCTGGCCAGGATCTCGTCGGTGCAGTCCACGCGTCGCCGCCTGCGCGACCGCCTGGATGGCGTCCTGCTGCATCGGATCGCCGGACCGGCGATCTTCGCCCTGGTGATGTGGGGGCTCTTCGTGGCGATCTTCACCCTCGCCGCACCGTTGATGGACGCCTGCGAAGGTCTCATCCTGACCTTCGGGGCCTGGGTCGCCGGCTTCCTCGGCGACGGCCTGTTGCACGATCTGTGGCTCGACGGGATCGTCGCCGGCATGGGCGGGGTGGTCATCTTCGCACCGCAGATCGCCTTCATGTTCATCCTCCTCAGCATCCTGGAGGAGAGCGGCTATCTCGCGCGCGGCGCCTTCATCCTCGACCGGTTGCTGCGTGGAGTCGGACTGCACGGGCGCAGCTTCGTCCCGTTGCTGTCTTCGCATGCCTGCGCCATCCCCGGGGTGATGGCGGCCCGTACCATCCCGGACGCCAGCGAACGCCTCGCCACCATGCTGGTGGCGCCGTTCATGGCCTGTTCCGCCCGCCTGCCGGTCTACAGCCTGCTCATCGGGGTGTTCTTCGGGCATCTCGCCGCCTGGCAGCAAGGTACGATCATGGCTGGACTCTTCGTTGGCGGCATCGTCGCTGCCGCCGCCACCGCGTGGGCGCTGCGGCGCAGCGTCCTGAAGGGACTGGGAACGTCCTTCCTCATCGAGCTGCCGCCCTACCGGCTGCCGTCCATCGGCGAAGTGGCACGAGTCACCGGCCGGGCGGTGCAGGCATTCCTGGTGCGCGCCGGGACCGTGATCCTGGCGCTGAGCGTCCTGCTATGGGCGGCGATGACCTTCCCGCGTCTGTCGGATGAGCGGCAGGCGGCGATCGCCGCCAGCCACGGCACGACCCTGGAGGCGATTGCAGGCGCTGGGTCGACAGAGGCTGGGCCCGGGAAGGCGGATCAGGGGCGGATCACGGAGACGCAGGCCGCCATCCAGCAGGCCGCGCTGGAGCACTCGCTGGCCGGGCGCCTGGGCAAAGCCATCGAACCGGTGATCGCGCCGGCCGGCATGGACTGGCAGGTCGGTGTCGGTCTGATCGGCGCCTTCGCCGCCCGCGAAGTATTCGTCTCGACCATGGCCGTGGTCTACGGTGTCGGCGAGATCGGGGACGAAACCAAACCGTTGGAGGAGCGCATGGTGGCGGCCAAGCGGGCTGACGGCACCCCCGTGTGGACACCGCTGCTGGCCATCGTCGTGCTGGCCTGGTTCGTCCTGGCCATGCAATGCCTGACCACGTTCGGCGTGATGGTGCGCGAAACCGGCGGCTGGAAGTGGCCGCTCATCCAGCTCGTCGGCATGAATACCATGGCCTGGCTGGTCGCGGTGGCGATCTGGCAGATCGGCAGCAGGCTGTAGCGGCTCCGGGTTACCAGCTCAGGGTGCGCACACCGGGAGCGAACAGGGCGGCTTCGATCCGCTCGGGGCTGCTCATCTGCACTCCAGGCAGGTAGGCCTCCGCGGACAGGCCGTAATGCGCCGTGCACATCGGACAGGCCAGGACGCTGGCTCCGTCGCGGATGAGGCCCACGAGCAGTTCGCGTCCGTTGGCAAGGGAGGCATCCCCCTGGGCGACGGCGGCCTGCACGCCGCGGTCGTTGAGGTAGATCGTCGTCGGATGCCCTCGCTTCAACTGGTTGGCACCGAAAGAGAGCGCCATGACGATGCGGTGCGGATCTCCCGCTGTCAGGTTGATGACCAGGGGGGCGGTGGTCTCGATCCTGGTCGGCGTCGTCTCGGCCGCGGTCAGGCAGCTGACCAGGACGAGCAGGCAGATGGCGAAAGGCATGGCGTATCCTCCGTTGGCGTCATCGGATACTGAGCCGGCGAGAGTGCTGGCAAGGTGGAGGCGAACCCGATGGATATGGCTTGCCGCGGTCCCGCCTCAGCCAAGCGAGCGCAGGGCACGGCGCAGGGCGGCCGGACTGGGGAATCCGGCCCCTCGGGCGATCTCGCCGACGCTGAGATTGCCGCAGGCCTGCAGGCGGCGCGCCACCGCGAGGCGGGTGCGGCGGATCTCGGCGAACGGACTGCAGCCGAGGCAGGCGCGGAAGCGCTCCTCCAGCACCGTGCGCGAGCAACGCAGTTCGCGGATCAGATCCTTGGTGCCGATGTCGCTGCCGATACGGTCGCGGATGAGGCCTACCGCTCGGCGTACCAGGTCGTCCTCCACCGCGAGTATGTCGGTGCTGGCTCGCACCGTCACGCCGCTCGGACGGATCGTGCGCGTCGTCGGCGGTGCCGTAGGCCGGGATATGCGCTCCGCCAGCAGGCGGACCGCTTCACGACCGAACCGGTCCCAGGGCATGGCGATGCTGGAGAGCGGAGGGTGGCCCTGATGGCACAGGGCGGGTTCGTCATCGACACCGAGAACCAGCAACTCACGCGGGACGATGATGCTGCTGCGCTGGCAGGCGCGCATCACTTCGGCCGCCACATGGTCGTTGCCGCAGAACAGTCCGCATGGCTTGGGCAAGCCGGCCAGCCAGGCATCCAAGGCCGGATTGTCATGCCCGGCCAGTTCCGGTGGGCCGTCGCATCTGACTGTGCGGCCTCCGCGAGCGGCGCGGGTCGTGAAGGCCTCCTGACGCGCGAGGCTCCAGGATCCCTGGTCGAGCGAGATGTAGGCGAGGTGCGGAACACCGGTCGAGATGAGATGATCGCAGGCCGTCTCGCCGATGGCCGCATCATCGACGTTCACACACGATAGTCGTCGATCGCGATGCCGCAGCAGGACCGCGGGGAGTCCGGCTGCCAGCAGCCAGTCGGCGTAAGGCATCCCCTTGTCGAGCATGATGACCGCCGTCGCGCCGTACCAGGCGATCGCATCCGAGAGCCCCTGGGCGGACGTCACTTCAGCCCAGCAGTTGGCGATGGTCCAGCCGCAGGGGCCGGTGGCCTCGCCGATCACCCCCATGAGCACTTCGTGCTGCGCCCGGTACGGTCCGGCGATATGCACCAGCACGACGGGTGGACGGCGATTCATGCGGGTTATGCTGTCGACCGGTTTGATTTATCCATCTCCTTGGTTTTCATCGAGACGGGATGCGTGAAACGGGCCATGGGCCAGGCCTCGAGAAACCCGAACGTACGCCAGTGTCAACGCCGGACCAAAATAAGGCCACGCGGCGGAGCAAAACAAGGCCACTTGGCCGCGTAGCGGCCTGAACTGGCCCTACGGCATCT
>JAIFKN010000226.1 GCA_020049615.1 bacterium | reverse complement strand
ATGGGCGCAGCCCATCCGCCCGCGTTTCCGCAGGAAACGAACCGCGAAGTCGGCCGCGGGGGCAGGCCCGCCAGGGCCGTGGGGGTGGAACCCCCAAGCAGTGGCGCCTGGGTTCCAGGGCGCAGCCCCGCACAGACCCGGCCCCGACGACTGGCGCCGTGGATCCACCGCGCTAGCGTATCGCGGCCATGAATCCCATCATTCCGCTGCATCCCGACCGCATCCCCCGCCGTTGGTACAACCTCGCCGCCGACCTGCCCAAGGGCATGCCGCCGCCGCTGGGGCCCGACGGCACGCCGGTGCGGCCGGAGCAGCTCGCGCCGGTGTTCCCGATGAACATCGTCGAGCAGGAAGTGTCGCAGCAGCGCTGGATCGACATCCCCGAGGAGGTCATCCAGGCCTTGCTGCGGTGGCGCCCGACGCCGCTGCGCCGCTGCTTCGCGCTGGAGAAGCACCTCGGCACGCCGGCGCACATCTACGTCAAGGATGAGAGCGTCTCGCCGGCCGGCAGCCACAAGTCGAACACCGCGGTGGCGCAGGCGTTCTACAACCGCGAGTTCGGCATCCGCAAGCTGACCACCGAGACCGGCGCCGGGCAGTGGGGCAGCGCGCTCAGCCACGCCTGCAACCAGTTCGGCCTGACCTGCAAGGTGTTCATGGTGCGGGTCAGCTTCGACCAGAAGCCGTTCCGCAAGACCATGATGCAGGTGTGGGGCGGCGAATGCGTCGCCAGCCCCAGCCGCGAGACCGCCGCCGGCCGCGCCGTGCTGGCGGCCAACCCGGACTCGCCCGGCTCGCTCGGCATCGCCATCTCCGAGGCGGTCGAAGCCGCGGTGTCGGATGCCAGCGGCGGCACCCGCTACGCCCTCGGCAGCGTGCTCAACCACGTCTGCCTGCATCAGACCGTGATCGGCCAGGAGGCGCAGGAGCAGCTCGCCCTGGCCGGCGAGAAGGGTGCCGACGTGGTCATCGGCTGTGCCGGAGGCGGCTCGAACTTCGCCGGCATCTCCTTCCCCTTCATCCGCGACAAGATCAACGGGGCGCAGATCACCATCATCCCGGTCGAGCCGGCCTCGTGCCCGACCCTGACGCGAACGCCGTACACCTACGACCATGGCGACATCGCCCGCATGACCCCGCTCATGCCGATGCACTCGCTCGGCCACACCTTCGTGCCCAGCCCGATCCACGCCGGTGGCCTGCGCTACCACGGCATGGCCCCGACGGTCAGCTGCGCCCACGCCCAGGGCCTGCTCGCCCCGCTCGCCGTCGACCAGTTGGAATGTTACGCCGCAGCCGTCACCTGGGCGCGCATCGAAGGCACCATCCCCGCACCCGAGACCAGCCACGCCCTCGCCGCAGTGATCCGCGAGGCGAAGAAGGCCAAGGAGGAGGGCAAGGCCCGCGTCATCCTCGCCTGCTACAGCGGCCACGGCCTGATGGACCTGGTCGGCTATCAGCGGTATCTCGCTGGCGAACTCAAGGACGTGGCCATGGACGATGCCGCCATCGCCCAGTGCCTGGAACAGATCAAGGACCACCCCAAGCCCGTATTGAAATAGGCCTGCGGATTGGGTCCAGGGCAGCGCCCTGGCCGCAGCGCAGCGAGGACGGGCGCCGAGTGGTGGTGGGCGGATACAATGGGCGAAGCCCATCCGCCCACGGTTCCGGAGCTTGCGACGGAACCGAGCCACGACAGAGCCCGTGGGGTAGGCACGTAAGGGCCATAGGGGCGAAGCCCCTGACACTGACGGCGTGTCCGACACCAACTGTTCCAATCGTTGCGCGGGAGGGGTCGGATCGTTGCGTCCCTCCTCCTGGGCCGTAACGTCACAAGCGCATGTCCGGTCAGGAGATCAACCCGCTTGCGAAGGCCGGTGAGCTGATCGCCGGACGTTGGCGGCTGCACCACGAGATCGGGCACGGCACCTCGGGCCGGGTGTGGCAGGCGCGTGATGAGCATCTCGACCGCGACGTGGCGGTGAAGATCCTCGAGGTCAACACCGGCGACGACGAACAGGTGCAGCGCTTCGAACGCGAGATCCGCGTCACTGCCCGCCTGCAGCACCCCGGCATCTGCGCCGTCTTCGAGGCGGCCACCGACGACTCCGCGCGGCCATGCTACGTCATGACCCTGGCCCGGGGCCGGACCCTCGACCGCTTCCTCGAGGAGCTGCGCCAGGCCCCCGACCACTGGCGCACCTGGCCCCTGGTCGACCGACCTGCTCGACATCATGCACTACGCCCACGCCCAGGGCGTGGTGCACCGCGACCTCAAGCCGGCCAACATCGTCATCGGCCAGTACGGCGAGTTGTGGGTGCTGGACTGGGGCCTGGCCCGCGACCTGCGCGAGGAGCAGGCGGCCGAGAAGGCCTGGGACGCGGCCTTCGCCACCGCCGAGGACAAGATCCGCACCCCGCCGCCGCCGGTGCAGCCCGAGCCGGTGACGGTGCGATCGCAGCGCATCGATGCCGCCACCGTGATCATGGACGATCCGGACTCGTCCGAGACCCAGGCGATGCCGGCGCTGGAGGCGACGCAGCAGAAGCCGTCCTCGCGCATCACCACGCCGGTCGGCGCCAGCGCGGGCACCCAGCGCTCGGAGCGCCGTTCCAGCACGGAGAGCCATCGCCGCTCGTCGATGCGCGTGTCGCGCTCGACCCACTTCGGCCAGATCCTTGGCAGCCCCGCCTACATGAGCCCGGAGCAGGCTCTCGGCCGCGCCTCGGTGGTCGATACTCGCTCGGCTCGATCCTGGTCGAGATGATGGCGCTGAAGACGCCGCAGGAGATGGGCGAGCACGAGGCGCTCATCGACTTCATCACCCGGATCAAGAAGGGCGACCGGCGCACGCTGCGGGATCTCTGGCCGGAGGCGCCGCAGACGCTGCAGACGATCGCCGAATGGGCGCTGGCGCGCGACCCGCAGGACCGCTACCCCGACTGCGAGGTCTTCGCCCAGGATCTGCGCACCCTGCTGGTGCAGGTCAGCGAATCCTACGCCAAGCAGGAGGCCGACCGCCTGGCGCGCGAGCGCGAGGGCGCCTGGCGCGGCCTCGGCCGCTGGGATTTCGCCGCCAGTCCCGACGCCGGCCCGTTCACCCTCCCTTCGACCAGCTGGTGCGGCGAGCAGGTCGGCCACGTCCACCACCCCGAACTTGGCGGCATGCTGCTGGGCGGCTATGGCCTGCAGATCTACCCCCTGTGCGTCGAAGTCGGCGACGACGTGCGCGTGACCGTCGAGCTGGAGCTGGTCCAGGGCGAGGAGATGTGGATCCTGGCGCGCGGCACCGACCCGAGCCAGAGCTACCAGTTCCGCATCGGCGCCTACGAAGGCCGCTGGATCACCCTGTCGCGCTCGCGCGGCGCCACCGACCCCCTCGCCGCCGAGCTGATGACCATGCGCCCGATGCGCGAGGGCGAGACGACCACGCGGGTGGAGAAGGCCTCCCGCAGCCATCGCGTGGTGGTCGAATGCGAAGGCCAGGTCCTGCGCCTGCACGTCGACGGCCAGGAGCCGCTGGCCTTCCGCGACCTCAACCCGGTGTCGGTCGCTCCCGGCAATACCATCGCCCTCGCGACCTGGAAGACCCAGGCCCTGGTGCGCAGCCTGGCGGTCGAACGGCGCCATGCGCCTCTGATGGTGCCCAGCTACACGGTCGGCAACGAGCTGCTGCGCCTGGGCCTGCATCAGGAGGCCGAGAGCTGGTACGCCCGCTTCCTCGCCGAGCACCCCGACAGCGAGCAGGCCGCCGAGGCCGCCTTCCTGCGCTGCATGGCGGTGGTCAGGCGCGGGAACCTGGCCGACGCCGCCGAGGCGCTGCGCGAGTTCCTCAGCGACAACCTCGAGCATGTGCTGGCGCGCGACGCCATCTTCACCCTGGCCAAGGTGCAGTACGAGCGGCACGGCGGCAGCCTGCGCGCCGCCATCCGCGAGCTGCTCGGCTACCAGGAGTCGGGCGACGTGGTGCGCACGCGCTTCTGCCTGTGGATCATGCCGCTGATCGGCGCCCAGGTCGAGCACGGCGGCCTGACCAGCGAGGTCGAGCATGACCTCGAGCACCTCGCGCGCCTGATGCGCGGCAGCCCCGACGAGACGGCGCTGATGGGCACGCTGTCACGCTGGCTGTCCAACCATCTGCGCAGCTGGCTCAACCACCTGGTCGACCGCAATGACGCGGTCGCCATCGCCGCCAGCCGCGACGCCATGCGGCGGGCGCGGGCGCTGGGCTACACCATCACCATCCGCGAGCCGCGCATGCTCTCGGACTTCGCCAAGATCGCGCGGGAGATCGGCGCCACTGAGGATCCGGCGCGCACCGTGCTTGTGATCGGCCGCGGTGAGGACCGTCCCACCACCCTGTTCGACTTCGTGCGCGACTGCCTGGTGCTGGTCGGCATGGGTTCGGTCAAGCCGATCCTCGAGGCGCTGTCGGGCGGCGATGAGCTGACCCCGGTCGAACGCGTGCTGCGCGCCGGCCTCCGCCGGCGCTCCGGCGACACCGCCGGCTCGCAGGACGACCTCGAATGGTGCTTCCGCCTGACCGACGAGCTCGAGACCTCGCGCACCTCGCTGACCAAGCTGTTCGCCGCCCGCCTCGGCTGCCTCGCGCTGGGCTACCTGCCGGCCTCGCTGGTGCTCGACGGCCTGGCGACGATCCGCGCCGACATCCTGCACTCGCCGCTCCTGGCGCTGACCGCCTTCACCTGCGAGAGCCACGGTGATCGCCTCACCGCGCTGCAGCTGTGGCGCGAGCTGTCTGCGGAAGGAACCGGCTTCAGCCTGGTCGGTCGCCAGGGCATCGAGCGCCTCGGCTAGCAGGCTGCGGAAAAACGCAGCCTGCTAGCATTGCGATCCTTCGGCAGGGTCCCGGCGATGGCAATCGCGGGCGGGCCGCCAGCATCCCGGCCGTCGTGAACCTGCTCGCCTCGCTGCTCGGCCCGCGCTTCTGGATCCCGGCCTATATCGCGCTGCTGATCGGCCTGTTCGCTCCCGGCGACTTCGCCTGGGTCAGGCCCTCGGTGAAGTACGCCCTGGGCGGCATCCTCTTCTTCACCGCATTGAAGATCCCCTTCGGCGAGGTCCTCGGCGGCCTGGGCAACCGGCGCCTGCTCGGCCGCTGCGGCTGGATGGCGGCCGCCAAGCTCGCGCTGCTGCCGGCGCTAGCCTGGGCCGCGACGCGGCTGATCGCCCCGGACTGGGCGGCTGGAGTGGCGTTGGTGATGCTGATGCCAGCCGGCCTGTCCTCCGTGGCGCTCACCGACCTCCACCGCGGCGACCGCATCCTGGCGCTCTTCCTCATCATCATCACCAGTGTGCTGGCGCCGCTGAGCGTGCCCTCGGGCATGGCCCTGGTGCATCCTGGTCCGGCGCCCGACCTCGCCCGCCTGGTCGACCAGGCGATCTACATCCTGACCATGCTCGCGGTTCCCTTCGCTGCGGCCCAGGCCGTGCGTCTGGCGCTGCCGCGGGTGGTCGCCGCCGGCATGGCCTGGTGGGGACGCGGCTCGATCCTCTGCCTGGTGCTGATGATCCTGGTCAGCTGCCTGGCCAACCGGGACGGCTGGGCGGCCTGGCCGGCGACGACCATGTTGGCGCCGCTCGCCCTCGCCTGCCTGGGTTCGCTGATCGCCCTCGGCGCGGCGTTGCTGCTGCGGCGATGGCTCGCTCCCGGGGCGGTCACCGCCTTCGCCTGCGCCGCCCTGTACATGAACAACGGCCTGTCGATCGTCTACGCCACCGAGTTCCATCCGGGTGACGCGCATGTCATCCTGCCCTGCGTGCTGATGCAGGTGCCGATGGTGGCGATGGTGGTGCTGTGGGGCCGCTGGGCCAAGCCGCACGACGGCGAGGAGGCAACGACATGAGGGCGACCGGCCGGGACCGCGGGCTTCAGCCCGTGTCGGGGGACGGTCCTCCGTTCGCCATGCAGATCCGACTCGCCCCGCTGCCCTGGCGGCCGTGGGGCCAAGCCGCGATCGATGAGGCGGTTCTACGCGAGGTGCCGCTGGCGGTGCTGATCGGCGACTCGCTCGATGCCTGGACCGCGCAGTGGCTGAATGCCATGCATGCTGATGCTGAGTTCTGCGCCCTCCTTGAAGCCGCCTTCGTGCCGGTGGCGGCGGAGCGCAGCGACCACCCCGGCCTGGCCGCGCTGGCCCAGCAGGTCCTCGGCCTGGTCGCTGACGCCGCCGGTGTGCCCTGCCTGCTGGCGCTGCTGCCGGGCTCGCCCCCGCGCGCCCTCGGAGCCGTGCCCTACGGCCCGCTGCGCGATGGCGAACAGCGCAAGGGGCTCGCCCGCATCCTGCTCGAGACGGCCGAAGGCTGGCGCCTCGCCGGCGACGAGCTGCGCGGCGAATCCGAACGGCTCGTCGGCATGCTGGCTGGCCTGCCCTTCGCGCTGGCCGGCGATGGGCGCCTGGTCCCCGAGCGCGTCCTCAACCTCGCCGAGGCCCAGCTGATGGGCGAAGCGCACGCTCTGGAGGGCGGCTTCGGTTCCGCTCCGGACGGCGCCTGCGCCCTGCCACGCTGGCCGCAGCCCGAGAAACTGCGCCTGCTGGCGGCGCTCGCTGCGCGACCGGGCGCAGCACCCAGTCTGCGCGCCCACCTCGAGCGCTCGCTGGCGGCGCTGGCGGCCGGTGGCATCCGCGACCAGCTCCACGGCGGCTTCCACCGCGCTTCGGCCGACTCCGGCTGGCGCATGCCGCTGTGGGAGCAGCGCCTCGCCGATCAGGCGCGCCTGGCCATCGCCTTCCTCGACGGCTTCCGTCTCACCGGCCAGCCGCTGCACCGCACCGTCGCCGAGCAGTCCCTGCTATGGGCGGTGCGCAACCTCGCGCTGGATGCGGGTCGCTGGGCGGCAGGACGCCACGCCATCGCCGCAACCGCCGGCGGAGCCCAGCCCGGCGCCTTCCACGCCTGGAGCCGACCGCAGTGCGCAGCCATCGTCGGCGAGGACGGCGCGCGCATCCTGGCCGAGCGCTTCGCGCTGGACGGGACGCCCGGCCCGCTGGCCGTGCGCGGCCCGGCGCATCCACGCCTGCCCGAGCTGGTGGCGCGGCTCGCCGCCGCACGCGAGGAACGCGCCGGACCGCCGCTTGATCCGCGCGACGATCTGGCGGCGCATGGCTGGCTCCTCGCCGCGCTGCAGGCGGCCGCCGAGCTGCCTCGACCCGAACCCGAGCTGATCACTGCGCGCGATGCGTTGCGTGCGCGGCTTGCCGCGCTGACACCGGTCGGACGGGCCGGAGCACGCGCCGCGATCGCCTACGGCCTGGCCTGCGCTGGCGGCACTGCGGCTGGCGGCTGGCTGCCGGCCGCTGGCGAGGGGCCGCTGCCAGCCGACGACGATGGACTGGTCGTGCCGATGCCCTGCGACGCCGAGGACACGGTCGACGGGCCGGGCGCCGCCGGCGCGCTGGCGCTGGCGCTTGTCGTCCTGGGCCGGCGCGCTGAAGCGCTGGCGGTATGCCGGGCGCACGCAGGTCTGCTGAACAAGGCGCCGGCAGTCGCGCCGTCGCTGGTGCTCGCGTTGGCCTGGCCTGGCGTGGCTACAGTGCCAAAGCCAGCAGATACGCCACCGGCGCCGCCAGGATGATCGCATCCAGCAGGTCGAGGTAGCCGCCGAAGCCCGGAGCGCCGTGGCCGCTGTCCTTCATCGCCGCCTCGCGTTTCATGCAGCTTTCGGCGAGGTCGCCGGCCGCGCCGAGCGGCCCGAGGACCAGGCCCCACACCGCCGGCTGCCACCAGCCGGAGAATGGCGACGCGCCGTTGGCGGCGAACACCGCGCAGAGCGCCAGCGTCCCGCCGATCGATCCGGCGAAGCTGCAGGCGAAGCCCTCCCACGTCTTGCCCGGGCTGATCGCCGGGCACATCTTGTGCCGGCCGAACGCCTTGCCGCCGAAGAACGCAGCGATGTCGCCGCTTTTCACCGCCACCAGGAAGCACGCCACCAGCTGCATGCCGCGCTCGGCGTGGCCCGGCTGGGCCAGGATGGCGAGCCGTTCGAGGAGATTGAAGCACAGTCCGAGATAGATGATGCCGAAGAGCGAACCGCCGACATTGGCGAAGAAGCGCTCGGTCGGATTGCGCGAGGCCATCTGCGACAACGTCGACCACAGCAGTCCTGCCCCGAGCAGCAGCGGCACCAGCGGCACCGCGGCCAGTCGCATGGCGGCCTCTGGCCACAGACCCTGCAGGGCTCCGCCCGTATGCAGGTGCGCCTCCGCGACCAACCCGAGCGAGACCACGACCATCGGAGCCAGGCGCACGCTGGCGGCGTGCACCCGGGCCAGCCGGGCGAATTCGCGCGCGCCCAGGAGCACGGCCACCAGACCCAGGGCGAGGATGCCCCAGCGGCTGGCGCTCAGCACATCGACGACCACCAGGGTGCCGACCATGGCGACGAGAAAGGCGCCGAAAAGCAGGCGATTACGCAGTTCACTGGTCACGCACGCGGGTTCTACGGCCTCGCCCGCCGTTCCCAAGGGCTTCGAACCGGTGGCCCAGGCATTGCCGGACCACGGCGGGAACCGTGTCTCCCGGCTACCCCCCCCCGGCAAGCCCTGCTTTTCCCGTGCTCCCGCATACCCACTTCCAGGATTCCTGTGGACAACCCCTGTATGGCCAATACAGACACACAACATAACCCTTTCCCCCTCTGGGAGAAATCACATGGCCAAGGCCAAGTCCAAGAAGCCCCTCGTCGACCTCAGCAAGGGCCCCAAGAAGGGCGAGCGCGGCTACACCGCCAGCAAGCTCTCGGCCCACCTCGCCGGCGCCGTCGCCGCCGCTGGTCTGCCCGAGATCTCGAAGAAGCAGGCCGCCTGCGTCGTCGAGTCGCTGGTCGGCGTGCTCTTCGCCTACGCCCCGGTCGGCGCCAAGATCCCCGGCCTCGGCAAGGTCGTCCTGCGCGAGATCCCCGCCAAGCCCGCCCGCACCATCATCTCCTTCGGCAAGGAGATCCAGGTCAAGGCCAAGCCCAAGAGCGCCAAGCTCGTCTTCCGCTTCGCCAAGGAAGCCAAGGAGAAGTTCAA
>JAIFKN010000013.1 GCA_020049615.1 bacterium | reverse complement strand
CCCTGTCCGCCGAGGCCAGCGATCTCGACGCCGGCTTCCATGACCTGGCGGCCCTGGCCGAGGGCTGCCGTTTCCGCGACTGCACCCACCAGGGCGAACCGGGCTGTACTGTGCAGGCAGCCATCGACCGCGGCGATCTGCCTGCGGAGCGGCTTGACGACTGGGCCAAGTTGGAACGCGAAGCGGCCTACGACCGCGAGCGCCGCCACGAGCGCCATGCTCGTGAGCGGCAGTTCGGGCGCATGGTCAAGGAGGCAGGCAAGCGGAAAGGGCGGGGGTGAGCCGCATCGGCATCACTGGCTCGTGCAGCGGCGCGCCAGGGCGATCACCCCTGGCGCGCAGGCCACCCGACGTATTCGCGCGATCCGGAGTTGGTCATCAGTGGCGTGGCGGCTTTCTAGATAACTGGGAAGAGATCACCTGACAGCACCTGCCCCGGAGCGAAGCCCTGGCCATCAGTCACGCAGTGCCCGGTGCCCGCATAGGAGGTCGTCCGCGGCATGAAGATCACGGTGTGGGCGACGCGGTACTCATCGGTGTCGTTGGCGTTGGCACGATGGGCGGTGCGGCCGTGGTGGAAGGTGACGTCACCGGCGCGCAGCGGGATGGTCACGCGCGGTTCCATCGCCAGCTCCGGGCGCAGAGCGAAGAGTCCGCCGGCGTCGGTGAGGTCGGTCGAGCCGAGCTGGGTCAGATGCTGGCTCCCGGGGATGAAACTCATGCAGCCACGCTCGACCGGCACATCCTGCAAGGCGATCCAGGCCGAGATCGGCTGGGCCGAGTCGCGGTGCGGCCAGTAGGGCTGGTCCTGGTGAAATTCGGTCGGGGCCCCGTTCCTGGGCGCCTTGGCCAGGATGTGGTCGTGCCACAGGCGCAGCGGCTCGCCGGCCAGGGCGGTGGCCCAGGCGCACAGCTGGCGGTGCAGGGTCAGCCGGGCGATCACCGGGCTGTCGCGCCAGACGTTGACCCGCTGGATCAGTGCTGCGCGGTACTTCGAGCCCGCCTGGTTACGCAGCAGGTCGCTTTCGCCGCACATACGCAGGCATTCAGTCCGGTACTCGGCGCATTCGTCTGCCGAGAGCAGGCCGCGGACGACGCAGAAGCCATCGCGGCGGTAGCCAGCGATGAGGTCGGCGGGGAGGGGGCGGAGGGCCTGGGCGTTCGCTGGGTGCATGCGCCCATCATGCACAGTCCCTGGGTCGCGCGGATTGCCCGTGGGTGCGGTTGTACAAGGCCCTGGGTGCGCCTCAGTGCCGGCCGGGCCGGGGCGGGCGGAACGGATGCGGGGGCAGGCCGAGGCGGCGTTCCACCTCCACGGGGAGGAAACGGTCGCGTTCCCAGCCCAGGCCATGGCGTTGCATCAGCGTGCGCAGCCGCAGGGCGATGGCTTCGGGCCGGTCCCACACCGCCGGATCGGCGCTGACGCCCTGCGGATGCAGGTCATTCAGCTGCTGGACCAGCAGGCGGAATTCGATCAGCGGCGCCGGGATGCGCGCCTCGGCCATGAACGCCCCCCACGACGCCCCGATGCTCCGCTGGAGGGTGGTGAAGCGGGCTTGTGTGGCTGCATCGAGGCTACGCTGCTGCGTCAGCATCGGCTGGCGCTCTGTCATGGCACGGTACGCCGGAGCGAGGGCGGGCGTCCACAGTTCGCTCATGTCCACGTGTTGCCAGTCGGGCACGGATTCCGCTGCGCGCACCTCGGCACAGCGTTGCTGCAGGCGGACCAGTTCGGCGGCCCCGTCGGGGTCGTCGGGCTGGCGCATCAAGGACTCCATCAACGCGTGCATGCGCCGCCGCAATGGGGCGACGCGCACATCCGCCTGCCGCCAGTGCTCCAGGCTCACGTCGGGCCGGAGGACGCACTGCAGATATCTGGCGGCGGGATGGCGGTGTAGCAGCGGTTGCAACTGGGTGTAGGCCTTCGCCGCCTCCGGCGGATCACCGTAGTCGAAACGCGGAAAGGTCTGCTGGAAGCGTGCCGCCGCCTTGGCGAAGTCCGGGTAGTCGACGGTCAGCGCCTCGGCCTCGGTGCGATCGGTGCAGCGCAGGGCATTGCCGTCGGTGCTGGTGACCGAACCGACGACCCGCTGCTCGTCATTGCGGTCGTAGGTGTGGTGGGTGGTGGTGGCACTCTGCATCCACCACCACATCCCGCAGGCCTGGCAGTGGCGGATGGCCCAGCGCTCCTGGTTCACATGCCGTGGATATGGCGGAACGGGCCGTTCGAAGTCTCCTTCGGCGACCAGTTCGGCATGTCCGAGTTCCGAGGCGAGGACGATGTCGCCGGTCGGGCAGCGGCAGGGCATGCCCCGAGGCTACCTGCAGCGGATGGCCGGGGGAAGGGAGGTGGTGCGATGGCCGACAGGTGTTGGTGTTTTCCCGCGGCTCATAGGCTGTTCGCCCCATGATCGCCTCGCCCTCGCAGCGCTGGTCCAGCGCCGTACACGACCTCTTCGCCTGCGCCCGCGGCCGGTTGCCCGCCAGCTTCCTCGAGCGCAAGCTCGCCGACATCGGTTTGAGCGCGGTGAAGCCGCTGCCGAACAAGGATTTGCCGGGCTTCGAGAAGGCCATCGATCTGGTCAACGCCCTGGTTGCGGGCCGTCCCGCGCCCGGCGGCCTGCGCCCCGACGCGGCGATGGACGCCTGTTTCCCCGCCGACCACGCCACGCTGGGTGCGCTCAAGGAGCTGGCGGTCGAGTACATCGCCTCGATGCGCCCGCAGAAGGCCAAGGCCAAGCCGGCGGCTCCGGCTGGCGCTCCCGTCGAGGCTTCGGCTCCGGCTCCGGATCGTCGCGACAGCCGCGGGCCGCGCGACAACCGCGGTCCGCGTGATGACCGAGGGCCGCGTGGCGACAGCCGTGGACCGCGTGATGACCGCGGACCCCGCGAATACCGCGAGCGTCCGGCGCCCGCCCCGATGCCGCCGCGTCCGCCGCGCATCGCCTGGGAAGCCTGGCTGTCACGGCACATCACCGTGCCGGCTCCGGCCGCCGCTGCCGCTCCGGTCGCACCCGCCGTCGAGGCCGCTCCGGCCCCCGTGGCCGACGGCGCCCAGCCGGCCGTCGCACCCGAGGGCGTTCCCGCCCCGGTCGCTGCTCCGGTTCCCGCCGCCCCGGTCGAGGTCTTCGTCCCGCCCGCGCTGCTCAACTGGCAGGTCGACGCAGACGCCAAGCGCCAGCTGGCGCGCATCCGCGAGCGCGTCGCCCAGGTGCTGGCCGCCAAGACTGCCGGCGCTGATCCGGCCGCCGCCATCCGCGAGGTCGCCTTCGCCGTGCTGCGTCCGCCGATGCCGGTGCGTGACGATCTGCGCGCGCTGATCGCCGAACACCTGCAGGCGCAGGGCGTGCAGCTGACCATGGCCGCACTCTACCCGCCGCCGCCGGTCGCCGCGCTCAAGCGCGACTGGGAGAACCTGCTCGCCGCCCGCGGCCCCGAGGATCCCTCGGTCGCCGCCGCGTGGAAGAAGCTGCTCGACGCCCACCCCGAGGCCAAGGCCAAGCTCGAGAGCGAGCGCGCCCGCGAGCTCGACGAACTGCTCGTCCGCCTGGGCAACGCCGCCCGCGCCGAGGGCGAGGACTCGCCGCCGGCCCGCGACCTGCGCGGTCACATCGAGTCGCGCTTCTCCGGCGTCGCCGAGCGCATCGCCGCCACCCTGTCGCAGATCCGCGCCGCCGCCGAGGCCACCGCCCAGGCCGGCCGCCTGGTCGCCGAGCGCAGCTGGGCCGATCCCGAGGTGCTGGCCGCCATCGCCGCCCTCGACGGGCCGTCGCGCGAACGCCTCGACCAGCAGCGCCGCCACGAGCTCGACGAACTTGACCGCCGCTTCCGCGCCGCGCTCAAGGAGCACGGCCCCGAGGGCGAGGCGACCAAGGCCGCCCGCGAGCGTCTCGCCGCCCGCTTCCCCGCCGAGGGGGCGCAGGCCGCCGAGCGCATGCAGCGCATCAAGCGCGGTGACGATCTCGCGCACCAGGAGCAGGAACGCCGCACCGCCGGCCGCTCGCTCAGCAGCGTGCATCTCGGTTCGGCCGAGCACCGCCTGACCCGGCTCAAGGCGCAGCCGGGCTGGCGCCTGGTCGTGGCCGTCGCCGGTGGCCGTGGACGCGGCGACGGCAAGGGCCGCCGTCCGGGCAACGCCGTCGGCCTGCTGCTTGCCGGCGCGCTGGAGCGCGGACCGGTCGAGGCCGGCTGGCGCGCCGCCGAGTGCGCCGATCTCGATCAGCTCGATGCCGCCGTGCAGGCGGTCGCCGACCGCGACGGCGGCGTCATCGGCCTGCCGCTCGCCGACTGCGGCGAGCGCCTGGGCGAATCGTGGGCCGACGCGGTCCTGGCGCTGGCCTCGCTGGTCGCGCTGGCCGTGCCGCGCTCCGGCGGCCTCTCCGTCACGGTCGAACTGCCGGCCTGGGCCGAAGGCATCGATCGCACCGCCCTCGACGCCGCGCTGGCCGCGCTCGGTCGCGAACTCGGCTGCAGCCTGAGCGTCGCCATCGGCACCGATCACGCCGTGGCCCTGGCCGAGGCGCTGGTGTGGACCTGGGGTGGCCGTCGCGAGGCCGAGGTCGCGCGCATCCGCCAGAGCGGACTCGCCGGCTCCTGCCTGCTCGAACCGACCCCGGCCCTGCGCGACAGCCTGGCCAGCCTGGCTGGTGGCACACTGCCGCTGTGGCCGGCGTGGAGCGGATTGCTCGCCGAGGCGGCCGAGGACGCCGGCGGCCTGGCCGAGTGCCTGCTGGCGCGCGTCGCCACGCGCCTCGCCGCCGACGCCGAGGCCGCCATCGCCCTGCACCGGCACCTCACCGGACTGGCCCGCGGCCGCATCACCGACGCCCCGCGCCTGGCGCGCGAGCTGGCCTGGCTCGACGCCAACGCCGGCGCGCTGCGTCCGCGCGACCGGCTGCGCCTCGACAGTTCGCTGATCGCCGCCCAGGCGGCCGGCGGCGGCATCGATCGCGCCACCGCGGCGCGTCTGATCCAGCGTCTCGCCGATCTGCGCGAGGACCTGCCGGCCGAGGTGGTGGAGACGGCCCTGCACGCCGCCGCCAATGCGCGCGAGGCCTTCGACCTCGAGCACGCCGAACTGTTCATCGCCCCGTGGCAGCGCACCGAGACGGTGGGCTGCGGCGGCCGCGCCCTGTTCATCCGCTTGGCCGAGGAGCGGGCACGCATCGCCGCCGGCGAGGCGCGCTGGAAGGATGCCCGCAAGCACCTCGACCGCGCCGACGAGGCGGCGGCGAAGCTGGCCGACGAGCAGGATCGGACCATCGCGCAGTCGCGGCTGTCCTGCCTGCGCGTGACCGTCCTGGCCGACGATCCGGCCGCCAGCGAGGCCGAGGTCGGCGCCGCGCTGTCGGTCATGGCCGGCACCGCCCAGCCCGCCGCTGCGGCCGCCGAGCTGGCGACCACCGGCATCCACTCCCGCCGCCACGCCCACCACGCCCTGCTGCGCGCCGCCGTGCGCCGTCAGGACGAGGTGTTGTGCGGCAGCTACCTCGGCCGGCGCAGCGATTGGTGCGACCTCCGTGAAGCGCCCGGGGCGCAGATCTGCGCCCTGCGCGCCGTGCTGCTCGCCGCCAGCGATGCCGACGCGGCCCGTGCCCAGATCGGCGAGGCGGCCGAGCGGCAGGGGGGTGAGCACGCCCCGACCGTCGCCCGTCTGAGCCTGCATGCCGCGGCCGTCGCCGCTCACCTGCTGGGCGCCGCCCAGCCAGAACTGCGCGACCGCCTCACCGCCCTGCGCCGCGAGCGCCCGGCGACCGCGCTGGCGGTGGCGGCCCTGGAGAAGGCTCTGGCCCTGCACCCGGACACCAAGGCTGCGCTGGCCGAGGCTCTCCCGCTGCTGGCCCGCTAGCTACTCGAAGTAGGCGATCGCCTCGAGCGCGTTGCGCGCCCGGACCCGGGTGCCGGCATCGGCTCCCTCGCCCGCCAGCGCCTTGGCGTAGAATTGCTTGGCCTTGGCCGCATCGCCGCGGCCTTCGGCGATGGCGCCGAGTTCGACCAGGGCGGCCGGACTGCGCTTGGCCTGCTCGTCGGCCTTGGCCGGCATGGTCTGGATCAGGCCGTAGAGCCGTTCGGCGGTGGCGATATCTCCGAGCTCGCGCTGCCGCCGCGCCTCGTCGTAGGCCTCGTTGTAGCGCCGCCAGCCGGCGATCTTCTCGTTGCCCAGAGCCTGTTCGAACAGCTTCAGCCCCTCGTCGCGGTGGTCGAGTTCGCGCAGCAGGAGGAGGGCGCGGTTGAGCTGGGCGTCATCGTTGCCTGCGGCGATCAGTTCGATGTAGATGGCGTCCGCCTCCGCGGCCCGACCCTGCAGGGCGCGGGCCATCGCCAGGTCGGTGCGCGCCCCGCTGATCCAGCCCTTGTCCTCGCCAGCCAGGGCGAGCAGCTTGTCGGCCAGCAATGCGGCATCATCAGGACGCTTGACCTTGCGGGCGACGGCGCTGGCCCAGCGCAGGTGGTCGAGATCGGACCAGCTCCACTTCACCTTGGCCGCCGCGGCCGCGTCGTAGGCCGGCAGGGCGGCGAGGGCGGCGGCGAGGGCCGGCTCCGGCTTGCGCTCGCGGTCGAGCTTGCGGGCGGCCTCCATCGCCTGCTGGATGGCTGCCTGCTGCGGCGTGGCCGGAGCTTCGCCGGCGGCGGCCTGGAGGACGAGGCAGAGGATGAGCAGATGGCGCAGCATGGCGTTCACTCCGCGCTCAGGATGGTGTAGAGGGCGTCGGCCGGCAGGTCGCAGACTGCAGCGCCGTTGTCGCGCCGCAGCGGCATCGCCGCTCCGCGCTGCATGCCGTTGTGGTCGAGGACGGTGGCCCGGGTCAGGGCCGGATTGCGGATCGCGACCGAGGCGGCGGTGTTGGCGATCAGCCAGGGCGCCGAGCCCTGGCGCAGGATCTGCAGGCCGTCGACCACAGTGCCATCATTGTCGATGGCGCGCGGGCGGACCACCCAGCCGGAGGCCCTGGCGGTGGTCCCGACCTGCACCAGCACCCGCTTGGACGCGGCCAGCGGCTGGCCGTCGAGAGGCACCACGACGATGGTCGCATAGTCGTTGCTGCAGCGGATGGTGACGTCCGTGAGCGCGATCTCGGGCCGCTTGGCCAGGAAACCGGCTGCGGCCTGGCAGCGTGGGGCGTCGACGGTGTAGATGCCGAGTCCGTAGTCGGTGGCGATCTCGCCGGTGACGCTCTTGAGCTGCTTCTTCACCGGATCGACCAGTTCGGCCAGCCGCGGGTGGGCGCGGTTGTTCTTCGCTTCGCCGCCGAACTTCACCGTCACCGGGCCGACGCAGAAGGCGAGGGGGTCCTGGGTCGTCTTGACCGTCGATTCGGTGGGCATCGGGCCGCTGTCGCGGTTGGGGTCGTAGGCTTCGCTTTCGGCGATCAGCGGCAGGCGTTGGTTCCAGATGTCCTCCAGGCTGCGCTCCTCGTGCAGGACCGGCTCCTTGGCCTCGGCGATGAAGCCCTGGCGGAAGGCCAGGGCGGTGGCCGGGAACATGCCGCCCTGCATCGGGATGTGGAACGGCCACTTGTTGTGCACGTCGGACCATTCCTCGCCGCCGGAGCAGAACCAGTAGAACGTGTCCACGCCGGTGAGCGACAACTGCGCCGCCACGATCAGCGCGCTCTCCGACTGGTAGAGGTTGGGCGGCACCCACAGGCTCTCGGGGATGATGAAGGGCAGGCCCTCGGGCTGCTTGGCGTTGGTCGGCCACGAGCGGGGATGGTGCAGTGCCGAGCGATTGGTGTAGACGTGCTGCGGCAGGATCTGCCAGCCTTCGTTGATGCCGCGGTGGATGCCATTGAAGTAGACGTTGCGACCGATGACATCGTTGGCGGTGTAACTCCAGCGCTCGGCGTCGTCGCAGGTCACCGGATCGACCGTGCGCCAGTTGCCGGCGTTGATCAGCTGCCTGCAGCCGAGTTCCTCGCGCAGGTACCTGGCGGTGGAGGCGTTGAAGTCGTGCATCAGCCGGCTGGTGAACTCGAGCTGGTCGTCGAGGCGGTTGCGGGTGCCCTGGTCATCCCACTTGTGCGCCCGGTTGCGCGCATCGAGGGTCATGAACCACGGCTGCAGGACGGCGACCGTGCCTGCAGCCGCATCATCCGCGCCGCGCAGGTCCCAGCCGGACTCGTATTTCAGGGTGTAGCGGGCGAAGGCCTTCTCCAGCGAGCCGTGCTTCTTCGCCACGAAGTCGCCGAACTTCTTCGTCAGCACGCGCAGCGGCTCGCCCTTGATGTTGGCGGCGGTGTAGAACAGGAGCGAGTCCTCGTTCTGGAGCTGGATGATGGCCAGGGCCGGGTCGTCCTTGAGCGGGATGCCGGTGTAGGGGTTCTTGTCGGTGTACAGCCTCTTCAGCCAGGCGCGGTACATCTGCTGCACCGGTTCGTAGTAGAAGACCAGGCCGCTGAGGTTGCCACCGTCGAAGCCCAGGTCCCAGGTCTTCTCGTTGTCGGTGTGGCTGCCCCAGTACGGGCTGATGGTCGAGTAGATGCCCTCCTGTTTGAATGCCGCCACCATGTACCAGGCGCCGTGCAGATCGATCTCGTTGATGCCGTCCTTGGGTGGGCTCTCACCGCCCTTGCGCATCGGCGGCAGGTGGCCGTGGAAGCGCACCATGTTGATGCCGCGCTTGGCCAGCCAGCGCGCCTTGTGCGCGACGGCGCGGCGGTCGCTTTCGGCGATGGCGCCGACGCCATCGTCGAAGGGGATGCGCCAGGCGTACTCCGTGCCGGCCCAGAAGCGGATCGGCTGGCCGTCGCCGCGTACGAATGCGCCGGCCGGACTGCGGCCGATGAAACCGTGCTCGCCGGCGGTCTGCTCGTTGAGCCGGCGCAGGTCGATCGGCGAATCACCGAAGGCGTCGCGGGTGGCCGGGAAGGGCCAGGCCTTGGCCGGATCCATCTCGGTGAACGTCTGCACCTTGTCGCCGGGCTTGACCGCCATGCGCGGCCGGAAGTCGAAACCGGTCTCGGCGAGGACGATGCAGTCGACGGCGGCGAAACCCTTGCCGTCCTTGCCCGGCTTCACCGCCAGGCGGAGGCGGTGCGCGCCGGCCGTGAGGTCGAGTGCGTCGCAACGAAGCCAGGCAAGCGTATGGCGGTTGGTGCCATCGTGCGAGACGATGCTGCGGTCGAAGAGGCGGCGTTCCCAGGCGGGGTCGTTCTCGTGTTTGCGCTCCTCGTCCTGCCAGGTTGAGAGGGGGAGTTCCTGCACCTCTCCGGCATCGAGTTGCCAGGTCGCCCCGGTCGAGGACAGGTTGGCGCGGATCCACAGCCGCCACTTCCCAGCCCGCGGCACGGAGAAGGGGACCACCGCGTATCCGGAGGAGGTGCCGATCTCGTCGAACGAGCGCCACCACTCGCCACCGGACAACGAGGTGGTGCGGTCGACCGGCTCATACCAGTCGTTCTTCTGTTCGCGTTTGTCGGTGGCCGACTCGGCCTCGACCCAGACCCAACCGGGCGCGTCCCCCGCGCAGGCGACGGCGGCGAGGGCGAGCGGCAGAAGGGCGCGGAGAGTCATGCTGCGCATGATGGACTTCCGGGAAGCGAGTGAAGGCGGAGCGTTCCAGAACCGTTGAAACCGTATGGCTCGTGGCCTATGGATGCGGGCGACCGGCTGTCAGGGGCAGGACCAGCGTGAATGAACTGCCGGTGCCGGGCTGGGTACGCACCGCTAGCCCGCCGCCATGCTGACGCATGCATGCGAGGACGGAGGGCAACCCGAGGCCGCTGCCTTTCGCCTTGGTGGTGAAGAATGGATCGAAAATCCGGCTCAGGACAGATTCCTCCATGCCCATCCCGGTATCGGTGAACGAGACCAGAGCATACCTGCCGCCCGTCAGTTCCGGCGTGCAGGCGGCGGCCTCCTCGCCGGTGAGTTCAGCCACCCGCGACCTGATGTGCAACTCCCCCCCCTCAGGCATCGCGTCGCGGGCATTGATCGCAAGGTTGAGCAGGGCGCTGTGCAATTGATCGGCATCGCCCTGGATGATGGATCCCATGGCTCCGTGTTCGCAATGGATAGTGATCCGGCGGTCGAGGACGCGCTCCAGCATCCCCGCCACCTCGTCGATCAACTCCTCCAGGTTGATGCCGTCCGCCGCAGAACGATGAGTCCGGGTCATCGAGAGCAGATTGCGGGCTAGCCCTGCGGCATGGCGTCCGGCGACCAGGATCTTGTGGATCCGTTCGTGGATTTTCGCATCCTCGGTCTGCGAGGAGATCAAATCGGCGAAACCGAGCATCGAGGAGAGATCGTTATTGAGGTCGTGCGCCAGTCCGAGAGCGAGTTGGCCGAGCAGATCCGCCCGTTCTGCTCGACGCAGCGAGGCCTCGGCTTGGTGCCGGGCGGTTACATCCTGGGCCACCATGAGGAATCCCTCGTCGCTGCCGCCGTACAGGCTGAACGGGGAGACGGTGAGTTCGAATCGACGAAGGCCATCAGCCTGCTGACGCTGGTCGGTGATGGTTCCTCCTGTGCGTAGACGGCGCAGGTGGTCTTCGCCAAACCGGAGATCTGTGAACAGGTCGAGAGCCTCTAGCTGGGCATGCTCTGCCACGCCGAGAGCGAGACGCCCGAGGGGATTAGCGAATTCCAGCGTGCCAGCCACACTGAACAGGGCGACGCCCAGCGCGGCGGCGGAGAACGACCCTCTGAAAACCTCAAGGGCTCGCTGTCCGGTGATGTTGATATGGGTCACCACGGCGCCGTGCAGGTGGCCATCCACGCTTGGCAGAGGCCGGATGAAAACGCGGAAGAACCGTCGTTCGGTCTGGCTATGGCAGGGATATTCCAGTTCAAAGCCAGGAGAGCGACCAGCCAGTACCTCACCCAGGCCCTGGAGGATGCCGTCTGCTTCCGGCGCCCCCAGATCCCGACTGCGCCGGCAGGTGTCCAGGTAGTTCGCTCCGTCAAGGCAGGTGGCATTCCCGCCATTGTCGTCGCAGAACCGCTTCCACGCACGGTTCACGTAGATCATCGTGCCGGACGCATCGAGGATGGCGATGTGCTCAGGCAGGGTGTCGAGGACGACGGGGCAGAGGGCGTCGATCGGGGACTGGTGTTCCATGTTTGCGAAGCGCCTGCTTGGCGGGAGGTTCAAATTCCAGCCTATATGGTGAGGCTGGCGGGTCATCTGTTTTCCGTACCGCCTGACCAAGCTCCCGCCGTCGTACTCAACGGCAAGGCGACATAGGGCAGGCAATCGCACCCCGCGTCATCGGCGAAGCGGAGCTAGGTGGCGCGCTCGGCTCCGCGCTGAGGACCGACCGGTTCGACGCCTCAACGGCGGCCTCGGACATTGGGGGTAAGCATGAAGTGAGGCCCCGTGCCTTCCGCAACGCGCAACGCCGACCTGCTTGTCCTGTCATTGCTGGGCGGAGCCGTCGCGCGCCAACGGAAAACCCGGGCCGTCTGGCCCGGGTTTTCCGTTGGCGCACTCGCTGGGATTCGAACCTAGGACCTCTGCCTTCGGAGGGCAGCGCTCTATCCAGCTGAGCTACGAGTGCAGAGCTGAGCGTGCATGATGGGTCGCCTCGCCGATTGGCAAGTCGTCACCCCCGGCGGAACCGCTCCGGGGTCAAGCCGGTGCGTTGGCGGAAGGCCCGGGCGAAATAGCCCGGGTCGGCGAAGCCGCAGTCGCGGGCGATGGCTGAGACCGGGGCTTCGGTGGTGTGCAGCAACGACATCGCGCGGCCGAGCCGGATCGACTGCAGGAACGGCTTCGGTGCTACACCGACCAGGCGGGTGAAGCGGCGGGTCAGCACGCTGCGGTCCTCGCCGATCTCGTCGGCGAGGCGCGAGACCGACAGCTCGGGATCTGCGGAACGCTCGATCAGTTGCCGGCGCAGGCGTTCGACCACGAGGTCCTCGCCGCTGGCGCCATGCCCTCCGGCGGCGGCCGTGGAGAGCAGCTCCCACGCCAGGGCGGCGGCGGCGCGTTCGGCGGTCTGTCCCGGGTCCACGATCAGGTTGGCGAGGCGGTCGAATAGGCGCTCCGGCGGCGGTCCAGCCTGCTTGGGCCAGGGGGGATGCAGGCCGAATGCGGCCACCGATTCGTCAGCAAGCGGCCCGTCGACGGTGAACCACCAGTAGGCCGTGTCGCGTTCGACGGCTCTCAGCCGATGCCAGGCGTTGGCCGGATAGACGAAGATCTCGCCGGCGGCGATGGTCACCTCGCCATGGTCGGTGACGAAGCCGGTTCGTCCGCTGATCCCCCAGTACAACTGCACGAAACCGCGCGGGCGGATGTCCTCGATCCGCCCGGCTTCGGCGAAGCGGTGCCGACCGAGCGAGCGCAGGGCGAAGGGCAGGGCGAGGGTCGGATCGGGAGAGGGGCGGAACAGGCTCCATCTGTCCGTCACGGAAGTCGTATCCATGGAACGGAATTATGCTGAGCTGCGCGAATTGGGAAGGTTAGGATTCTGATGACCCGTCACGGAGATCTGCATGCACCTCGGCCTCTGCACCTCGGCTGGCGCCAACGCCGGCATCATTGCCACGTCGACGCTCGACTACGTCGAGGAGAACGTGCAGGGCTTCCTCCAGCCGCGCGATGCGGATGTCGCGGCTTGGCAGGGCCGTCTGGCCGAGGCCCGCAGGTGCGGCAAGCCGATCCGCGCCGCCAACTGCTTCCTGCCAGGCGACCTGCCATGCGTCGGCCCGGCGGTCGATCGGGCGGCCATACGTGCCTGGGCGGAGACAGCTTTCGCCCGCGCGAACCAGGCTGGCATCACGGCGATCGTTTTCGGCAGCGGCGGTTCGAGGCGTATCCCGGAGGGGTTCGACCGTGCCCGTGCCCGGGGCCAGTTCATCGATCTGTTGCGCGAACTCGGCCCGCTGGCGGCGCTGCAGGGCGTCACCCTGGTGGTCGAGCCGCTGAACACCGGTGAATGCAATTTCATCAACTCGGTCGACGAGGGCGCCGCGATCGTGCGTGAGGCGGGCGTGCGCGGCGTGCGTCTGCTCGCTGACATCTACCACATGCTCCGTGACGGCGAGGGCCCGGCTGCGATCACCCGGGCTGGCGGACTGCTGCTGCATGTCCACATCGCCGAGCGTGAGAAGCGAACCGCACCTGGCGTGGCCGGCGACGACTTCGCACCCTATCTGCAGGCCCTGGCAGGCATCGGTTACGACGGCAACCTGTCGATCGAAAGCGGCTGGCAGGATCTCGCGGCCCAGTTGCCGTCAGCTCTGGCCGAATTGCGTCGGCAGCTGGCGCAGGCGCGCTTGGCGGCAGCGGCAGGTTGAACCGGGCTGGCCGGCGGCAGTCTCGCCGCCATGCCCGATCCGCACGCCAAGCCCGAGCCGGACAGCAGCGTACTGACCGATCACGGCTGGAAGGTCATGTTGTTCAATGACGACGTGACCCCGTTCGATGTGGTGATCTTCGGCCTGCAGAAGGCCTGTGGCCTGTCCGAGGAGGTCGCCGAGATGATCGCCATCGAGGCGCACAACGAAGGAAGCGCGGTCGCCCGCCGTGGCCTGGAGCAGGACTCGGCAGAACGGATCTGCGTACAGCTGAAGGCCTGCACCAGGATCCCGCGGATCTGTCCAGGCGTGGGATGCTCTGCCGAGCGGGATGAATGAGCCCTGCCGCCGTATCGGCTCACCAAGGGATCATCGTCATGATGCTGACGCCGACAGGCTCGCCACCAGTCCGGGGTTGGTGACGAGCTTGGATCGGCATGGTCCCCGCCGGAACCGTGGGAAGGCTCAGCGTCCGCCGAGTCCGGACTGGGTGTTCAATCCGACCAGGCGGAGCTTGCGGCTGGTCACCGCCCCGAAGGCGGCGTAACGCGAGTCGAGCCACGAGATCCAGTCGCCCAGGCGCGACTTGGGCATCTTGTACTCGCCGAAGTTCGGCTCGAAGGCGTAGGCATGACCGCCGAAGGTGCCGCCTGACCGGTAGAAGGCGATGCTGTGGGCTCCACCTTTGGCGAACCAGAACGAATACACGAAGCCTAGCCGCTTGTGGTCGGTCACCAGCTTCGCCACCGCCGTCGCGCTCTTGGGATTCTCCACCGGTTGCTCGACCTTGACGCCGATCATCTTGGCGACGCCCTCGTCAGCCATGTCGGTGCTGCTGCCGGCCTCCATCCAGCGCACGGTGAAGGCCTTGTAGAGCATGCGGACTTCCTGGGCGCCCCTGGTCATCTTCAGGATGCGGTCGGAGGTGCCGAGCTCCTTGTGCTTCTCGATCTCGGAAATCCACTTGAGCGCGAACATGTGGCATGCCCCGCCCGCCGAACTGGGGTTCCGGTCGGCCTTGAGCAGGGGCGATTGATCGAACTTCGCCTTGCGGAAAACGGTCTCATCCACGGAATGACCTCACATGCAGGGGGGTGGGGCGGGCGGGAGCCGGGGTCAGCCGGCAGCGTGCCAGTCCTCCTTGAAGGGCTTCGACGGCTTCAGCCAGTTCACTTCGATGGTGCGGTAGCTGAAGATGATCTGCTCGATCGGCGGGTCGGACATCGGCGAGAGCGAGACGTTGGTCACGCGCGCGTTGTCGAACTTGATCGTCAGGTAGTGCTCATCCTTCTCCTTCTCGGTGGAACGGAAGAAGTGGATCTCCCCGTTCACCTTCTTCTGCTGGCTCATCGCCGTGAGGATGATGGTGGTGTCCTCATCCATGCGCTTGGTGATGGTGATCGGGGTGTAGCTGACACGGCCATGGGCGGTGCCCAGCTGGTGGTCGAACGGCAGGTCTGCGCTGAAGTCGAACGAGAGCAGTTCGGTGCCCTTGTCCTTGAACTGCGTGCTGACGCCTTTGACGGTCTGGCCTTCGATGGTGAGCTTGAGATGGGGGCTGTATGCCATGGTGGAGCTGCTCCGTGTGGTAAGGATGAGGTTGCGACGGTGTCCTGTTAGAACCGTCACAGAGGTTGTCAAGCGGATACGACGAAGGTTGCTTCCGGAGCCGTCTCTGTTCAGCGAAGGTACACTCATGCCACTGCAGGAAGCGACTGCGGAGCCGGCCTTCGAGGCCGTGATGGCGACGTGTCGCGCGCAGGGCCATGGTTGTGCGCAACTCGGGATCGAAGGATCTTGCAACCGTATTCGACCCCATACGGTCCCCTCGCCAAAACCCTTTCAAGGAGGATCTCATGGCCAGCGAAGGATCGGTCGCGCCGAAGGAGCGCGTCAACATCGTCTACAAGTCCGATACCGGCGGCGCCAAGGAGGAGAAGGAACTCCCCTTGAAGATGCTGGTTCTCGGCGATTTCACCCAGCGTGCGGACAGCACGCCGGTCGACCAGCGCAAGCCGGTCGACATCAACAAGGACAACTTCAACGACGTGCTCGCGGCCCAGAAGCTGAAGCTGCAGATCGGCGCCAAGAACACCCTCGCCGGCGAGGGCGAGCTGCCTGTGCAGCTCGAGTTCAAGACGATCAACGACTTCGGCCCCGAGGCGGTCGCCAAGCAGGTCCCCGAGATGTCCAAGATGCTCGAACTGCGCGAGGCGCTCAACGCGCTCAAGGGGCCGCTCGGAAACATCCCCGCGTTCCGCAAGAAGATCCAGGCGATCATCCAGGACGAGACCGCGCGTGCCGCGATCCTCGCCGAACTCGGCCAGAAGCCCGCCTGAAACCACCACGACCCACACGGACATCCACATGAGCACCGAAGCAGCCGGCGGCGGGAACCTTCTCGACGCCATCATGACCGAGACCAACATGGCGCCAGCCGACGAAGGCTATGGCCTCGCCCGCAAGGGCGTCGAGGCGCTGGTCGCCGAACTGGTCAAGGGCAAGGCCGACCAGAAGGTCGACAAGGCGATGATCGACGCGATGATCGCGCAGTTGGACAGCAAGCTGTCCGCCCAGCTGGACGCCATCATGCATCACCCCGAGTTCCAGAAGATGGAGAGCTCGTGGCGTTCGCTGAAGATGCTGGTCGATCGCACCAACTTCCGCGAGAACGTGAAGATCGAACTGCTCAACGTCTCCAAGGAGGACCTGCAGTCCGACTTCGAGGACGCCCCCGAGATCGTCAAGTCCGGTCTCTACAAGACCGCCTACACCGCCGAGTACGGCCAGTTCGGTGGCGAGCCCTATGGCGCGATCATCGGCAACTACGAGTTCACCTCCGGCCCGCAGGACATGGCCCTGCTGCAGAAGCTGGCCAGCGTGGCGACCATGACCCACGCGCCCTTCCTGTCGTCGGCCTCCCCGAAGTTCTTCGGCGTGAAGAGCTTCACCGACCTGCCCAAGCTGAACGACCTCAAGTCGATGTTCGAAGGGCCGCAGTACGCCAAGTGGCGTTCGTTCCGCGAATCCGACGATGCTCGCAGCGTCGGGCTCACCGCCCCGCGCTTCCTGCTGCGCCTGCCCTACGGACCCGAGACCGTGCCGGTCAAGGCCTTCAACTACCAGGAGGAGGTCAAGGGCAACCATGACGCCTACGTCTGGGGCAACACCGCCTTCGCCCTGGCCAGCCGCCTGGCCGACAGCTTCGCCAAGTACCGCTGGTGCCCGAACATCATCGGACCCCAGAGCGGCGGCGCGGTGGAGAACCTCCCGCTGCACCAGTACGAGTCGATGGGTGCGATCGAGACCAAGGTGCCGACCGAGTGCCTGATCTCCGAGCGCCGCGAGTACGAGATGTCCGAAGAGGGCTTCATCTCGCTGTCGATGCGCAAGGGCAGCGACAACGCCTGCTTCTTCTCCGCCAACTCCTGCCAGAAGCCCAAGAACTTCGGCCAGAGCGCCGAGGGCAAGGTGGCCGAGACCAACTTCCGGCTCGGCACCCAGCTGCCGTACCTGTTCGTGGTCAACCGCCTGGCGCACTACATCAAGGTGCTGCAGCGCGAGCAGATCGGCTCGTGGAAGGACAAGAACCAGCTGCAGCGCGAGCTGTCGAACTGGATCAACCAGTACGTCGCGGCGCTCGACAACCCGTCGGACGAGGTGCGCAACACCCATCCGCTGCGCTCGGCCGAGATCACGGTCGAGGATGTCGCCGGCGAGGCCGGCTGGTACAAGGTCGGCATGAAGGTGCAGCCGCACTTCAAGTACATGGGTGCGTCGTTCACCCTGTCGCTGGTCGGCAAGCTCGACAAGAAGTGACCTGCCGGTCCGGGTCCGGGGCCAGGGTGACCCCCGGACCCCGGACCCCGGACCCCGGACCAAGCGATGCTGCGCAACATCACCCTGCTCGAACGTCTGAGCCGCGCCGCCCGCGAAGGGGGGGCGCGTACCGTCAAGGAGGATCGCGGGGCGGTGATGCGCTCGGTGCTGCTCAATCTGCAGCGGATCCTCAATTCGCGCGAAGGCGCTGCCGCCGCCCAGCCCGAACTGGGCATCCCTTCGCCGCATGAGCTGATGCGCGGCTATCCCGCGACCACCGAGGTCGCCTTGCGGGCGGTCAAGCTGTGCATCCAGCGCTTCGAGCCCCGTCTGACCAATGTCGTGGTCTCGATCGACAAGTCCGAGGAGCAGCGGATGGCCATCGGTTTCACCGTCTCGGCCCAGCTCGCCGGCGGCGACCGGCGCGATCCGGTCTCGTTCCACACCTCGATCACCCCTGACGGCCGCATGCGCCTGCGGGACGCCTGATGTCCTTCAACACCTACTACCAGGATGAGCTGACCTGGCTGCGCGAGATGGGCCGCGAGTACGCCGCCGCCCACCCCGAGACGGCGGCGATGCTCGCCGAGGCCGGCAGCGATCCCGACGTCGAGCGCCTGCTCGAGGGCGTCGCCTTCATCTCGGGACGTCTGCGTCAGAAGCTCGACGACGAACTGCCGGAGCTGACCCAGTCGCTGATCGAGAGCCTGTGGCCGCACTACCTCCGTCCGATCCCGTCGCTGGCCATGGTCCAGTTCGAAGCCGCCAGGCAGAACGACAAGGAGCCGCGGCGCATCCCACGCGGGACGCAGATCGAATCCACGCCGGTCGATGGCACCCGCTGCCGCTTCCATACCGCCTACCCGGTCGAGGTCCCGCCGCTGCGCATCGTCGGCCTGACCCTGCGTTCGGTGCAACCGGCGATGCTGTCGCTCAAGCTGCGACTGTCCGATGGGGTCAAGGCCTCCCAGCTGCCGGGGCTCGGGGTGAAGAGCCTGCGCCTGCACTGCTCCGGACCGATGGCAATCGCCGCAGGACTGCATGTCTGCCTGGTCAGGCACTGCTCGGCCGTCGTCGCGGTGGCCGGATCCAAGCGCGTGGCGTTGCCGTCGCGCTGCGTGCGCGCGGTCGGCTTCGCGCCCGACGAGGAACTGCTCGGTCCGGCCCCGGCGTCATTCTCCGGCTTCGCCTTGCTGCGCGAGCTGTTCGCCATGCCGCAGAAGCTGCTCTTCGCCGAGGTCGGCGGCCTGGAGGTCCTGTCCCAGTTCAGCGATGCGTCCGAGATCACGCTTGAGTTCGCTCTCGACCGGGTGCCGGACCAGCTGCCGCAGGTGTCGGAGGCGAACCTCCTTCTCGGCTGCACTCCGGCGGTCAATCTCTTTCCGCACGAGGCGACGCCGGTCACCTATGACGCCCGCCGGACCGAGTTCCCGGTCATCCCGGCTGGCGACGATCCCACCCATTACGAGGTCGCTTCGCTCGACGGCATGGTCGGCCTGGTGTCCGGCGAGAACCGTCCGCGGCCGATCCCGCAGCTGTTCCGCGGCGGCCGTGCGGCGGAGGCCGGCCAGGCCGGGTATGTGATCCGGCGCCGGCCCGCGATCACCGGCGGAGGCATGCGGACCGATGTCGCGATCAGCGGCCAGCTGCCCGGAGTCGAGTCGCTGTCGTTCAGCGTCAACTGCACGAACGGGCGGCTGCCCCAGGCCCTCGCGCCGGGCGATCTCAGCCTCGTCACCGACAAGTGCCCTCCGGGGGTGCGCTTCCGCAACCTGGCCAAGCCGACGGCGACGGTGCCGCCTCCCCTCGGCGGGCAGCTCGAATGGCGGCTCCTGGCCCACCTCGGCCTGAATTGGCGCACGCTCGCCGACGTCGAAACCCTGCGCTCGGTCCTGGATCTGTATGATGTGCGGGCCCTGATCGACCATCAGGCGCGCAGCGCGCACCGCCGGCTGCTCGATGGGCTCGTCGCGGTGGCCGCCGAGCCGGACACCACCATCGCCGACGGAGCGCTCATGCGCGGCCTGCGCATCGTGCTGCAGCTCAAGGAATCGCACTTCGACGGCGAGGGCGAGGTGCACCTCTTCGCCATGGTCTTCGATGAGTTCGTGGCGCAATACGCCGGCCTGAACAGCTTCACCCGCCTGCAGGTCAGCGGCGTCGAAGGCGGACTCGACCTGCGCTTCGCTCCGCGCCTTGGGCGGCGCCGGCTGCTCTGACATGGACGACAGGCTGCTCGCTCAAGGACCGGCGTGGTCGTTCGTGCGCGCCGTCGGCATGGCCGAGGCTGCGGGCGAACCGATCGGCACCAGCGCCCTGCCCAGCCGCGAGTCGGTCCGCTTGCGTCCGGCGCTCTCCCTCGCCTTTCCGACCAGCGATGTCGCCCGCATCGAGCGGCTGCCTGCGGTAGCCGAAGGCGGGACGCCGCGGCTGCGCATCGAGACGACCTTCCTCGGACTCTACGGCCAGGCCAGTCCGCTGCCGAACTACGCCACCGAAGCGCTCTTCCTCGATGAGCCCGCCGTCGTCAGGGACTTCCTTGACGTCATCAACCACCGGGCGTTGTCCCTCGCCTACCGGGTACTGACGAAGTACCGGGTCGAGCGCTCGCAGCAGCATGCCGCGCGTCTGCGCGCCCTGGCCGGCGTCCCGCCCGACCAGACCGCGCATGAACTGCCAGGCGAGATGGGAACCCTGGCCTTGGCCGGCCTGCTGGCGCAGCATCCGCGCTCGGCGGCTGCGTTGGCCACCGCGCTGGGCTTCTGGCTGGGTGGCGTGCCGGTCGAGATCGTGCAGTGCATCCCCACCTGGACGGAGCTGCCGGCCGAGCGCCACGGTCTGCTCGGCAGCGCCAACTGCGGCATCGGCTCGGACTGCCTCGCCGGCGAACGCATCCTCTCGTGCACCACCGCCTTCCGCGTGCGCATCGGGCCGGTCGGGGCCGAGGTGTTCCGCCGTTTCCTGCCCGGCGGCGACGGCATGGCGGCGGTCCAGGCGCTGGTCGCCGAGTTCAACACCGACCTGCTCGACTGGGACGTCGAGGTGCGCCTGGCCCCCGACGCCATGCCGCCGGCCAGCCTGGGCAGCGGCGCCCGGCTGGGCTGGGACGCGCGCCTCGAAGGCCCGCCGCCCGACGACGCCGCCATCCTCATCTCACCCAACTAAAACCCCGAATGACCGAACGCCCATGAGCGACAACCTCAAGACCCTGATCACCCGCCTCTCCCCCACCGTGAAGAAGGCCATGGAGGCGGCGGCGTCCCTGTGCGTCACCCGCGGCCACTACGAGGTCACGGTCGAGCACCTGCTCTCCGTCCTGCTCGACGACCCGCAGGGCGACATGCGGCTGGTCTTCAGGCATTACGGCGTCGACCACGCCCGCCTGATCCGCGCCCTGCAGGGCACCCTCGACCAGGCCCGCACCGGCAACCCCGGCCGGCCGGTGTTTTCGCCCATCCTCATCGAATGGCTCAACGAGGGCTGGATCATCGCGTCGCTCGAGCTTGGCCATGCCGATCTGCGCTCCGGTGTGCTGCTCGCCGCGTTGATCAAGAAGGACGCGCGGCTGTGCGCCGGCGACTACTCCCAGCTGTGGGCCGCCATCCCCGCCGACGAGGTGGTCCGCAAGCTCGACACCCTGGTCGTGGGGTCGCAGGAGCCGACCCAGATGACCGAAGGCAAGCCGGCCGCGGGCGGCGGCAAGCCAGGCGAAGGCGCGATCGCCAAGTTCTGCACCGACTTCACCGCCAAGGCCAAGGAGGGGAAGGTCGACCCGGTGTTCGGGCGCGACCAGGAGATCCGCCAGATCATCGACATCCTCGCCCGCCGCCGGAAGAACAACCCGATCTGCGTCGGCGAGCCTGGCGTGGGCAAGACCGCGGTGGTCGAGGGCCTGGCCCTGCGCGTGATCGAGGGCGACGTGCCCGACGTGCTGAAGGGGGTCAAGATCATCGGCCTCGACCTCGGTCTGCTGCAGGCCGGCGCCAGCGTGAAGGGCGAGTTCGAGAACCGCCTGAAGGGCGTGCTCGAGGAGGTGAAGTCCTCGCCCACTCCGATCGTCCTGTTCATCGACGAGGCCCACACCCTGATCGGTGCCGGCGGCGCCGCCGGCACCGCCGACGCGGCCAACCTGCTCAAGCCCGCCCTGGCGCGCGGCGAGATGAAGACCATCGCCGCCACCACCTGGGCCGAGTACAAGAAGTACTTCGAGAAGGACGCCGCCCTCGCCCGCCGCTTCCAGCTGGTCAAGCTGGAGGAGCCGTCGGTCGAGACGACCCACACCATGCTGCGCGGCCTGCGCGCCACCTACGAGAAGGCGCACGGCGTGGTCATCCGCGACGACGCGCTGTTCGCCGCGGCGTGGATGGGCGCCCGCTACATCACCGGCCGCCAGCATCCCGACAAGGGCATCGACCTGGTCGACACCGCTGCCGCTCGGGTGAAGGTCGCGCTGGCGACCAAGCCGGGCGAGTTGGAGACGGTCGAACGCCGCATCCAGGACCGCGAGCGCGCCGTCGCCTCGCTCAAGCGCGACAAGGACGCCGGCGGCTCGTTCGATGCCGAGATCATGGCCGAGCTGGAGACCCAGCTGACCGCTGACCGCGCCCTCGCCGCCGAGTTGACCACCACCTGGCAGGCCGAGAAGGTGCTGGCCGACAAGGTCATCGCCGCCCGCACCGAACTGCTGGCCAACACCGCCGACGCGGCCAAGCGCACCGCCTTCGAGGCGGCGATGGCCGAGCTCAAGGCCAAGCAGGGCGAGAAGCCGCTGATGCACGTCGAGGTCACGCCCGAGGTGGTGGCCAAGGTGATCGGCGACTGGACCGGCGTGCCGGTCGGTTCGATGGTCAAGAACGAGGCCCAGACCCTGCTCGCCTTCGAAAGCGAACTGCAGAAGCGCATCAAGGGCCAGGACCATGTCCACGCCATCGTCGGCACCGGCATCCGCGCGGCCAAGGCCGGGGTCAAGGATCCGCGCACCCCGATCGGCATCTTCCTCTTCGTCGGCCCGTCCGGCGTGGGCAAGACCGAGACCGCGACCGCGGTCGCCGACTTGATGTTCGGCGGCGAGCGCTTCATGACCACGGTCAACATGAGCGAGTACCAGGAGAAGCACACTGTCTCGCGCCTGGTCGGCAGCCCGCCCGGCTACGTCGGCTACGGCGAGGGCGGCGTGCTGACCGAGGCGGTGCGTCAGCGCCCCTACTCGGTGGTGCTGCTGGACGAGGTCGAGAAGGCCAGCCTCGACGTGATGAACCTGTTCTACCAGGTCTTCGACAAGGGCACGCTGAGCGACGGCGAGGGTCGCGAGATCGACTTCAAGGACACCGTGATGTTCCTGACCTCGAACCTCGCCACCGACATGATCATGCAGGCCTGCGACGATCCGGAGATGCCGCCGGTCGACGCCCTGGTGGCGGCGATCCGCCCGATCCTGAGCAAGCATTTCAAGCCGGCGCTGCTCGCGCGCATGACCATCGTGCCGTTCTTCCCACTCAAGCAGGACGCGCTGCAGGGCATCGCCAGGCTCAAGCTGGGCAAGGTCAGCGCGCGCATGAAGTCGACCCACAAGATGGACCTGGTCTTCACCGACGCGGTGGCGGCGGCGATCGCCGCGCGCTGCACCGAGGCCGAGACCGGGGCGCGCAACGTCGACCACGTCATCTCCGGCAACCTCCTGCCCCGCATCAGCACCGAGGTGCTGACCCGGCTCGGCGCCGGCGACCTGCCGCCAAAGCTGACCGTGGGCTATGACGCAGAGGCCGGCTTCACCTTCGCGTTCGGGGCCTGACATGGGAGTGCTCGACGACATGCTGTCGGATGCCGGCGCCCAGCCGGGCCCGGCCAGCACCTTCGGTGATGTGGTGGCGCGGGCGGTCGGCGGGAAGGGGGCGCGCCGCGAGGCCGCCCAGCCGCCGTCGCTCGATCCCCTGCTGACGCTGGATGACGGCGCCCTGCGCCGGCTGCTCCGCTATCTGCCGGCCGAGGCGGTGGTGCCGCTGCTGGCCCGGGCGAGCGTACCGGTGGCGACGCGCCTTGTCGGGCTGCTCGACGCCGAGAGCCAGGCCTGGCTGGCGGCGCAATCGGACGCCATCGAGGCCTGCACCGCCGAGGCGCACGCCGATGCCGCCCGCCAGACGCTGGCCCTCATACCGCGGGCGCAGGCGGCGGGTCCCGTCGCGGCCCCGGCACCGGTGGCGCCGCGCAGTCCAGTCCAGGTGGCGACCTCGTTCTCGGGCGGATCGGCGACCGGGGCGCCGCCTGCCCCATCCGCCGTCCCGAAGCAGGCACCGCCTGCGGCGGCTGCGGACGATGTGGTCGAGACCCTTGCCGCCCTGGTCGCGGTGGCCGCTGGGCGCAACCCGGCGCAGTTGGGCGAGCTGGCCGAGGCCGTGGACCATCCGGTCCTGGCGGAAGGCCTCCGCGCCGCCGCCCGTGGTGCGGACGGCCACGCCATCGATGAGACCGTCCGCCTCGCTGGCGCCCGCTGGATCGAGGATCAGACCCGCCGGGTCGATCTGATGCGCCAGGCCCTGCTCGCCATCCGCTTCGGGGATGGCCCAGAGCGCTTCCGCGCTGCCGTGCAGCAACACCCTGCCAGGAGTCCGACATGAACGCTGCGCTCGGTGATCACATCGCCACCATCGAATGCATCGACGGCCGCCCGGTCCTGCGGCTGGTCGCGCCTGGCGGGGCGGAGGCCCTGCAGGTGGTGATGCTGCCGAGCGGTCCGCTCCTGCGCCTGGGCGGCGGGCTGCGGCTCGAACTCGCGGGAGCGTTCGCGGTCGATGCCGAGAGCATCCAGCTGCATGGTCGCGACCAGGTCTCGATCACCGCGGGGAACGACGTGACCCTCGAGGCGCAGCGCGGTACGGCGCTGGTCCGCGCCAATGACGACGTCGCCTTCGATGGCGAGCGCATCCGGATGAACTGCTGATGGCGAGCCCCGGCCGCGAGGTCCTGGGCGTCATGCTCGTCGAGCAGCACCTCGGGCGTCTGCGGGAGCGCCACATGGGCCTGATCATCGCCGGCAGTCCCCCGACCGCCGAGGCTGTCGCGCAGGATGAGGCCGAGGCCATGCGCAGCGCGTGGGCGAGGCTCGACCAGGCTGAGCCTGTCGCTCTGTTCGGGAAGGGAGCGGCGGGACCCTCGGATGATGGTTCGCGTCTCGCCCAGGCCGGTGTGCTCGCGGCCCATCGCAGCCTGGCGCTCATCCCGGTGGTGGGGGATCCGCGGCTGGCCGAGGGCGCTCGATGAGACTGGTCTGCGACGGGCCCTGGCCGGCCGCCTTGCGTACGGCTTCCACCTCGCCGCGGGAGATGGTCACGGTCGTGGCCATGGCGACGACCTGGCGCGTCGAGGGAGGCCGCCTGGTGCCGGCCGCCGCCGAGGAGCGGTGGGCTCCGCTGAGCGAACCGGCGGTCATCGACGGGGCCCCGCTGCGCGACGACCTGGACTTCCGCCGTCAGGGCGTGGATCTGCTGGTGCTGGGTGCCGTCCAGGCGCGTGGCGGTCGGCCGGTGACCCGGATGGAGGCGGCCCTGACCTGCGGTTCGGTGCGTCATCGCACCCTGGTGCTCGGCGACCGCACGTGGCAGAAATCATGGACTCGGCTGCGCATCTCCGAGGCGCAGCCGTTCGCCACCATGCCGATCACCAATGACCGCGCCTTCGGCGGGGTCGCCCCGGTGAAGGAAGGGGGGATGCCGCATCCGATGAATCCGGAAGGGCGGGGATTCCGCGCCACTGCCGAGAGCGTGCCCGACGCGCCGCTCCCGAATCTCGAGGATCCGGCATCACCCATCACCGCCTGGACCGAGCGGCCGTTGCCGGCGGTGTGGTACAAGACCTCGGGGGCGCCGCCGCTGCGCGATCCCCCCGCGGCTCCGGCCGACTACGCCACGGCGGTGCTGCAGGCCACCCTGCGCGACGCCCCGCCGGCGCTCTGCGCCGCGCGTCCGGACGACCTCGGCTCGGAAGTCGTACTGGATGGATTCGATACCGCCGGCCCGCTGGCGTTCCCGCTGCCGGGAGACCGGCGTGGCTGGCTCTCGGTGCAGATCGGGGAACGGCGCTCGCGATTGCAGATGCGGCCGATCCGCATCGTGGCGATGCCTGGGCCCCGCGCCCTCGCGGTGACCTATGCCGGCCGGTTCCGCTGGCTGATGGAGCCGCGCGACGAGCGAAGTGTGGTCGTCGGATGGGAGTCCTGATGCCGTCCGCCCCCATTCCCCGCCCCCAGCCAGTCCCGGCTCCGACGGCTCCCCCGGCCGCAGCCAAGGCTCCGCCGGCCTCGAACGCCATGATGGTGGTGCGCATGTCCGGCCGGGACGAACTGGCCGTCGTGCACAAGCGAGTCTTCACCTGGAGGCATGCCCAGGAGCCGACGCGTTCGCCTGCCCCAGCCGTGCTGCGGGACGAGCCCGTGCCGTGGCCGGAGCCGCTCGACGGTCGCGGTCCCTCGTATCGCCATCAGGTCGATGCGGCCGGCTGGCGCCTGGGGACGGACCTGCTCATTCGCGGTACCGCCCAGAGCGCACGTCCGGTACCGATGCTCCGGTTGTCGGTCCGCGCCGGCGGCCGGACGGTCGAAGCGCTCGCCTGGGGCGAACGGCGACTGCTGCGCCGCGGCTCAGCCTGGATCTTCGGTGAAGCCGAACCGTTCACCAGCCTGGTCCTGCGAGATGAGCATGCCTACGGCGGACGGGATCCCGAAGTCGAAGCCGAGGTGGCAGCCGAGGCGCGCACCCGCATGGGTGAGGACAAGTGGCGCCGGCTGGCCCCGGCGCTCGAAGGCATGCTGCGTGGGCACCAGCCGCTGGCGTATCCCCGCAATCAGCACGGGCTGGGCTACGTGCTCAAGGACCGTGAACGGCTCGCCGGCCGGGCTTTGCCGCGCCTTGAGCGGGCCGACGATCGGCTGACGCCGGAACGCCTGATCCTCTCCGCCCCGTTCGCCTGGCTCGATCAGCCGCTGCCGATGCTGTGGGGGGGCATGCCCCCGTACGTCTTCCCGCGCACGGCGATGATGGGTCTGCCCCCGACCGGCTACGATCCGGGCATGGACTGCCCGGAGATCCGGCGGGGCCTGCTGCCAGCCTCGTTCTGTCACGGCAACGTGCACAGCACAGCCCAGGCCGACATGCCCAAGCTGCTTGATCCCGGGGTGACCTCCTGCGCCGACCTGCAGCTGCGCTTCGCCAGCGGATTGGCCCCGAGGTCACGGCTCGATTTCACCGGGCTCGATGCTGCTGGAGCGGGACTGACCACCGCGGTGCCCGGAGACCGGCCGATGGCCACCATCCCCGACCCAGGCGGGGGCAGGCGTCAGCTCGACCTGCCGATGGGCCTGGCCGAACTCGTGGTCGATACCGATGCCGGCACCATGTCCGCCGTCTATACCGCGCGCCATCCGCTGGCCAATCCGCTCACCCCGACGGTATTCGCCACGGTCGCGGCCGGCCTGTCCATCTCGGAACGGGGGAACTGATGGTCGCCCGCATCTCGAAGTATCCGCCCATCGTCGCCACGGCTCTGGACGCGCATCAGGCCTCCACCGTGGTGACGCCAGGCAATCCGCCTCCGCTGCCTCCGCTGCCCATGCTGCCGGCGGTGCATTGGGTGCATATGGGTTCCGTGCACCTCATGGGCGCGGTGCTGACGGGCAAGTACACCCGGACGACGGCGACCGAGTACATGGGTGACATCCTCTGGGGCTACGACTGGGGGCCGCTGCAGCCGCACCTGCCCGTCCCGGCCGAGTTCATGGTCTCGATCACGCTCGCCATCCTGCCGCTCGCCTCGCAGGTGAAGTTCTTCTTCCCCGCCTTCGCCGTGAAGGAGGCGTGCGAGGGCGCCATCCCTGGCGGGCCGACGCCGGTCGCGATCTGCCTGCCCGCCTACTGCATGCAGGTGCAGACCTGCCAGGACATCGCTGGATGGGGCTTCTCCGCGCCGATGGGGATCTGCATGGTCGTCCCCAGCGTGCGCGTGGTGAATGTCACTCTCGGCGACCTCTTCGCCGGCCTGATCGGCATGGCGACCGACTGCGTCACCGGCCTGCTCTGCTCGGCGGTCGGCAAGGGGCTCGACTTTCCAGACTCCCTCGCCGGCGGCGTCGCTGGCGCGATGGTCAACAACACCCTGACCGGCATCCAGCTCTGGCAGGGGACGTTGAGCGAGGGCGGGCAGGCGGGCACCTCGGCCGGAGCCGCCTGCACGATACCGGTGTTCGGCATAGCCGTGCTCGCCGGCTGGGGTGGCGGGTTGGCGGCCAATGCGGTCGGTGACGCTTGGCAGCCGGCTGAAGGAAGCGCAGCGCCCTGACGACCGGCCGGCTCAGTTGTTGGTGATCATCGCGCCCTTGATGGCGACCATGCCCGAGCCTTTGATGTTGATCATGGCGCCTTCGACATCGCAGGTCGCATTGCCGGCGAACTTGGCCACGGCTTGGGCGGTAACCTCCAGCATTGTGGCCTTGAAGGTGCCGGCAGACTGGGCGCTGATATCGACGGTGGCGCCGGAGAGCTTGGCGCCGGCCTTGGCCGCGACCTGCACGTTCGTCGCATCGATCTTGGCGTCTCCTTGGGCGGAGGCGGTGATCGAGGCCGCCGTCAGCTTGGCGGCTCCGCTCGCCTCCATGACCAGTTCCGCGGTCTTGAGCGTGATCTTGGACGGCTCGATGACGATGCTCGAGCCGCCCACCTCCAGGGTAATCTTGTTCGTCGCGCTGATCGTGATGGTCGTGTCGCTCTGCAGGGTGACGTCGCTCTTGACCGCTGTTTTGCTTGTTCCCATTACGGTCGTCTTGTGGTCCTTCGCCGAATGTTGCGAGGTCAGTTCGTCCTTGTCGCTGAAGCAGAGGCTGTTGCCCTTCGGCGTGCTGAGGGTGACCGACTCGCTTCCCTTCTCGTCTTCGAAGACGAGTTGCATGCCGTAGGCGCTCTTCACCACGCACTGGGTTTTGTTCGCATCAGCGACCGGACTGGGGTCTTCGGCGTTGTGCATCGCTCCGGCGATGATCGGGCGATCCGGGTGGCCATACTCATGCGTGAGCAGCACTTCGGAGTTGACCGGTAGCGGGAAATGGAAGCCCTGGGCCGGTCCGGCGTAGGGCTGGGCCATGCGTACGATGCGTTCCTCGTCGCCGTCCGCGCTGAGCAGCTTGATGCGGTAGGCCCCATCCTCGCCGGCGCCCTGCGCTCCGGCGGTGGCGGTGACGATGGCTGGGACGACGCCATCAATGCGAGGGATCGGGGTGGTCCGCGGTGGTCGCCAAGGCAGGCGACCGACCGGTATGGCGACGAACCGATTGTGGTACGATCCGTCTGCCAGGCTGTGGTGGACCTGGTTGAGGATGAGGTGCTCGTCGTAGTCGTCCTTGCCGTGCACGGCAACGCGTACTCCGGAGCGGAAGGCGACCACGGTGGAGGCCCCGACCACCTTGCAGGAACGGCTGCTCAGGGATTCGGCAAGGCGTGCCGCATAGGCGCGGGCATCGTTGTCGCTCTGGGTGACGTGGTAGTCCGCCTCGTGGTATTTTCCGGCCGATCCAGGCGTGATGTCGGCTTCGACGCTCTTCTGCGCCAGCGCTGCCCGCTTGGGATGGGTTTCGCTGTAGTCCCGGACGATCGCCTCCTTGGAGACCACCTCGAAGCGGCGCGACAATGCGGTGACCGCGCCTTCGCTGCCGACCACGTCGATGGCTGAGGCGGAGCCGTCATAGGTGGCGTGGATGGCGTTGCCGGAGCCGGGGTGATGGGTCTCGGCGTCCCCGATCACCATCGTGTGGGAGGACTTGGTGTGGGTGAACCAGTAGCAGGCGCCTTCCTGTTCGAGCAACCGCGAGACGAAGGCGAAATCACTCTCCTCGAACTGGGTGATGTGGCGCATCGTCCCACCCGCTCCGACGGCCTTCATATCGATGGTGACGTCGCCTTCGCTGAGGATGCTTTTGACCACATCGAGCGGTTTCCGGTTGGTGAACACCCGGGTGCGTCGGGTGTGGCGGAGCAGGGCGAAGGCGGGGGACACCTCGATACGGTACAACTGGTTCTGCTTGTCGTCGCCGCCGAGGTGCTCGACGGCTGTCACCAGTCCGTGGAACCAGGTGGGATCGCCGTTGCGAGCCACCGATATGCCCAGCTTCTTGCGCAGCCATGAACCCGGGTCGATCCCGGACGGATCGGTGGGCGCCATGGTGCGCGCGATGAGCACGACCTCATAGGGGGTCGACAGGGCCTCCTGGGCGTCCATGGAGACGGTGGTGAGCAGGTCGAGACCCGCATCGATGGCGTGCAACTGAGGTTCGTACGAGACCGGCATGTCTGAGGTGGCTCCGCTGGGGTACCATGCCGATGCCGTCCCGGTATCCAGCACGCATTGGCCACCCTGCTGCACGGCTGGGCTTGGAAATGGCTTGCGCCATCCTTTCGACCTTCCACAACGCTCGGCGTCGATGGCGGGCTGGACAGCCTGCCAGACAGAGGACCCGAGAACATGCCACGAGCCGTCCTGCTATCCCTTACCGCCCTGCTGGCGATGCTGCTCACTGCCTGCGGTGGCCCCCGTGCCGTCACGTTGCCGGTGCGTGGGGTTTCTCCTTTGAATCCCAACGAGGCGAAGGAGTCGACGCCTGTGAATGTCCGGGTCTGGCCGCTGGCCGGGGCCGACCGCTTCAAGGCCGCCACCGTCGACCAGCTGTGGACCGACGCCAAGACTGCTCTTGGCGCCGAGTTGCTGGCTGATCCGTCGACCTTCACCGTCTTCCCCGGAGGTGACAGCGACCCGGTTGTCGAGCAGCGGCTGGAGGTGCCCGACAGCACCGCCTTCCTCGGTGTCCTGGCCATGTACCAGCGCTCCGATGCGGTCGACCAGCGCACCGCCGTCCTCTCCATCGAGGAAGCGGAAGAGCACGGGCTGGTCTTCAGCGGCTTCGCCGTACGCGTGGCCAAGCCGGAGCCAGCCCCGACCGCCGCCCCGACCCCCGCCCCGGCCCCCTGATCCATGGAATACGTGCAGCGTGTTCTGTGGCACGAGGGGATGTTCATCACCCCCAACCACTTCCAGCAGGCCGACCGGCATGCGGAATCGGTCCAGGTGCGCGCCCTGCGTGCCGTCCAGCCGACCCTGCGCGGGGTGACCGACCTGGAGATCGATCGCGACGCTCTCGGTACCGGCAGCTTCGCCTTGCGCGTCTGCGCCGGGATCATGCCCGACGGCACCGTATTCGGCATGCCCGATGCCGACGAACTGCCGCCATCGCGGCCCTTCGAAGCCGCTTTCGGCACGGACAAGGATCGGCTCGGCGTGTTCCTGTGCCTGCCCGACCGTCGTCTGGGGCTGCCCAGCAGCGAGGATGCCACCCGGCCCTCGGCCTCGCCGGTCCGCTACCGCCGTCGCGGCGTGCGCGTCCGCGACGAGGTCCATGGCGGAGCCGAGCGCGAGATCCCGGTCGGCGTCGCCTCCTTCAGCCTGCGCTTCGATGGCGAACCGCTGGACGGCCACGTCGCCCTGCGTGTGGCCGAAATCGTCCGCGCCCCGGCTGGTGGCTTCAGCGTCTCTGAGGATTACGCCCCGACGGCCCTCTGCTGGGCGGCTACCCCGCCGGTGGCGCGATTGCTGAAGCGCATGGTCGACATCTGCTGTGCCAAGGCAGGCGAGCTGGCAGCCAATCGCCGGCAGCGCACCCAGGGCATGGTCGAGTTCTCGGTCAGCGAATCGGCGAACTACCTGCTGCTGCACACCCTCAATGGCGCGATCCCGGTGCTGATGAACCTTGCCGGCAACCCGCGAGCGCATCCCGAGCTGGTCTGGCGCGAGCTCGCCCGCCTGTGCGGAGCGCTGCACACCTTCGCAGCCGACGGCCATCCACGCGACATCCCGCCCTACCGGCACGACGATCTCACCGCCACCTTCGCCGCCTTGGATGCCCGTCTGCGTGGGCTGCTCGACACCAACATCACAGCCCGCTATGTGCCCATGTCCCTTACCCGGGGCGCCAACGGGGTCTGGACCAGCCGCGTGCCCGAAAGCGTGCTCGATGGCCATCGGCTGTACCTGTCGGTGCAGAGCAGCGCTGCGCCGGAGAAGGTCAGTCAGCAGACGCCTGCCAAGGCCAAGATCGCCAGCGCGGGCAAGGTGCCGCTGCTGGTCGCCCAGGCTCTCAAAGGCCTGGCGGTGACCTACCTGTCCGTGCCTCCGGGCGAGATCCCGGCCCAGCCCGGCTGCAGCTACTTCGAGGTGCAGCGCGTGGGCGATGAGTGGAACGGCATCGTCGAGTCCCGCTCGATCGGCGTGTTCCTCCCCCCCGACTTCACCGACCTGAAGATGGAGTTCATGGCGGTAAAAGAATAGGCTTGAGGTTCGAGGCTTGAGGCTTGAGGGCGTCGGTCCTCCTGCCACGGTCTCAGCCTGAAGCCGCGTCTGCTCACGCCTCACGCCTCACGCCTGGAAGATCCTGTGACCCAACCGTCAGCCGACATGCCGCAGAGTGCCAGCCAGGGCGGAGCCCTGGTCGAACTCGCCGCCCCGATCGCCAAGCAGATCGCCGACCTGTTCGGCGAGGCGCCTCCCCAGGATGCCGCCGCCCTGCGGTCGCGCTTCGAGGACCTGTTCCGCGCGTTCGAGGGCAGGGCCATCCGCGGGGGCTACACCGAGGGCGAGACCGGCACCGCCAAGTACGCCCTCGCTGGCACCGCTGACGAGGCCATCCTCCTGTCCGAGCTGCCGGTCAAGGACGAATGGCTCAACCGTCCCCTGCAGATGGTCTTCTTCGACGACTTCTCGGCCGGCGAAACCTTCTATGAGAAGCTCGATGCGGCGCGCACCAACCGCACGCCGAAGGCAGCCGACGTGCTGGAGGTGTTCCACCTCTGCCTCGCCCTCGGCTTCAAGGGCAAGCATGGTGATGCACGCGGTGCCGAGCGCCGCCGCGTGCTGATGGACGCCCTGGCCTCCGAGATCAACCAGGCGCGGGGCGTCACCGCCGACAGCCCCTTGTCTCCGCTCGGCCTGTCGCCCGAGGGCTCGGCTGGCGTGCCCCGCCGACTCGGCTTCCTCGCCGCCGGCCCCATCTGGGTCGTGCCGCTGGCGGTCGTGGTCCTGCTCATGCTCATGCTCATCGTGTACGGCGTCCGCAACGATAGCCTGCTCGACGACATTCCCGCCGATACCCAGTCCGCCAGCACCGGAGCCAAGCCGTGAAGCCCAAGGACCTGATCTTCCTCGCCATCGTGCTGGCGCTCAGCGGCGGCATCTGGTTCGGCGGGCACCAGCTCGGTCTGCCGCGCATGTGGGTGCTGATCATCGCCGGTGCTATCCTGCTGCTCGGGGTCATCCTCTGGCTGGTGCTGATGATCCTCGCTCTGCGTCGCGCCTCCAAGATCGAGAAGGGCCTCAAGGACCAGCAGGCTGACGCCGGACCCGGAGCGGCCTTGGCCTCGGGCGGCGGCGAGGCCGAGATGCAGGAGCAGTTCGCCAAGTACCTGGCGGCGCTCAAGTCAAGCCCGACGGGCGCTTCGGCGCTGGGCGAGCTGCCCTGGTACCTGGTCATCGGCGCCCCCGGCTCCGGCAAGACCACGGCTTTGCAGGAATCCGGCCTGGCCTTCTCCTCGATGGGGCACGGGCTGCGCTCGATCCGCGGCGTCGGCGGCACCAGGAATTGCGACTGGTGGTTCGCCGACAACGCCATCCTCCTCGACACCGCCGGGCGCTACACCACCCAGCCCGAGGACCACGGCGAGTGGCTGAAGTTCCTCGACCTGGTGCGCGAGTCGCGCGGGCGCCGCGCGCTCAACGGCATCATCGTGACGGTCTCGGTCGGCGACCTGATCAAGGGCGATCCGTCGGCGATCGCCGGCGTGGTCCGGCCGATCCGCGAGCGCATCATCGAGGTGAGCAACCGCCTCAAGCTCGTCCTGCCGGTCTACGTGGTCTTCTCGAAGGCCGATCTGATCGGCGGCTTCAAGGACTTCTTCGCCGGCTTCAACCGCGCGCAACGCGACCAGGTGTGGGGTGCGACCATGCCCGCCGGGGATCGCCGCCAGGCCCGCGATGCGTTCAGCGACAAGGTCGGCGGCCTGCTCGCCTCGCTGCAGGCGCGCCGGACGGTGGCGGTGGCGGCGGGATCCCGCACACCGGCCCAGATCGCCAAGCTGGCGCTGATGCCGGGCAATTTCGCCTCGCTGCAGAAATGGTTCGGCGAGTTCGTCGGTGAACTGTTCGCGCCCATGCCCCTCCCTGACCAGCCGATGTTCCGCGGCTTCTACTTCACCAGCGGGATCCAGGTATCGCGTCCGGGCGAGAAGGTGACCGAGGGGGGCGGAGCCCCAGCGTCCCAGATGCCCACCCAGGAGCAGACCGACGCTGCCAAGGCGAAGGACATGAGCGTGTTCTTCCTGCCGGGCGCCGATTCGCCGCCGCCGGCGTCCGAGGCCGGCGACACCCGGCGTGGGTTGTTCCTCAAGGACCTCTTCGCCCGCGTCATCATCCCCGACCGCCATCTGGCCGGCATCCCCGCCCCGCTGCTGCGCCGCGCCAAGCTGCTGCGCCTGATCGCGGTGTTCGGCTCCCTCGCCATCGGCATCGTGCTTGGTGCCATGCTCACCAGCCGTCATGTCCGTGACCAGCGACTGGTCACCCGCGCCATCGCTGCCGGGACTGCGCTGGCCGCCGATCCCGCCGGCAAAGGCGCAGGTGAAGCCGTCGGCGCCCTGGAGAACGCCCGTGCCGTCATGGCCGAGGCCATCGCCCATGGCGGTGGTACCGGACGCGCCGTGGTCGAGCGCCTGGATCCGCTGTACGGCACGCGCATCGCCAAGAGCTTTGTCGAGCCGGCGGCCACGAAGATCGGGCGCGATCTTGACGCCCTGCGCCTGGCGGAGGCCAAGGATGCGGCGACCTATGACCGCATTTTCGACCTCTTCCGCGCCTATCAGATGCTCGGTGGCACCATTCCGCCGGACCGCCAGTTGCTCGAGCGGGTGCTGATCGACGAGGGGCGCTGGTTCGTCGCTGCCGGTGGAACCCCCAGTGAATCGGATATCCGCGCTGCCAAGGCCCATCTCGCCCTGATCACTGCCGCCGCCGATACCGCCAAGGGCTGGCAGGCGCAGATCAACCCGCAGCTGGTCAGCCGCATCGAAGGTTCGCTGTCCAACGGCGCGCTGTGGATCAACCAGAGCTTCGCCGACACCGTCGCTTCGCTGCAGAGCGGCGCGCCGATCGGCCGCGACCGCGTCATCGGCGGACCGCTGCGCGACCTGGTCGACGTCGACGCCGGGGTGCCGACGCTGTTCACGCCCGAGGGATGGTCCGGCATCTGGCAGCCGGCGATGGACGAGAAGGCGGCCGCCCTGCGTACCCGCTATGCCGGCATCCGCATCGAGCGGACCGTCGATGACATCCGCGGGCAGTTGCGCAAGATGTACGGCCGCGAATACAACGCGCGCTGGCTGAAGCTGCTTTCGGGCGTTCGTCCGACCGCCTTTGCCGATCTGGCCCAGGCCTCGACCCGCCTGCGCCAGTTCGCCGGCGAGGATTCGCCCTACCGGACCCTGGTGAAGAATCTCTCCGAATACGCACGCATTGAATTCGGCGACCCCGATGTCCGCGTGCTGATCCCCACGGATGGCGTGTGGGTGGACGAAGGCCTGAAGGCGATGGTCGAGTTGCAGGGCCAGATCGAGAAGTTCCTCCAGTCGACTCAGGCTGGTTCGCGCGGCAAGGACGCCGTCCGGCTGGGCGAACTCTGCGCCGCCGCCGACAAGGCCAAAGGCGCCTTCGAGGCCGCCGCCGGCAAGCTCGAGAACGAGCAGGCCCGCGCCGCCGCCACCGCCTGCTTGGGCAACATCATCGAGGCCGTGCACCGCGCCCTGGCCGCCGATCTCGGATCCGAAGTCGACCGGGCCTGGGCGGCCGAAGTGGCCAAGCCCTTCGCCGAGCAACTCGCCGGCAAGTATCCCTTCGACCCCAAGTCGGCGCTCGACGCGCCGCTGCCGGTGGTGGCGAAGCTGTGGAATCCGAAGAGCGGCGCCTTGTGGGCCCGCGTGGCGGTGATCGAGAACCTGCGTCAGACACGCTTCGCCGGTCGCGAACTGCTGCCGACGTCGCTGGACTACCAGCGCCTTCTCGGTCCGGCCCGTCAGTTCCGCGACGCCTTCTTCGCCGGCGAGTCCGAGGACCTGGCTGTCGCCTTCACCCTGACGCTGGTGCAACGCGAATCGGTGAAGGACATGAGTGTCGCAGTGGGCAAGCAGACCTTCGGCCTGTACGACCGGCCGAACCGCCGCTACCGCTACGAATGGAAGAACGCCGACGGCGGCGGAGCGAAGGTCTCGCTCAATCTCGCCACCGGACAGTGGATCACCGGCGACAAGGACTTCCCGACGCCGGCCTGGGGCATCCTGCGCATGTTGCGCTCGGCCAGCTCGGCCGTGCGTCCGGAAGGCGGCCTTTCACTGACCTGGGTATTCCCGCATCAGGGCAAGGAGTTCCGCGGCGGCGGCGTGCTCGAGGACACCGCCCTTCTGCCCCTGGTCACCGGCGATGGCTTGGCCTCGCTCGTCCCACCGGCCAAGATCTCGCCCTGACCGCCATGCCAGTCCCCAGCATCGGATCCTTCGGCAAGCTGCCGTGGCATGGAGATTTCCTGCGCGACGCGCCGCCCGGTGCGCCGCTCGAACTGCTCGATGCCTGGCTGGCTCCGGCGCCGATCGGGCCGCCGGGTCCGCGCAGCGAGGCCTTCGACAACGCCGGGCCGACCATGGCCATGGTCAAGGCGCGGGGCACGTGGTGGGCCATGGCCTTGTTCCCGTCGCGGGATGCAGTCGGCCGCCGCTATCCGTTCTGCGTCCTTGCCGGTCTGCCCGAGGCTGAATTCGGCGGCGAACCGGGCCTGGTGCCGCTGGCCTGGACCCCGTTCCTGGTGCGCTGCCTGCAGCAGGCTGCGCGTGGCTGGCCGCAGAACCAGGCTGCGTTGCATGCCTCGGTCGCAGCCTGCTCGCAGCCGCTCGATCTCGATAGCGAAGGCCGCCGGCTGGTCGAATCGCTCGGTGACCATCGCTGCGCCGAGTTCTGGACCGGCACGCTGGGATCGGTCCAGGATCCACGCATACCCGGCGTGTGGGCCGACCTGGTCGCCCTGGCTGCCGCCCCGGATCGCGCCATCGGCGTGCGGCTGCGCCCGATGGTGCACCAGCTCCATCTCGCCTGGGTGCTCATGCTGCAGCATCTCACCGGCGGTCCGGGCTGCGCCCCCGTGTTCATCGCCATGCAGCCCGGGCGGCCGGGCGAGGCGCCCGGAGCCACGGTGCTGTGGGGCCGGCCGACAGCCGGGGAATGTCTGGCCGCACTGTGGCCAGCCATGCCCGGGGCTGAGACGGGCCGCATCCACGATCCGGTACAGAAACCGGGGACCTTCGGTGATGCCGATGCCGCGCCGCTGGCCATCGATGACCCGGGCAGCAGCCTGCGCGACCTCCTGCACCTGGTCGGCAGGGTCAATCCTCACGTCCGTCGTCCACGTCCAGCCTGAAGGAACCAGCCATGCCGGATGCCGACCTGCTCAAGCGCCTCGCCACCGAACCCATCCCGGGCGACAATCCCTGCGGCGAGTCCGCACGGTATGACGAGGCTTTCGGCCTGCTTGAGGCCGAGATCGCCAAGCTGGAGAACCCTGCTGGCGGCGAGGTCGACTGGCGTGCCGTCGAAAGCGGCGCGGCCGGACTGCTTGAGAAGCGCAGCAAGGACGCGTTGCTCGCCGCGTGGTTGGCCCGGGCGCTGTGGCAGCGCGAGGGCCTCGCCGGGCTGGCCGCCGGCCTCGGCGCCATCCGAGTCATGTTCGAGACGTTCTGGGACCAGATGCATCCGCAGCGCATCCGCCCGCGCCGGGCAGCCCTCGAATGGCTCGGCGAGAAGCTCGCCGCCGCGATCGATGAGGGTCAGCTCAACGGCGATCCCGGCGGCGCCTCAGCCTGCCTGTCCGAGATCGAGGCGATCCGGACCTGGAGCGAAGGCCGCTTCGATGGTGAGGATTGCGGGTTGCTCGGACTGCTGAGCCGGTTGCGCTCCGCCCCCCAGCCCGCCGGCGCGGCGGATACCCAGCCCTCGGCCAACCCCGCCGGTGGTGGAGCCGGGATTGGAGTGGCGGTCGCGGGTCCCGCATCGGCGACCGGCCCGATCGTCAACCGCGCCCAGGCGGTGGCTAGGTTGCGGGAACTGGCCGAATGGTGGTCGCAGCACGAGCCGTCCAGCCCCATGGTGCCCCTGCTCAGGCGCGCGGTGACGTGGAGCGACCTGGATTTCCAGGCCCTCTTCACCTTGCTGCTGCGCAACAAGGGCGAGGCCAAGGACTACATGTGGGACGTCCTCGGGCTCAACGACCAGCAACCGGTGGACGGCTGATCGGCTCTTCCCATACCGGCCATGAGGGGATAGGATCGCGATCATGGCAGCTGGAACCAACAAGAACGTAGCCGTCATCGCCGTCATCGGTGTCCTGGTACCATGCCTCATCGGCCTCTGGTTCGCCTTGCCGATGTTCCTGCCGATGTACCGCTGGACGAAGGTGAACCTGGGCGTCATCAGCAGGAACACCAACGTACCGCAGGCCCAGCTGGAGACGATGTTCAAGATGCAGGTGCGCTACAACCCGCGTGGCGAGGGTGATCCGATGCCCTGGCAGATCATCGAATCGGAACCAGCCTGGAATACGGTCCATCCGACCCAGGAGGACGAGTCCGAACTGCTGGTCCGCTGCACCTTCATCAGCGCGAATGATGGCGCTCCACCTGGTACCGCCTTCATCAACTCCACTTACAAGGATCGCTATTGGAAGGTCGAGGCCCTGCGTCTGCCCCCTGGCGTGCTGGGTTTCAACAGCAAGCGTCCGGTGGTGATCTACGACCGCATGAGCATGACGAGGATGGATATCAACTCGGCCGACATGACGCAGCGATCGATCTCCGGCTGGGAGAACGATGATGTCTGGCCGGAGCGGGACGACGGTTGGGAACCGCCCGCCGCCACGCCGTAGGTCCTTCAGATCCTCTGCAGCTTGATGCCGGCGACCATGCGGTCGTCGAAGTGCGAGAGGACGACGGCGTTCTGGCCATCGCGGATGAAGCCGTGGGCGATGGCGGAGTCGATGCCGCTTTCCAGCAGAGCCTGCAGGTCGGTGGCTGGTTCGACCAGCACGGCGGCGATGCCCCAGTAGAGGCAATAGGCGTGCCAGAGACGCTCGTCGGTGCAGATGCCAACCATCGGTACCCGGCCTCGGCGCTTCGACAGCAGCAGAGCCGGCTCAGGAGTCAGACTGCTGATGAGGATGGCGTCGGCGCCGGTCTCGACGCTGATACGGTGGGCGGCACCGGAAAGGCTCATGATCTGGCGCGAGAAGGTGTGCGCCTCGGGATCGGGCTCGAAGGTCGGCAGATAGCGGCTTTTCTCCGCTTCCAGCAGGATCGAACTCATCGCGGCCACGGTCTGCACCGGATGCTTGCCGGTCGCGGTCTCGCCAGACAGCATGACCACACCGGTCCCGTCGAAGACCGCGTTGGCGATGTCGGTGGCCTCGGCGCGCGATGGCATCTCGCCTTCGATCATCGATTCGAGCATCTGGGTGGCGGTGATCACCAGCTTGCCCAGGCGGTTGGCCCGCAGGATCAGTTCCTTCTGCACGATCGGCAGACGCTCGATCGAGATCTCGATGCCGAGATCGCCGCGCGCGACCATGATGCCGTCGGCTTCGGCGAGGATGCCGTCGATGTTGGAGACGGCGTCGGGGCGTTCGATCTTGGCGATCACCGGCACATTGCGACCGGCCTCGGCTATCCTGCTCTTGACATGGCGGACGTCGCGGGCGGTGCGGACGAAGGACAAGGCGATGAAGTCGACCCCGTTCTCGATCGCCCAGGCAAGGTCTTCGCGATCCTTGTCGGACAACGCCGGAGCGCTGACGTTGGCGCCCGGCAGATTGATGCCCTTGGAGTTCTTGAGCAGGCCGCCGACCTCGATGCGCAGGGTGATCTCGTGGCCGGCGACATCCTCGACGCGCAGGCGCATCTTGCCGTCATCGATCAGGACGGTGTCCCCGGTCTTGAGATCTTTGCTCAGCCCGGCGTAGGTGGTGCCGACCCGGTCGACGTCGCCCTCCGGACAGGCCGCCGTGGTGATGACGAACTGCTTGCCTGGGACGAGCTCGACCGGGGCGCCGTCCTTGAGCCGCCCCGTGCGGATCTTCGGCCCCTGCAGATCGGCGAGAATGGCGATCGGACGGTCCATCTCCTTCGACAACTCGCGCACAGCTCTCAGACGCCGCAACTGGTCGTCACGCGAGCCGTGGCTCATGTTGAGCCGCACAGCATTGACGCCGGCTTCCATCATCGCCCTGACGATGGCGGGATCGTCACAGGCCGGTCCGAGGGTGGCGAGGATCTTGGTGCGTTTGCGTGCCCGCAACGGAAGAGACAGATCGGCGCGCGGAGGAGCATCAGGTGGCGTGTAGGGGTCCATCATCCGTAGCGTATGGCTCCTCGTGCGGACGCCACGAGGTAAGCTCTGGTACCCCGCACAGCGATCGCCGCGCAACATGACTTCGACAGGTCAGGGTTGGAATTCCAGGTGAAGGGCAGACGAATGTGCGTTCATGTGCGTAAACGCCGACAAGGTCGCCCGCCGCCATGCATCAGAACCAGATCGGCGAAGCAGCCGAGTGCTGGCCAAGAACCGCTGCAACTGTAGCATCCGCACGCCAGAGGTGCTCCATGAGTCTGTCCAATCGCATCACCAGCAGCATCGGCGCACAGATCGCTGCCGCTACGGTGGTTGTCAGTACGGTGGTGCTGGCCATCGGCGGTTTCGCCCTGATCTGGTGGCTGCGAAGCGCAGGCGAGTCGGCGCTTGAGGACAAGGCCAAGCAGGCGGCTGATCGCCTTGCCTTGGCGCTTTCGGGGCCGATGTGGAATACCGATCAGGATAGTGCGCGGGGTGCGGTCGACGCCGAACTGGCCGATCGCGAGGTGGTCGCGGTCCTCGCCCGCGAGGGGGAGGGGGAGGGGAAGCTGTTCCTTGGGCGGGCTGATGTGACGGGTACCGCCGCGGAGATTCCGGCGCTTCCGCAGCTGGATGGGCTGGTCCAGGAACGCCCGGTCCAGCGGGAAGGCAAGGCCATCGGCCGGGTCGCCGTGCTGGTCGACCGTGCGCGGCAGGCCGAACAGCAGCGCCTGCTGACCGTGGTGGTCGTGGCAGCCATCGCAGTCATCGAATTCATCCTGATCGTCGCGATCGTCGCCACCCTGCGCCGCCTGGTCGTCACTCCGCTGGCGAGCACGGTTGCCGTGCTGGAAGCGATGGCTGCCGGGCGCACGGATGAGCGTCTCGATGCCAGCCGCACTGACGAGATAGGGCGGCTCGCCGGTGCGGTCAACCGTACCGTCGACCGCATGCGTCGGGTGCTGGAGATCGTCACCAGCAAGGCGGAGGAGATGGCCCGCGCCAGCGACGGGCTGGTTCATGTCGGAGGTCAACTCCGACATGCCGCCGACAGCGGCCGGGTCGAGGCAGAAGCGCTAGCCGCCTCGGCCAAGGCCTTGAATGGCAACCTCGCCGCGGTGACGGCTGCGACCACGGAGATGGAGGCTTCGATCCGGGAGATCACCCGCACGGCCGGTGATGCGGTGGCTGCCGGCAGCGAGGCCCAGCAGGCGGTGGCGGAGGCCGAACGCATCATGGCGAACCTGGCCCAGGCCAGCGAACGGATCGGCAGCGTCATCGGCACCATCCAGGGCATTGCCGGCCAGACCAATCTGCTGGCGCTCAATGCCACCATCGAGGCCGCGCGGGCCGGTGATGCAGGTCGCGGCTTCGCCGTGGTGGCGAGCGAGGTCAAGGAGCTGTCGCGTCAGACGGCTGTCGCGGCCGGGGGGATCATCGAGCAGGTTGCCGATGTGCGCACGGCGGTCGAAGCCATCGGTGCCCAGCTCGCCACCGTCCTCTCCTCGACTCGGCGCGTGGGCGAGATGCAGCATACCGTTTCCGCTGCCGTCGAGGAGCAGAGCGCCACCACGGCGGAAGTGACACGCAACAGCGCTCAGGTCGGCGAAGGCATGCAGCAGATGGCGCATGCCGCGGCTGCTGTCGCCGAATCCACGGCAGCGACTCTGCAGGCCGCCGGCACCACCGAGCAGGCCGCCCAGGATTTCCGTCGGCAGGCCGGCGAACTGCGGGATGCTACGCGCGGGTCATCGCGCAGCTGACGAGGTCAGGAACCGTGCCCGGCCAGGCGGACGAGCAGCCTCGACCACCAGCGCTTGCGCACCACCAGCGGCAGCAGGATCGGTTCCCGGCGCACCAGGGCGGCGGCTGCGTCCACGTCCAGTCTGCCGGTCAGGATCTGGGCCAGTTGGCGGTCGATCGCGAGGGCGTAGCCCTCCTTGTTCGACCAGAAGTGGTCCATCCACGGCCTGCCTTCGCGCAGGCGGCCGGTGGCGGCGAAGGCCAGGCTGATGGACAGCTGCTCGACCAGGGTGTGGGCGACGCCCTCGTCCATCAGGCGATCGAGGGTCTCCAGGGCATTCCCGAGCACGCTGTGATTTCCTGCACCGACTGCGATCAGACCGGCGTTCCACATCGGGCACGGGGCGGGGATCCGTCCCGTCAATTGACGCCAGAGACGGCGCTGACCGGCCCGGCGCGAGTTCGCGAGATCGTATTCATGCTCGTGCATGAATACGTCGCCCTCAGACAGAGCGCGGCAGAGGTCGGACAGATCCCGGCGCATCAGCACATCGGAATCGTGGTAGACGACATGGGCCGGACCCTGGGCGGCAGCGTGGACCACGGTCATCAGTTCGACGCGCCAGAAGAAGTCGTGCCGGCCGCGCCAGGTCTTCACCGTCGCGGCATCGACCGCGAAGATGCGCAAGCGGTCGCCGAACCAGCCGAACAGGTCCGGACGGTCGGTGACGACGCAGAACTCGCTGCCCGCCGGCGCCCAGGCCATCGCCGACAGGATGGACAGATGCGCGCGGGCCGTCAGGTCGTGCCGGTCGCCCAAGGACAACGTGACGAAGCGCGTGATCACGCGAAGACGATGGTGCGGTTGCCGTTGATCAGCACGCGGCGCTCGAGGTGCACGCGCACCGCCCGGGTCAGGGTCTGGCGCTCCAGCTCGCGGCCCTTGCGGATCAGGTCGTCGACGGTGTCGCGATGCGAGACGCGGGCGACCGCCTGCTCGATGATCGGCCCCTGATCGAGCTGCTCGGTGACGTAGTGGGCGGTGGCGCCGATCAGCTTGACCCCGCGCTGCTTGGCCTGGTGGTATGGCTTGGCGCCGACGAAGGCGGGCAGGAACGAGTGGTGGATGTTGATGATGCGGCCAGGGCGGGCGCGGACGAAGGCCGGTGACAGCACCTGCATGTAGCGGGCCAGCACGCACAGGTCGATGCGTTCGCGCTCCAGCAGCGCGATCTGCTCGGCCTCGGCTGCAGTCTTGTCGGCGCCGACCGGGATGTGCACGAACGGCACCTGGAAGTGGCTGGCGACGTGCTCCAGCTCGCGGTGGTTGCTGACCACCACGGCGATGTCGCCGGCGAGATCACCGAGGCGCTGCGCCAGCAGCAGGTCGTAGAGACAGTGCGGCACCTTGGTGCAGAACACGGCGACGCGCGGGCGCTGGTCGCCGAAGGTCAGCTCCCAGGTCAGGTCGTAGCTGCGCCCCATCACCGCGATCGCCGCCTGGATGCCGTCGCGGTCGAGCCGGAACGCCACGGTGTCGAACACCAGGCGCATGAAGAACGTGCCGGAGTCGGGATCGGAGTGCTGGTCGAGATCGATGATGTTGCCGCCGTGGCGGAACACGAAGTCGGACATCGCCGCGACCAGGCCGGTGCGGTCCGGGCAGGAGACGAGCAGCGTGGCGACGGTCATGACGGCATCACGGAGAGCAGGCCGTCGACATCGCCGCGGGTCGGCATGCTCGGCAGGGCGCCGAGGCGCTGTACGCACAGGGCGGCGGCGGCGCAGGCCAGGCGCAGGCGTTTTGCCTCGGGCAGCCCCTCGACCAGGCCGACGGTGTAGGCGCCGGTGAAGCAGTCGCCAGCTCCGGTGGTGTCGACGACGTTGACCTTGAAGGCCAGCTGGCGCACCGGCTCGCCGCTGCGCGGCACAAGCATGCAGCCGCGGCTGCCGAGCTTGACCAGTACCGTGCCGACGCCCTTGGTCTGCAGGCAGCGAGCGGCGGCCAGCACCTGGCGGTCGTCCTCGGTCGGCATGCCGGTGAGACGCGCGAGTTCGCTCTCGTTCGGGCTGACCACGTCGAGCAGGGGGAGCAGGTCGCCGGGGATCGGCTCGTCGTCGCCACCGCAGTCCATCACCACCGGCACGCCGGCGGCGCGGGCGGAATGGGCGGCGGCGCGGTTGACGCTCTCGGGGATTTCACGCTGCAGCAGCACGGCGCCGCAGTTGGCGAGGTCGAAGCGGGGGTGCTCCTCCCAGGCGCGGTTGGCGCCGCCGACCAGGACGATCGAGTTCTCGCCGCCCTGCTGCAGCAGGATGAAGGCCTGGCCGGTCGGCCCCGGCACATCGCGGCTGGGCGTCAGGTCGACCCCGGCTCCGGCCAGCGCTTCGCGCAGCGGCGCGGCGAAGGCGTCGGAGCCGAAGCGTCCAGCGAAGCGGGTGGGCAGGCCGAGGCGGGCCGCGGCGGCGGCCTGGTTGGCGCCCTTGCCGCCCGGACGGACGGCGGCATTCCTGCCCGGCAGGGTCTCGCCCGGTTGCGGCAGGCGTGCGATCTCGACGTACAGGTCAGCGTTGGCCGAACCCACCACCAGCAGGTGCTTGGCCATGTCAGGTCACCGCGTCGGCGGCGTTCTCCAGCGTCTCGACCGCCTTGAGGTAGGCTTCGATGACGGTCGCGGCGGCATCGGCCACCGGCACGTCCTTCGACTCGCCGCCACGGATCTTGAACTCGACCTTGCCCTCGGCGATGCCGCGGCCGCAGACCACGCGCAGGGGGATGCCGACCAGGTCCCAGTCCTTGAACTTGACCCCGGGCTTGGCGTCGCGGTCGTCGAGCACCACGTCGATGCCGGCCTTCTGCAGCTTGCCGTAGATCTCCTGCGCGGCCTGCTCAATCGCGGTGTCGCCGGGCTTGCCGGCGGGAACCACGACGCAGTGGTAGGGGGCGATCGACACCGGCCAGCGCAGGCCGTCGCCGTCGTTGTGCTGTTCGACTGCGGCGGCGGCGACGCGCGACGTGCCGATGCCGTAGCAGCCCATGACGAAGGGGTGCAGCTTCTGGTCGGGGCCGAGGAACTCGGCCTTCATCGCCGCGCTGTATTTGGTGCCGAGCTTGAAGATGTGCCCGACCTCGATGCCGCGCCGTTCGGCCAGCACGCCGCCGCGCTGGTCGAGGTCGCCGGCGCGGGTGCGCACGAGGTCCTCCCAGCGGAACTGGACCTTGGCGTCGCGTTCGATGACGAAGCCGACGAGGTGGTGGTCGGTCTTGTTGGCGCCGGCGACCAGCGGGCCGGCGTCCTTGAGCGACTGGTCGATGTAGCAGAAGTCGACCGCCAGACCCTCGCCGGGGCCGGCGAAGCCGGGTTCGGCGCCGGTGGCGGCGCGGACCTCGTCGGGGTGCATCGGGCGGAGGTCGAGGAGGGCGCCGCGGGCGCCGCGGGCCACCGCGTTGCCCAGCTTGACCTCGTTGACGTCGCGGTCGCCGCGTACGAAGGCGGCGGTGCGGATCTGCTTCTCGCCCTTGTCGGTCTTGACCGTCAGGACGAAGAGCACGCACTTCAGGCTGTGCTCGGGTTTGACGTCGGCGAAGCCGTTGGCCTGGAGGAAGGCCATGACGTCGGCGATGGTGCCGACCTTGGGCGTGAGCGTCAGCTGCGCAGCGGCGGGGGCGTTCCACGCGCCGGCCTTGGGCACGATGCCGGTGGCGCGCTCGACGTTGGCGGCGTAGCCGCTGGCCGGGTTGTAGATGATGGCGTCTTCGCCGACCTCGGCCGCGACCATGAACTCGTGGCTGCCGGTGCCGCCAATGGCGCCGGTGTCGGCTTCCACAGCGAAGGCGGTCAGGCCGAGGCGGGCGAAGGCGCGCAGGTAGGCGACGCGCATCGCCTCGTAGGTCTTGTCGAGGCAGTCGGGCGAGGCGTGGAACGAGTAGGCGTCCATCATGATGAACTCCTTCACCCGCATCAGGCCGAAGCGGGGACGGATTTCATCGCGGAACTTGGTGTTCTGCTGGAAGAAGCAGGCCGGCAGCTGCTTGTAGCTCTTGACCACGGTGGCGGCGTAGTCGGTGACGACCTCCTCGGCGGTGGGCGCGAGGCCGAACAGCTGGCCGTTGCGGTCCTTGACCGTCAGCATGGTGCGGCTGGCCTGGTACTGCGCCCAGCGGCCGGACTTCTCCCACAGCTCCTGCTCCTGCAGGATCGGCATGGTGATCTCCAGGCCGCCGGCCCGGCTGATCTCCTCGGCGACGATGCGGGCGATGCGATCGATGACGCGCTTGAGCAGCGGTTGGTAGAGGTACAGGCCGGCGCCGCTCTTGTGCAGGTAGCCGGCCCGGGTGAGCAGGCGGTGCGAGGCGATCTCGGCTTCGGCGGGGTCCTCGCGCAGGGTGGCGAGGTTCATTCGGCTGGCGCGCATCGTATCTCCAGAAGGGGAGGCAGGATCGGGGGCTTCGCGCGCGGTGCAACCGGCTCGGTCTGGCCTGTCGGCGGGGCGTGGCTACGCTGTGGCATGGTCCGCTGGCAGGACATCAGGGATGCGGCCCGCGAGCGCTGCGTCGGCCGTTCCTGGGTCGGCTACAGCGTCCTGCTGGCGATCTTCGCCTGGTTCAGCGTCGGACCGATGTTCGATCCCGAAGCCTGGTCGCCCGTGGCCTGGATGACCATCGCGATCCATGAGGCCGGCCATTTCACCACCCTGTTCTGGGCTCCGGCTTGGCTGAGCGTCGCGGCCGGCAGCGGCTTCCAGTGGGGCGCGCCGCTGCTGTGCGGCTGGTTGCTGTGGCGTCAGGGCGAGCCCTTCGCCATCCCGGTGGCGCTGGTCTGGCTGGGTCTGAGCCTGGGCCTGAGCGTCCCCTACATCGCCGACGCCTCGGCCCAGGCCCTGCCGCTGATCTCGGTCGGCAACTACCACCCCGATACCCACGACTGGAACTACATGCTCGGCGGGCTCGGATTGCTCGGGCTGGACGGATTCCTCTCCGGGCTGTGCCGCCTGTTCTCGGTCGTCGCCATGCTCGCCGGCCTGGCTGCAGGCGGCTGGCTGATCGCGCTGATGAAGCGCTCAGCGGGGTAGTTCAGGGCTGGAACCGCCGCCAGAGGGCGGACAGCGGATCCCCTGCGAAGGCGTCAGCGGCAGTCTTGGACATCACCGCGTCGGGTCGGGGCGACCCGACGCGCAAAGCCGCTTCGACCGAACCGAAGATGGCGATGGCGATCGCTTCGGGTGTGACCGGCCCGGCGAGCTTGATGGCGAGCAGGCGCCCATCCGGCCCGATGGCGAAGCAGTAGCGTCCGCTCAGGCCCCGGCGTTCCGGCCAGGCGACGCAGAGCCAACTCCGTTCGCCGCCGTCCCGGATCTCGTTCCAGGCCTCGGGCCAGGGGGCCAGCCAGGAGGTCCACTCGCGTGGCACATCCGAACCGGTGGCGAGGAAGCTGGCGAAGCGGTAGCCATGCCAGGGATCCGAGACCAGCGCTTCGGCATGGCGCCGCTCCAGGGCTGGCGGACCGGGGCAGGTCAGGCTGCGGTCGAGCATGGTCAGCTTGCCGGGCCCCAGCTTGTCGGTGGCATGCTGGCCGGTGAGTTGCGAGAGATGGCCGTAGTTCCCGACGCCGTCATTGTCGAGTTCAGAATAGCACCCGGCCTGGAACTGGGTCTGGGCCGCATGGATGGCGCGCATCATGCCCGCGGCCCGCATCTCATTGGCCCGCTGCCAATGGGCGAGCACCAGCAGCGCGAGCAGCAAGCAGCCGATGGCGAGGAAGGCCGTCCTCATGGTCGCGACGCCTTGAGCACTTCATCGACGAGCCCCGGTTCGCGCCAGGTGCGGGCGGTCTGGAGGATGGTCTCGCGGGCGGCCGGCTCGAGGGACAGCATGGCATGCATGGCCTGGTAGCGGACGGTGGGATCGGGGTCGTGGAGCAGCGGACGGACCCAGGCCGCCGCTTCGGCGTCGGGCTGTCCGCCGACCCAACCGGCCACGACTCCCAGCTCCCGCCGGCGGCAGGCCTCGGCCAGCCAGGCTGAACCCTCCGGATCGTCCCACCGCCGCAGGAGCCTGGCTGCGCAGGCCGCCCGGGTCGGATGCCACCAATCGCGGGAGGGGGCCAGCAGGGCGCGCAGACGTGCTGAGACCTCCTTGGCATCCAGCTTGGCGAGCACGGCCACGGCTTCCGCATCGAGATCGCTGCGCCAGCCCCGCTGCTCGAGGATGCCGATGCTGCAGGCCGTGGCGGCGGCAGGGTCGTTGGCGGCCAGCAGGTGCAGTCCGGCCCGGCGCTCGCCCTGGAGGAGTTCTCCACGTCCGAGCCAGCGGGACGCCTCGCCGCCGGGGATCGCGGAGGCCAGTTCCTGCAGCGCAGCCGAGGATCCGGTGCTGGCGGCGGCCAGGGCGAGTCCGGCCCGCACGGCGGCATCCTGTTCGATGGCGAGCGCCGCGGCCAGGGCTGCCTGGGCAGATGGATGATGGCGCAGGGCTGCTCCAGCGATCCGCCGCAGGAATGGGCGCGGCCGGGCGAGCCAATCCATGGCCAGGGCGAGATCGGCAGCGGATGCGTGCGGAGACACCGCATCGATGGCCGCCAGCATCGTGGCGTCGAAACCGCTGAGGTTCTCACCGGCTGTGCTGGTCGCCGAGACCAGCAGGAAGGGCAGGGCGCGGCCATCCTGCAGGGCGACCACGAAGGGCAGGGACTGCTGCGGTCTGTACCAGCCGGCTTCGACCGCCTTCAACCGGTCCAAACCATCTGCCAGCGCATCGCTGGGGGGATCGGGCAGCTCGGCGAGCAGCCCCGGTTCCTTGGCCTCGGCTGCCAGGGCGCGCAGGACGCTTGCCAAGCCGCCGGGCGCAGAGATCCGGGCAATCAGCGCGTCCCGTTCAGCCCGGCGCTGCTCCAGCCAGGGATTGGCAGGCGGCCCGGGGGAGGTCCAGGCCGAGCCGGCGGGCAGGCTGGGCACGGGCAGGTCGATGGCGGCCAGCCACAGCCCACCGGCGAGCATCGCCAGCATGCCGACGATGATGGCGATGCGCGACATCAGGTTCCGGCGGCGCGCACCAGGCCTGAGAACAGCGCCTGGCTCGCTACCGTGCCGGCGAGGCGCTCGGGATGCCATTGCACGCCGAGACAGAACGGATGCGCCGGATCCTCAACGGCTTCGATCACACCGTCGGTAGCCCTGGCGCAGACCGTCAGGCCACCACAGCGCGCAGGCTGGGCGGCCTGATGGTGGTAGCTGTTGACCAGCAGCGCCGGGCCGACCAGGGCATGCAGGCGCGAGCCGGGTTCGATCCGCACATCATGGCCATCCGGACACTCGCCGTGCCGGATCGCTCCGGGCCACTCGCTGGGGATGTCCTGGACCAGCGCGCCGCCGCCGCTGATCACCAGCAGTTGGTGCCCACCGCAGATGCCCAGCACCGGCAGGCGTCGGCGGCGCGTTTCGCGCGCCAGCAGCAGGTCAGCGTCGTGGCGGCGGCGGACCATCAACTGCTTGGCGGGCTGCTCATGGCCGCCATAGGCGTCGGGATGGTAATCGGGTCCACCGATCAGCAGTACGCCCGTCACCGTGTCGAGCGCTTCTGCAACGCTGGGTGCATCAGTGAAGGCGGGGGCGATCAGCGGCAGACCGCCGGCGGCGTGGACGGGGTCGCAGTAGGCGACCAGGGTGCGGGTGTCCGCTTCGTGGTCGTTGAGCGAGCAGTTGACGAGGATGCGTGGGCGCATGGCCCACGCAGTTCAGGCGACGGCGGCGATCTGCAAGCGTTCCCAACGGGTCGGGATGCCCCGCTCATTCCACTGGCGATTGAACTTGTCGGCATCGACCGGTCGCAACTGCCGGGTCATCAGGACGCGTCCGTCGTCGGTCCGCACGAGGCGGAAGTGGGCGATGGCGAAGGCCTGTTCATCGCTGATCGTGACCATGGGGTTGTCCGCTCCTGCGACGACACGCGTCGCAGGAGAATGGAACGCACTGGTCGTGCCAACGGATCCGCACGTAAGTAGCTGTCGCCACTGGTTTTTTGTGCGGCCCGATAGCCGGTATAGCCTGTTACAGCCGCAGTTACTTCACCAGCGCGATGACACGCAGATTCGACGTGGCGATGGTGTAGTGTCCGGCGACCGTGACCTGGTTCTTGAATAGGTCCGAGACATCGGTGATGCGGCCGATGAACCAATCGCCTGTGCGGGCTTCCCTCTTGGTCGCCGGCGGGAGGTAGACGCTGTCGCGCTGGTTGTCGTTGCAGACGATGACCGTCTGGCCGAGCACGATCTCGTTGGCTGCGATCGGCCGCGAACTCCAGGCGTGGGCGGTCCACACCTCCTTGCCCTTCACGATGGGAAAGTACTTCCCCTGGCCACGGCTTTCGGCGCTGGGCAACTGCAGGACCTTGGCCAGTTCGACATAGCTCCAGCCCTCGCCTTCGTAGGGCTTGTCGTCGATGAACACTTCGTCGGCGTAGATGAAGTGCTGGTCGATCGCTGCCTCGCCGGTTGTCGGAGCGGCGACGGTCGGTGCGGCGACCACCGGCGCGGTCACGGTTGGCGCGGTGACCGCGGGCGCAGGGGCTGGCGTCGGTGCGGGGGCCGGCGGAGCGACGACAACCGGCGCGGGAGCGACCGGGGCGGCGACAGCCGGGCCGTTGCCGACGTCCGTCCCGCCGGCGAGCAAGTCGATCAGACGGTCGCTGATCGCGGCGGCGATCGCAGCACTGGCCTTGTCGAGCATCTTGGCGCGGGCCTGAGCAGCGTCGGGATCGACACCCTTCTCATCGATCTGCAGACTGCCGGCGACGTTGCCATTGTTCGGATCGAGCACGGTGGCGCTGCCGGCCACGGCGATGCTGTGCCAGTCGTTGGACAGCTTGCGCGGAGTCTCGCGCAGGGCGAGGCGCAAAACGACCGAACCGGCCTTGTCATTGACCGCGAGGCCTTGCTTGGCCATGGCCTCCTGGGTACGGGCGGCGAAGACCGCGTCGGGCGCGCCCTCGAGGCGGATGGTAACCGTCGCCAGCCCTTTGGCGCAGGCTTGCAGCAGGGCCTGCAGGTCAATCGGCCAAGCCGGCGGCTTGGACTGCGGGTCGGCGAGGATCAGGTCGCTGACCAGAGCGTCACGACGGGCGGCCAGCGGGCCGACGGCCTTCAGCGCCCGGGCGGCGGGATGCATGCCCTTGCCGGCCTCGGCGAGACGATTGCCCTCGGCACGCAACTGGTTGTCGACCTCTTCGATCTCCTGGCGCAGCTTGGCCGCCCAGGCGGCGCGGTCGAGTTCGGCCAGGGCCCAGGTGTCCTTGCCGCTTTCGGCTTCGGCAATGACCTGCGCATAGGTCAGATCGCGATCGACGCTGAGTCGGGCCTCGGTCTTGTAGTTCGACCAGGCGTGCCCGACGCGTTCACCGCCAGGGCCGATCTTGGCGATCTCCCCTTCGTTGATCGTGGTGGTCGACCTGACGTTGACCTTCAGGCTTGAGGCCAGTTCGGTCAGCGCCTTGCGCCGGGCGTCCTCGCGCCGGCCCTTCATCGCGCCGCCGACGGCATAGAGCTTGCCCGCCTCCTGCGGCAACTGGTCCACCCAAGCTGGCCGGCCCTGCTCGATGGCCGGCTTGGCCTCGGGTTTGGGCTTCGGCTTCTCCGCCACAGCCGCCGGCTTGGGCTTCTCGGCCGCCGGCTTCTCGGCCGCTGGTTTGGGCTTGGGCTCGCCCATCTCCTTGTCGAAGGAGGCGTCCATTGCTGCCGCGGCAGCGGAATGGCTGGCATTCTCCTGGGTCGACCGCTCGGCACGGGCGGAGCCGTTGTCGCCATTGCAGCCTGCAAGGGCGAGCACGGCGAGGGAGGCGACAAGGCTGGGGCGGGTGTTCATGGATTCTCCTGGGCCTGCTTGGCGGTCTCACGGACGAGGTTGGCGAGTTGGACGAACCTGTCGCGGACGGGTTTGTCGGCGAACGGCGCGGCTGCGGCATCGGCGGCGAGCATGGCGAACGATTCCTGGTACTTCTGCTCGTCGAACAGTGCTTTCGCCCCCTTCATCGTGCTGATCAACTGGGCGTTCACCGCTTTGGTCAGTTTGAGGTTGGCGTCGTCGACCGCTGGCTTTGGCAGAGCATCGGCAGCGGACTTGGCGCCTTTCCAGTCCTTGGCGGCGAGGGCGGCGTCGAACGCCGAGGTGTCGACTGGCTTGGGTGGCTCGGGCTTCGGCTGCTCGACCGGCTTGGGTGGCTCGGGCTTCGGTTGCTCGACCGGCTTGGGCGGCTCGGGCGGCGGGGTGACCGCAACCACAGGTTCGGGCTTGGGCTGCTCAACCGGCTTGGGCTGCTCAACCGGCTTGGGCTGCTCAACCGGCTTGGGTTGCTCCACCGGGATGGGGACAGGGACCGGAATCGCGACGACCGGCTTGGGCTGTTCGACGGGCTTGGGCTGTTCGACCGGCTTTGGTTGCTCCACCGGTTTGGGCGGTTCCGGTTTGATCGGCGCTGTGACGATCGGCTTCGCGGGAGCATCTGGCGTCCGGGTCGCGAACCACGCCCCGGCTGCACCCAGCGCCAGCACCACGACGACCACGGCCACGATCAGGCCACCCTTGCCGCCGTGCTTGACCGGGGCCGGCGTGGGCACGGTGGCGGCCAGCGACGATGGCGCGGCCTGAGGACCGAGGTTGGCCACTACCGTGGCGGCGACCGCGCCATGCGGTGAGAGGTCGCCAGACACCGTTCGCGCGGCGTTGGGCACGGCCGTTGGCGCGGTCGCCTCCTGGGCCTTGGTCGCCGCCGTGGTCGCGCCCCCACCGATGATGGTGGCGGCAGTGCGGTCGACCTTGCCGTCGGAGACCATGGTCGGCTTGGTGGTCGAGCCGCCGGTCGACGCGCCAGCGGCGCCGGCGCCGACCAGTTCGCGGGCGTCGCGCGGCAGCAGCAGGCCCTGGGCGGGCAGCGACTCGATCGCCTCGACCAGCTTGATCGCCGAGGCCGGGCGGTTGGCGGCGTCCTTCTCCAGGCACTGGTAGACCAGCTTGACGATCGGCGGCGGCACATGATCGAACAGTCCGGTGGGCGGCGGCAGCGGCTCGGAGATGTGCTTGTAGAGCAGGCCGTGCAGGTTGGCGGCCTCGAACGGGTACTTGCCGACCAGCATGTACCACCACGAGACGCCCAGGCTGTAGATGTCGCCGGCGTGGCCGATCTCCTCGCCGCGGCAGGCCTCGGGCGACATGAACAGCGGCGTGCCCATGGGCGCCGCCTGCATGGTCAGCGCCGTCGATTCGGCGGCCTTGGCCAGGCCGAAGTCGACCAGCTTGGCGATGCCCTTGCTGGTCAGCATGATGTTGTCGGGCTTGATGTCGCGGTGGACGACATGCTGGTCGTAGGCGGCGGCGAGGCCGTCTGCGCACATGCGGATCACCGTGGTCGCCAAGCGCCAGTCGATCGGCTTGCCGAGGTGCGACTTCAGCGAGCGTCCGCCTTCGATCAGTTCCATGATCAGCAGCAGGTGCTTGGCCCCGGTCTCATCGGGGAACTCCTCACATTCGACCACGCCGACGACGTTGGGATGGCCGACCTTGGCCAGGACCTGGGCCTCGCGCTTGAAGCGCCGGACCATGTCCTCGTTCTCGAGCAGGTGGGTGGCGATGCGCTTGATCGCCACCGGGCGCTTCAGCGACAGCTGCTCGCCTTTGTAGACCTCGCCCATGGCGCCCTTGCCAAGCAGGTCGCAGCCTGAGGTCAGCATAGGTCGATGCGCGTCCTACCCCGTTCCGCGCGCCCCTACAAGCACCGAGGTCCGGGCAGGGCCCGGACCTCGGCTACGGGAGGACGGCGGACGGCAGGACGTCACTTCCAGGACGACTGGCTGACTTCCTTGCGGATCTTGGTGTTCTCGGCCCAGATGATCTTGCGTGTCTGCACGTCGGTGATCTCGAGATCGACGACGTAGTACTTCACCGATTCGCGGCCGCTCTGATCGTTCTGGGTGTTGATCGAGCCCTTGAGCAGGAAGTCGGTGCTCGCCTCCATCGCCATCTCCTTGCCCTTCTCGGCGAAGGCGGCCTGGTCGGCCAACTCGTCGCGGGTCGACTGCTTGTCCTCGTCGACCACATCGACCTTGCCGGAGTTGACGAACTCCTTGCGGATCTCCTTCATGAACACGGCGGTGTTGATGACCTCGCCATCGGCGCGGGGGATGACCTTGCCGAGCTGGATGGTCGGGTTCTTGTTGTGCTTGCCGATGAAGCGGTCGATCCAGCCGGCGGCCAGCGCCTTCGAGATCGTCGTTCCAGCGGCCGGAGAGGTCCTTGACCGCGCCGGATTCGGTACGGGTGACCTGGGTCCCGCCGCAGCCGGGCAGGGCGAACAGGCCGCAGGCGAGCACGGGGACGAGGGCGAGGGACAGCGAAGGCTTCATGGATGGTTCCTGGGGAAGGTTGAGCGTGGTGGGAGGCTATCAGCCGGCGCGGCCGGTCATCACTTGGTTGCGCTGGGGTCCGGCGAGACCTTCGGCTCGGGTGACACGCCGGGTTCCGGCGAGACCTTGGGCTCGGGCGAGACGACCGGCTCGGACGCCGCGGCCGCCTTCGGCGCGACCGGGCCGCTGGCTTCGGGCGATCCGGCCGGGTACGGGCAGGGCATCGGACGCGGGAAGGTGCGCGCCGGGACGATGACCAGGCGACCGGCCGGGACGGTGACGTCGCCCAGCTCCTGCGAGCCGTCGGCCTGACGGATGGCGATGCGCAGCTTGCCCGCCGGCACCGCCGCCAGGGAGGCTTCAATGCGGTCGGGGAGCAGGCCCCAATGACGGGTATCGGCGGATTCCGAGGCCGAGGCGGCGGCGTGGGCGGCAACGCCGACCAGTGCGCCGAACAGCTGCCCGCCGAGGCCCTGGTCCTTGGTCGCCTCCTTGGCGGCGGCGCCAGCGACGGCCGCCGCGATGTGCTTGGTCAGCACGCGGGTCATGGTCTTGGTCAGCACGCCGGGCTGCAGGTCCTTGAGCGTGACGCGGGCATAGGCGTCGATGTCGTCGGTGACGACCAGCTGCCGCTCCTCGGTGCCGAAGACGACTACGCCGGGGGTCGGGATCGGGGCATCCTGGCGGTGGGTCGGCATCTCGAAGCCGATCCAGGTGCCGGTCTCCAGCTTGCCGAAGAGGTTGGCGATCTCGCCGGCGCCGGCGAGGACCGCAGTCCAGCCGGTGGCGCGTTCGGAGCCCGGCCCCTTGGCCCAGGCCGTGGTCCAGCCGCAGTGCACGCCGGTGATGGTCACGCCGCGCAGGCGCTCGGCCTCGGTGACGCTCGGGCCGGCCCACACGCCCGCGGTGAGGTTGATCTCCAGGCGGTCGGTCGGGGTGATCCAGTCGGCGTGGTTGAGCACCAGCACCATGCCCTTGTCCTTGCCCAGCGGCGGCATCTTGAAGGCGGCGTCGTCAGCGGCGATGCCCAGGTCCTTGAGCAGGCTGCCGAGGCCTTCGGGGTCGAAGGCGCTGCCGACCTGCATGGCCAGGGCCAGGACCGGCTGCGGGATCTTCGGCACCTCGTAGCGCATGTCGCTGGCGCCGCCGAGCACCGTGCTCTGCTTGGCATAACCCTTGCAGGCGCTGCTCAGCATGGTCCAGGCGAAGTTCATGTCGTCGCTGCCGCGCAGCTTGGGCGGGGTGGCCAGGACCATCACGCCGGCGATGAAGCGGGCGTAGGGGTCGTCGAAGTAGCGCAGGTCGGGCGCGTTGTCCTTGTTGAACTGGATGCGCTCGATCGACATGCCGCGGGCGACGTTGTTCATCACCTGCACGGCGGTGTCGAGGTCGTAGCCGTCCTCGCCGGCCTTGGCCGGCAGGATGCCCTGCAGGCGCTGCGCGGCGATCACCGCGTCGATCACACGGTGGTAGTCGACCAGGACGTGCTCATAGCCGTTGCCGGCATACTCCTGGGCGGTGTCGTTGGCGAGATAGGTGCCGATGGCGCGGGTCAGCGAGGCGGTGCGGCGCTCGGTCACCAGGTTGGAGGCGCGGTCGAGGTGCTTGCGCGCCCCCGCGGTGTCGCCGCGCAGGACGTCGATCGAACCGCGCTCCATGCGCCAGAGCAGTTCATTCTTGCCTTCGACCTCGTCGGCCTGGGCGGGTTCCTTGTCGTCCGCCTCGGCCAGTTCGCCGGCCTGCACGCAGTCGTAGAGGTCGTTGACCTTGGGGATGGCGCGCTCGTAGGCCCCGACCTGGACGTCGTAGACCATCTCCTGACGGACATCGACCGCGTTCTTGCAGCCAGTGAGGGCGAAGGTGGCGCCGGCGGCGACCATCAGAAGGGTGCGGCTAAGCATGGCTGCAGATGTGCATGGCCGGGGCGAGGAAGGCAAGTGTCTACTGGAAGCGTCGTGCGTCTGGCTATGCATCAATTGGAACATTATCAGGCTCAGTCGATCCTATCGAGCCAAGCAAGGATTGCCGGTATTTCGGATGGCCACGTTTTGTCTTCAGGCAACGTCTCGGCTGCATGCCAGCCTGCATAGCCGGCTGATGCGAGCCATGTGCGGAGGTCCTGCACCTGTAGGCCGCCATCCCACGGAGCCTGCAACCGACCGTTAGCGGCATTACGCCAGTGCACATGGACGACGCGGTCCAGCAGTGGGCGCCAATCGGTCAGTGGCAGGCCAGCGGCGAGTTGATGGCTGGGGTCGAGGGTGAAACGCAAGCCAGGCGCTTGGCGGGCGAGTTGCAGCGCCGCTTCGGGTGTGGGTAAGGCGCTGCGCCAATGCACCTCCGGCGCGAGGTGCACGCCATGCCGTCGGCCGATCGCCACCCAGTTCCGGCAGGTCGCCGCGAGTCCGCCGGGGATGGCGTCGCCGGGATGGACATAGCCGGGATAGAGGCTGACCACCCGCGCGCCGAGCCCGGCGCAGAGCTGCGCCAGGGCGTCGGCCTGGAGCAGCGCGTGCCGCCGCAGCGCCGGCGGAGCTGTCCGGTGCGGTTCAGGCAGCGCGGCGTTGATCGCACTGCAGCGCAGCCCGCGCCGGCGCAGGGCGGTGCCGACGCGATGGATCCAGGCCGGCGGGTCGCGCGCCACCGCCGCCGGGTCGAGCTGCCCCCAGCCGGGGATGGCGATGATATCGACCGCGCGCGCGCCGAGGTCGTGCGCGCGGTCGAGGGCCTGCTCCAGCGGCAGCCGCCAGGCCGACAGCGAGACGGCGACGCGCTCAGGCACGCGCGCCGGCCGTCTGCTGGTCCGGGAACATGCGCCACAGCGGCGAGGTCCCCGGCAGTTCGCCGGGCTTCACCGGCGCCCGGCGCTCGGCGCTGGCGTAGATCGCCGTCACCAGCTCCAGGTCGGCGAGGCCGACGCTGCCATCCATCGGATGGGCCGCGCCGCTGGCCAGGCATTCGGCCAGCTTGGCATAGGCGTCGGCGATGAGGTTGCGCAGGGGGTCGCCGTCGAGTTCGAGCAGGCGCCACTCGCCACCCGGCGACGGATGGGCGCGGTAGGGCCAGTTGGCGGTGTCGAAGACCGCCTGGTGGGTGCCGGGCCGGCCGTCGGCGATCAGCACGTTGCCGTTCCACGCCGCCGGGCCTGCACCAGCGCTGGCGGCGCAGGCCTGGCAGTCGCCCCAGCGCCACAGCCGGCCGGTGGTGCCGAACACCTCGTAGTGCTGGTAGGAGGTGTAGCCCTCGACCAGATCGCCGTTCAGGATCTCGGCGCGGATGCCGCCAGCGAAGTCGATCTCGGCCACGGTGCCATCCTCGACCGGATGGCCGAAGCGCCAGCCCGCACGGTTGCTCTGCGCCTTCGGTTTCGGCTTCAACGCCGGGTCGCCGCGATGCATCTGCGCCACCACCCGCTCCCACGGCACGTCGCCGAGCAGGTAGCGCAGGCTGTCGACCGCATGGGTGCCGTCCGACAGGGTGTCGCCCGCATTCTGCATGCGCACCCGGCGGACCTGGCCGATCGCACCGCTGGCGATGGCCTGGCGCATGGCGCGCAGGTCGGCGCCGGTGCGGCGCTGGTGGTTGACCACCAGGCGCGTCCCGGCGGCGGCGCAGGCCTCGACCATGCGTCGCGCATCGTCGAGGTCGACCGCCATCGGCTTCTCGCAGTACACCGCCTTGGCGCCGTGCGCGGCGGCGGCAAGGGTCAGCGCGGCGTGGGTGTCGTTGCCGGTGCAGATCGCGACCACCTCCGGGCGCAGCTCGCGCATCATCGCGAGCGGGTCGCTGCCGTGCGCGCAGCCGTGCTTGGCTCCGACCTCCTGGGCGGCGCTGGCGACCACGTCGGCGACGCCGACCAGGCGGTAGGCGGGCAGACCGGCGAGGATGCCGGCCTGGGCGCGACCCATGCTGCCACAGCCGATGAGCAGGGTGTTCAGCGGGCGCATGCGACGGCTCCTGCGCCGATGCGGCGCGCATAGGCGGCTTCGATCTCGCGGATCACGGCCCAGCTGCGTTCGACCGCCAACTGGCCGTTCATGCCCTCCGGCGGCTCCAGCTCCCAGCCCCACATCACCGCTTCGGGATCGCGCACGTTGGCGAGCAGGTATTCGACCACCGCGCGCACCTCGGCGTGGCCTTCACCGAGCACCGCGCCATCGACGATCAGGGCCTGCCCCTTGTAGCCGCGCTCCTTGGCCCGCGTATCGGTCCACGGGAAGAGCACGTGGTCCTTGATGTGGGTGGCGACGGTGAACGGCGCGACGTGGCGGGCCATGTCGAGCGGCCGTTCGCCGACCACCAGGCTGTTGCCGGTGTCGAAGAGGACGCCGAGGCCGGGCGTGGCACGACACAGCGCCGCCAGGTCCGAGCCCCACCAGTCGAAGGCGTTGTGCACCGCCAGCGGGCAGCCGAGGTCGGCGAGGCGGCGGGCGGTGGGGCGCAGCGCGGCGCTGACCCGCTCGAGCTGCCGCTCGATCGGCCACTCGGCGTCGAAGCGGTGCTTGCCGCCGGTGTTGGTGCCGACGAAGGGGCAGCGCAAGGCCTCGCGGTGGCGTTCGAGTTCGCGCACGAAGGCCTCGCCCTGGCGGGCGACCTCGGCGGCGGGCAGGGTGTACCAGTCGGCGTGCCAGCCGACATCCAGGCGCAGGCCTTCGCCGGCCTGCAGCACGGCGGCGCGGCGCGCCGGGTCGGCAAGTTCGGCGAGATTGACGCCGGTCGAGCCGAAGCCGTGCTTCCGGCACCAGTTCAACTTGTTGATGGTCTGATCGCCGTCCCACCAGCGCAGGTCGCCGTGCGCGACGCCCGCGTATCCCCAGGTCAGCATGTGATGGTCTCCTTGCGCGCGATCTTCGGTCGACGGAAAGGCCCTCGCTACGCGCCACGCGGTGTCGCAGGTGCAGATCCCGTGGTCAGAAATCGCAGATCGACGCTCAGAAATCCAAGCCATGATGCGGCGCATGCGCCTGCCCGCCTCCCGCGGTACCCAGCACGATCCGCTCGGCTCCGGCGCGTCGGTGCGCCTTGAATATGGCCGCTCGGCGCGCTGGGACTTCTTCTGGCACGCCCATGCCGCCTGCGAGCTGATCGTGATGGCCAACGGCGGCGAGCATCCCGGCCCGGTCGCGTTTCGTTGGCGCGTGGGCAATGCCGAGGGCACGGCGCACCACCCCGCGGCGTTCCTCGTCGCGCCGGGACTGCCGCACGCGTTCTGGACCGAAGGTTTCCTGCCCAACGATCAGGCCATAGCCTCGTCGCTGGCGTGGTGGGACCCTGCGCTGACCACCCTGCCCGATGTGCCGGAATGGCGTGGCGTGACCACGCTGCTGGCGCGGGCGCGGCGTGGCGTGCATTTCGCCGGTGCCGCCGCCGCGGTCGCCGCCGAGCGCCTTGCCGCCGACCCCGGTGTGCCGGCCCGCCGCGCTGCGCTGGTCATCGATGTGCTCGCCATCCTCGCCGGCGATGGCGGCAGCGACTGCAACCCGGCCGATCCGCCGCCAGTCGATGCCCGCCGCGACCTCGAACGGCTCGCCGCGGTCGAGGCCCTGCTGGTCGAGCGCTACCGCGAGCCGCTGACCCTGCCCGAGGTCGCGCGCCGCTGCGGCGTGTCGGAGAACACGCTCAACGCCCTGCTCAAGCGCCATCACCGCGCCACCTTCCTCGAGGTGCTCAACCGTGTGCGGGTCGACCGGGCCAAGGAGCGCCTGCTGCGTTCGGACGGCGACGTCACCGCGGTGGCCCTGGCTTGCGGCTTCGGTTCGATCGCCACGTTCAACCGTCGCTTCCGCCGCCAGGAGGGCCTCAGCCCCCTGGCCTGGCGCGAGCGCCAACCCTGAGACCAGCATGCCTGCCAAGACCATCCTCGCCCTGCCCTCGTTGATCAGCCTGTGGGATTTCGCCGAGCCCGGCGGCGACCGCGTGGGTCGCGGCCCGCGGCCCTGCGTCCTGCACGAGCGTGGCGGCGCCACGGCGCGGGTCGAAGGCGGGGTGTGGTCGCCGTACAGCGCCCGTTTCCAGCCCGGGGCCTGGCTCGAGGCGCCGTTCGCCGAGTCGCAGCAGCTCGACCTGCGTGATGAGGTGACGGTGATCAGCTGGGTCTGGCGCGAGCCCAAGGACCACACCGAGTGCCAGGCGGTGGCCGGCCGTTGGCTGGAGACCGGCCGCCAGCGCCAGTACTGCCTGTTCATCGACCTGCGCATCCACGCCAGCCAGGAGCAGGGCGCCCTGCACGTCTCCAACGTCGGCGGGCCGACCCCGGGCGAGCGCTGGTGCATGGACGCTGCGATCGGCGGCAGCGCCATGGCCATGGGCCGCTGGCACTGCATGGTCGGCACCTTCGCGCGCGGCGAGGCGTGTTTCTACCTCGATGGCGTGCTCGACCGGCGCGAACGCTTCAACCCCTACGCCTACCCCGGTCCGCTGCACCGCTCGGATGCCGACTTCACCGTCGGCGCGGTGCACCGTGGCGGCTCGTACGGCAACTGGTTCACCGGCCGCATGGGCGGCCTGGCGGTGTGCTCGACCGCGCTCGACGCCGAGACGGTGGCGCGCATCTCGCGGTGCTGAGCAGGCTCATTTCACACGGCGGAACGGAAGCGACAGGACTCGAATCGAGCGCATCAGGCTGTTGCCTCGTTGCCTCTGCTTCCTTGGCGATGCGCGTGCTGACCAACGCTGGATATCGGATGACGGTGGCACATCAGGGCGCGTCCGTCTATGCGCTCGCAACCAGGGCCGGTTTAGGCAAACAAGGGTACACTGGACAAGTTCAGCCAGATACCCATTCTGGAGAATATAACCGAAGTAACGCTCCAAGCGGAGATCCCATGTCCAATCTTATGGCCCGTTCGCTCCTTGTCGCCAGTGTCGTGGTCTTATGCGCCGCTACATATGGTTGCGGCGGCGTTATGGAATCGCGATTTATGCTTGGGACGGTGCGAGAGACTTCACGGGTTGCGATCTACTCGTCACAATGGATATCGTTGCTGAACGGTTCCATTGTCACCCAGATCCCCGGCGAGTCGGAAAAACGAGCAACTCCAACGGTAGAACAATGGGACGCAGCCTTTACATCAGGCCCGGATTTGGTGGGTGGCAACGTTTTCAAGACATTCGATTCGATTGTACTTATTGATGTGCCGAAGGATACCGGGAGCGACTTGGTCGGAACTGCGCAAGCGCTGGTGCCAACGCGGGCGGGCATTCGAAATCTCACGTCCCAACAGGCTCGTGAAATTGCGGCAGCCTATACCGCAGCCTACAAAGGCATCCGATTGCAGAAACAAGGAGATCTCGGATCCTTCGATCTCTACATCCTGTCCATTTGGAACGCGGCCGTCTGCCATCTCGCCGCTGGCGACTGGGACGACTTCATGTCTGCCGTGCGTGCCATGCCAACCGGCGGTTCGTCCACTATTGGCGTCCTTTCGCTCCGTAACAGATGTAACATCGCAGCGAGCAGGATTGAGAAGGTCCAACCGTTGCGCCGCGGTGCTCGCTATGGAAAGCGCTCGGTGACGGTTGGACAGCGCGTTGTCACACCCGCCGTGCAGATGACGCCGCCGAAATTCGCCTGGAATAACGCCGAGGCCAACCGTCTTGCAGTCGGAGACATCAACGTCGCCTTTATCGCGGCGACCGAAGACAATTATTTCAGCCTGCGACGCCTGGGTATAGAGATCCGGAACAACTCGCCTCGTGTCGTCTCCATAAGCGACCTGGCTGGCCGCCTCACTTTGGGTGACGTCCAGTACACCATACGGTCGATTTCTGGCGAAAACCGCCTGACTCCTGGTGAAACCAGCTTCATCGCCTTGGATATAGCAAAGCAGGCGGAGCAGGCCGGAATCTTCTTCGGCGATAGTGCAGTGGTTGCGACGAAGGCCTCGTTCACCCTGTTCGACATCCCCGCATCGTTCGACCACAATACGGGCGCTTTGTTGAAGAAGGAAAACATCACGTGGGACTTTACCTTCACTCCTGGATCACGCGGCCGTGCAGCAGTCACTGAACCGATCGTCGCTAGCCAATGGATTGAGATCGGGAGCGCTGATGGCGCCAAGGAAGGCCATTAGCATATGGGCCGCCTCCTGCGCTGGGGGGTGATTCTGCCAACGCCGATCAGAGATCGGCACAGCCAGTACGGTCAGTCCAAGCGCTGCAGTCGCACCAGTTCGGCGTAGCGGCCACCCTTGGCCACCAGTTCGGCGTGGCTGCCTGCTTCCAGCACCGTGCCCGGGAGGGGGTCGTCCTTGCCGGCGAGCACGTAGATGCGGTCGGCGTGCTGCACGGTGGCGAGGCGGTGCGCCACCACCACGACGGTGCGGCCCTTCATCAGTTCGGCGAGGGCGG